>JAFLUW010000127.1 GCA_022508615.1 Prevotellaceae bacterium | reverse complement strand
GATCCGCTTGGGGCTCGAACCCAAGACCCCAACATTAAAAGTGTTGTGCTCTACCAGCTGAGCTAGCGGATCAGACCTTTTGCTGTTAAGCGAGTGCAAAAATAGAAAGAAATATTGAAAGAACAGCGTTTTGCGCCGTTTTTTTCACGCTTTTCCCTTTTCTTCGCCTTTTTCTCCGCACCCGGCGGACGGAGAAAGGCCGGCTGCCGAGAGGAGACGCTCTTCTTCTTCCATCAGCCGGGCCATCATTTCCGCCTCGTCCCCGCCGGGCGCACCGTTTGCACCGCATGGCGCTCCGCCGGAGGGCGCCCCGCACGTTTTTCCGCACGGAACGACATAGCGGCGGTAGTAGGAAATCATGAGTGTCGTGGCCGGAAGGGCGATGATCAGCCCGGTGATGCCCAATGCGTAGCCCCACACGCTCAGCGCCAGCAGTACGACGGCGGGAGGCAGGCCCATGATGCGCCCCATAATCTTTGGCGTGAACACAGTGTCCTGAAGTATCTGCACCACGACGTAGACGGCCAATACTTCGGCCATGAGCAGCCAGAAACTGGCACCTGTGTCGATGGCGGCGAGCAGCGCAAGCACGGCGGCCGGCACAATGCCTGCTACTTGCAGATAGGGCACGAAACTGATCAGACCTATGAACACGCCGAGGCCCACGGGCACAGGGAAGCCCACGACAAGGAATCCGACGGAGAACATCACGCAGTTGCTCAGCGCGACAAGCGCCTGCCCGCGAAAATATCCGCGCATGCCGTGCTCGATGTCGGCCGCGAGCGTAGCGGCAAAGCTGCGGTAACTGCGCGGAACGAAGTTCAACCAGCCGGTAGCGTAGCGTTCGTAGTCGAGCAGCAGCAGGAAAAGGTAGAGTACGGCAATGAGCGAGGCGGCAAAGCTGACGAGCATGCCTGCCGTCGACCACACCACGGCCCACACTTGCGGCACGGCCGTTCTCAGCGTCCCAGCTATGTCGGCTTCGCGCAACATGCGGTCTACGCCGTATTCGCGCACGTGTCTTGTCACCATTTCGCCCACTTCTTCGGGAATGTCGATGGCGGCTACTCCGTTTTCTATATAGGCCAGCGCCACTTCTTTCAGATGAACGCACTCGCCGGCCAGCGCCGGCAGCGTGACCCAGGCCAGTCCTGTCAGGACGCCGCCCGTCAGCAGCAGCGTAACCAGTATGGAGAGCACGCGGGAGCGCAGCCGGCAGCGCTTTTCGAAGAACTGCACGACGGGATAGAGCAGATAGGCGGCCATCCACGCCACGAAAAACGGTACGAGCACCGCGCTCAAATAATTGAGCAACCAGCAGCAGCCGGTAAACAGGACTACGGCCAGCAAACCGCGCACGAAGCGGTCGAAATTGATTTCTTTCCTGAACATTACGCTGCAAATGTAAGCATTACGCCCGACATATGTGTCCGCCGCACAGTGTTCAGACGGACAAAAAAGCGCGCACCAGCAACAGATAGCGCAAAAATTTTCCCGCGGCCACGGCCAGCAGCGACAACCAGGGGTTGGCGCGCAGATAGCCCAGCGCCACGGTCACGAGGCTGCCCAGCAGCGGCACCCAGGCCAGCAGTCCGGCCCACGCACCATAGCGCCGCACCCAGCGTTTGCCGCGTTCGAGCTTCTCGGGCGACACTCTCGCGTAGCGGGCTATCCACTCTTCGCGTCCGAGCCGCCCTATGCCGTAATTGAGCATGCCGCCCAGTACATTTCCCGCCGTCGCGCTCCAAACGAGGGCCTGTACGTCGGTTCCGGCTTCGAGCAACGCCAGCATGACCACCTCCGACGAGAACGGAAGCACCGACCCGGCCAGAAAAGCCGAGACGAACATGCCCCACGGGCCGTATTGCGTCAGAATGCCGGCCAGAGTTTCCATAGTCCGCAAAGCTGGGCGGCGGCCAGCGCGGCCGTCGCCGTCAGACAGAGGCCGAACCACCGGGCTGCGCCGCGACCTTCGGTCGTAGCAAAGCCGTGTCCGGCCAGCATGGCCGAAAAGAGCATGAACACGCGCCACGCTGCCGTTCCGGGCCACAATGCGACGAGCGCGACAGAGGCCGCCCATTGCAACGAAAGCGTCTGCAACGCCGCGCGGGGGCGCAGTTTGTCGTCGTTGGCCGTACACCAGAGATGCACGGCCCCCACAGCCGAAGCCGCCAGCAGCAATAGGGCCTGCGCAGCCCTTTCGGGCGTCCACGCCGCCAGCCCGAGGACTATGCCGCCGGGCGTTTGCAGCCATTCGCCGGCACGGGCGGCGGCTTCGGCCCACGTTCCGCTCCAGACAACCCATGCGCCGCAAAGCCACCACGGCAGCAGCAGCCCGCATACGGCCGCCAGAAAACTGCGCCACGAGAGCATTTGCAAATGTACGCCGGCCGAAAACAGCCACACGGGCACGAGCAACAGGACGGGCGGAAAGACAAACGCCGTGAGCGACACGGCCAGCATGGCATGGAACGTAAATCCCGGCTCGGCCGGTTTTCCGTAGCCCTCGAACAAGAGAAATGCCGCCGCCAGCAGGCCTGCTGGCACCAATGCCTCGGCGCTCCACGCATGCGAGCCTGCGTCGACGGCCAGCATCAGCACCAGCGTGCTGCTCATCATGCGCGAACGGACGCGCAACAGCGAAAAGCGGTTGTTCAGCTCGGCTACCATATATATGGTCAGCACGGCGGCCGCCAGTCCGCCCGTGCGGGCCGGCGAAAAGCCGCCTGCGGCCCACAGCGCGGCCGACAGCAGGGCGGCGGCCGGCAGCGTGAGCATCGAGGTGGCGACGCGGCGGTTCAGCGAGGGGCTTGTCATTGCGCAACCGGCTTACAAGTCCTGCCCGATGTCGCTTCGGAAGTATTTGCCCTCGAAGTCTATCTGCCGTGCGCCGCGCATGGAGCGTTCGAGCGCTTCGGCGCGGTCGCGTCCGTAGGAACTGACGGCCACCACGCGGCCTCCGGCCGTGACGATGTTGCCTCCTTCGACGGCCGTACCGGCATGGAACACCTCCGAGCCCTCGACGTCGAGGCCCGTAATGACTTTTCCCTTCTCATAGGCGCCGGGATAGCCGCCCGAGACGCAAACGACGCAGACGGCGGCCCTTTCGTCGAAGCGCACCTCGCGCCGGTCGAGGTCGCCCGCGGCCACGCCTTCGAAGAGGTCGACAATGTCGCTCGCTATGCGCAGCATGACGGTCTCCGTCTCGGGGTCGCCCATGCGGCAGTTGTATTCAATCACTTTGGGCTCGCCCGCGACGTCGATGAGGCCGAAAAAGAGGAAGCCGCGGTAGTCTATTCCCTCGGCGGCGAGGCCTTCGACCGTGGGACGCACGATGCGTTCCTCCACCTTTTGCATCCACGCCGCGTCGGCAAAGGGAACGGGGCTGACCGAGCCCATTCCGCCCGTGTTGAGGCCCGTGTCGCCCTCGCCGATGCGCTTGTAGTCCTTGGCCTCGGGCAGTATTTTATAGTGGCGGCCGTCGGTGAGGGCGAATACGCTGCACTCCGTGCCGCTCATAAACTCTTCGATGACCACGCGGGCCGACGCTGCGCCGAACTTGCCGCCCAGCATCTTCTCCACCTCGGCTTCGGCCTCTTCGAGCGTAGGCAGAATCAGCACACCCTTTCCAGCACAGAGGCCGTCGGCTTTCAACACATAGGGCGCCTGCATCGTCGCCAGGAAAGCCTTGGCTTCGGCCGCCTCGCCGGCCGCAAAGGTGGCATAACGCGCCGTGGGAATGCCGTGGCGCGCCATGAAGCGCTTGGCAAAGTCCTTCGAGCCTTCGAGCTGCGCGCCTTCGGCCGACGGCCCCACCACGGGCAGCGCCGAAAGCCGCGGATGGGCGCGGAAATAGTCGACAATGCCGCTCACAAGCGGGTCTTCCGGGCCCACGACAATCATGTCAACGGCCTCGCGCTCGACGAAATCGGCCAGCGCCGCGAAGTCCGTGGCCGCAATCGGCACGTTGCGGCCCACGAGCGCCGTGCCGGCGTTGCCCGGAGCGATGAAAAGTTGGCCGACGCGCGCGCTCTGCGCGATTTTCCAAGCCAGGGCGTGTTCGCGGCCGCCCGAACCGAGTAGCAAGATGTTCATGCGAAAAGTTTGTTTTTTTAGTGTCACAATGCTCGGCCGCAAAGATAGCAATAATTCGCCACACGGCGCCGCGTCCGCCCCGTGCGGCCCGCGCCGCAGGGAGCGGCGCGTCCCTTACGCCGAGAAAGGCCGAACTTA
>JAFLUW010000126.1 GCA_022508615.1 Prevotellaceae bacterium | reverse complement strand
CGACAGCCCGCGCAGCCTTACGAGGGTCGGTCATGGAAAAGTCATATTGCCCCATGTAGCGGGCTAAAAACAAGGCTGTGGCGCATTTGGCGAACTCGGCCGGCTGAAGTTTCACGCTGCTGCCTATGCTGATCCACGAAAGCGAGCCTTTTGTATCGTGGGCGACGAAGGGGGTGAGCAGAAGAACGAACATCATAATGCCGTAGAAGGCCGGTGCGAGCGTTTCGAAATGTTTGTCGTCGAGCATCAGAATAACGAAACCAAGCATGAAGGAAAGGCCTATCCAGACGGCTTGCTTGCCCGAACGGAACTCCCAAGAAAGGAAATCGGTGTCGCCGAATTCGTGACTTGCCCCGCAAATGGAGAACCAGCCGAAAACAACGAGGGCTACATAAAGCAGCAAGACCCACTTGTCGGCCGAAAACACCGGATTCCGACTGGACTTATCGCGCGTATTTGCCATAGGTGATGCGTCGGTGCTGAAAAAGTTCCGCCTTTCGCTCGCTGTCGGGCGAGAGCCGGCCGTTAATATATTTTTCTATGATGAGTGCGCCGAGTGGAACGCCGAAATCTGCTCCGAAGCCACCGTTTTCGACATAGACACAAACAGCAATTTTCGGATTGTTCATGGGAGCGAAGCCCATAAAAGCGGAATGATCGCCTCCACGGTTTTGCGCTGTGCCGGTTTTCCCGCATACCTCGATTTCGGGGAGGTTTGCTCCGCGGCAAGTACCAGAGAGTACGGCGCGACGCATGCCTTCTACAACACAATCGTAGTACCGGCGGTCGATTTGCGTGTAGTGCGGGCGACTGTACAAGGTGTCGATTTGTCCGTCGGAGATATTCTGCACAACATGCGGGATATAATAGTAGCCACGATTGGCTATCGTCGCACTGAGATTGGCTATCTGCAACGGAGTGGCCGTCACTTCACCCTGACCTATGGAAATGGAAATCACCGTCAGCGCATTCCACCGTTTGTTATAGGCTTTATCGTAATAGTCTGCGTTAGGAATCATGCCCCGGCGCTCTCCCGGCAAATCAACACCCAACTTATACCCGAAACCCATAGCAACGAGGTGGTCTTTCCAGCGGGTCATTGCTTCCTGGACGGAACCATATTTTCTCCTGTTAGAAAACATGCGCTGCAAATTCCAACAAAAATAGGCATTGCACGAAGTTCCGATGGCTGGAACGAGAGGAATGGGTGAGGCATGGCCATGACAACCGAGGTGAAGGCCTTTATAATTGAAGCCGTGACTGCATGGGAACGAGATATTCTTGTCAATGATTCCTTCTTGCAAACCGAGCAGCGCCTGTGTCGGTTTAAATGTCGAACCAGGGGGATACATTCCCATAATGGCCCGGTTAAGCAGAGGTTTCATCGGATCGGCTGCCAACATAGCATGGTTCTTGCCACGGTCACGCCCAGTCATGATGCGCGGATCGTAGGTCGGTGCAGATGCCATGCAAAGTATTTCACCCGTAGAGGGCTCTATTGCAACAATGGCACCGAGTTTTCCCTCAAGAAGCCGTTCGGCCAATTCCTGCAACTCCAGATCGAGTCCGAGTATGAGATCTTTTCCTGGACGAGCGCCTGTATCGAATGCGCCATCGCGGTAATGCCCCTTGGTACGTCCGCGAACGTCACGCAACATGATGCGTATGCCTTTCTCTCCGCGCAATTCTCTCTCATATGACCGTTCAATTCCGAGTTTTCCGATATAATCTCCCGGTCGGTAAAAGGCATCAGAGTCGATATCTGCCCGGTTGACTTCGCCCACGTCGCCCAAAATGTGGGCACCGAGAGATGTGGCATAATGACGGATGGTACGTTTTTCAACGGAAAAGCCCCGGAAACGAAAAAGCTTTTCGCTGAATACGGAATACTCCTCCGGCGGAATCTGACTCATAAAGATCTGTGGCGTATAGCGGGAATAGCCAGGGTTTTTCGCCGGATCTTTGATTTCCTGCATGCGCTTGGCGTACCATTCTCGCGTGATACCCAATGTTCGGCAGAGTGCGGCCGTGTCGACCCCCTGTTGCTCCTGCATGACGACCATTATATTATAAGAAGGTTCGTTGTAGACAAGCAACCGTCCTTTTCGGTCTTTGATAAGGCCGCGCGAAGGATATTGAATCTCTTTGCGAAAAGCGTTCGAGTCGGCACGAAGGCGGTAGTCGTCGGACAGAAGCTGCAATACCAGCAGGCGTATCGTGTAAATCACCACGATACACACGGCTATGACGCCGATGACATACTTACGGTTTGCATATATTGTGCCTTTGGCCATACAAACAGTGATTAAAACTTTCCGTGCATGATTAAAAGCGCTCCGGCGGTGCAATTGTGCCTATACTTTTCCGTGTATGGCTTCGAAAAAAACAATAGCCGCTGTCGTAAGCACCGTGCTGCCTGCGATATTGATGAGCAATGCTTGCCAAAGTAGCAAATCAAAACTTTCCAGTGCAAAAAACACAGCGCAAAATAGCAGGGAACACGTGAAAGAATAACGGAGAAAAGCCCCCCAGCCCAAAACTTTGCTGGAAGGAACCATTATTTCTTCGTCAGCCGAAACAGGTTTAAAATATTTCAGCAACACGGGCTGAACAAAACCGAGCAATGTCCCGGCTACGGCTTGCATGCCGATTGTTCCGGTGAAAATATCGGCGGTCAGTCCTGCCAGAAAGCCGAAAAGAATGACTACCCAGCGCTGTGCGTTCAACGGAGTTATCAACAACAAAAAAATATAGGGGAACGGCGTGGCATAACCCATGATATGTACATGGTTGAATACCAATATCTGGAGCAGGAAAAGGCCAGTAGCCGCCAAAAGTCTGTTAAATAAGATGCTTATCACGGTCAGTTCGCGGTTTCTTGTTCCAGTCGGGCAGCATCTGTCCGCAAGGTGTCGATTTCGGGTTTATATGTCGTGGTAACGACCATTACGTCGCGAATTCGGGCGAAATCCGTCCCCAACTTTACGTCTGCAGTATAGCTTTGTCCGTCAGCCGAATTGCTCACTCTGACTACTTTTCCCACAGGAAGCCCCGGAGGAAACACTGCGCTGTATCCGCTGGTCTCGACTGTCGTCCCGGGTTTCATTTTTCCGGCATAGCGCGGAATATCTGTCAGACTGGCTCGTCTAAGGTCGCCGCCGGCCCATGTAAGATAGCCGAAATAGCCTTGTCCGCGGATTCGGCAGGAAATGCTGGACTTCGTGTTGGTCACAGGTATGACAAGTGCGTGATGTGGCGTTGTCTTGTAAACGATTCCTACGATTCCGTTTCCGCCGACTACGCCCATTTCGGGGCGAACTCCGTCGTTTTCACCGCGGTCGATGACCAAATAGGGATTAGCCCGCTCTTTCGTGCTGGACACTACACGGGCCGGAAGCATTTCATAGTCGTCTCTCAAGCGTTCGGCCATACGGACGAGCAATTGCTCGCGCCGGAGCGAATCCTTAATGCCGGCCAGCAGAACTTCGTGCTCGAGGTGTAGTCTCACATTCTCTTCTGTCAGCTGTTTGTTGACGGCTTTCAGCAAAAAGTACTGTTCTACTTCGTTGTATGCGCCGTTTACCGTTGATGCTACCCCGTTTGCTGCCGAAAGCCACACGCTGCTTTGGTAGCTGTGATGCCGGAACAAAAGCGTGAAAGCCAGTACTTCGAGAATAAGAAAGACGAAGATGTGGTTATACCTGCGCAGAAAGTCGAACAACGCGTGCATGGAGTCGGGAATTAAGGCTTGGATGCTTCGTAATCCACCTGTTTTCGGGAAAGCAGATGGATTACTACGGTTGGCCGGGGCTGTGCGGACGGCTGAGTCAACGCATCAGACACGGATATTTGGACGGTTCCTGCAGAGCTATGCCTGTTCCGCGCGCCACGCAGAACAAAGGTTCTTCAGCTACATGGAACGGAATCTTTATCTTGTCCGTCAGTCTGCGGTCGAGCCCGCGCAGCAAAGCACCGCCGCCGGTCAGCCAGATTCCATTCTTTACGATATCCGCATAGAGGGCGGGAGGAGTTTCTTCGAGCGCGGAAATGATGGCTTGTTCAATGCGGGCGATGCTTTTCTCCAGACAATGGGCGATTTCCTGATAGCAGACGGGGATACGCATGGGCATGGCGCTGATTTTGTTCGGGCCTATTACTTCGTAGTCCTGAGGTGCGTCGGCTCCAAGGTCGCTGAGCGCGGCGCCGACGTTGATTTTTATCAGTTCGGCCGTGCGTTCGGCGATGCGCACGTTGTGCTGGCGCGACATGTATTCGCGAATTTCGTTCGTAAAGTCGTCACCGGCGATTTTTATGCTGTTATCCTTGACGATGCTGCCCAAGGAAATTACGGCGATTTCCGTGGTTCCGCCGCCGATATCCACGACCATGTTGCCTTCGGGCTTGTTGACATCGATGCCT
>JAFLUW010000125.1 GCA_022508615.1 Prevotellaceae bacterium | reverse complement strand
GAAACTTAGTCTGAGTAAGTTTGAACTATCTCAGACTAAGTTCAAACTTACTCAGCGTTAGTTTCCGCTAACGCAGCGTTTGTCCGCACGGCCACCGCACGAAGGGCCGCAATCCGCGAAAAATGCTTACCTTTGCGCGTAGCACACTGCAACCGAACCCCAAAAACGCCATACATGTACATCGCAATAGCAGGCAACATCGGCAGCGGGAAAACCACGCTGACGAAAATGCTCGCCGAACGCTACAAATGGGTGCCCCGCTTCGAGTCGGTCGACTTCAACCCCTATCTCGACGACTATTACAAGGACATCGCGCGATGGTCCTTCGGGCTCGAAGTCTATTTCCTGAAACAACGCTTCAAAGACCTCGTGGCCATACAGCAGAGCGAAGCGACCGTCGTGCAGGACCGCTCCATCTTCGAGGGCGTCTACGTCTTTGCGGCCAACAACAAGGCCATGGGCAACATGAGCGACCGCGATTTCGAGACCTACATGGAGTTGTTCGGGCTGATGATGGACACGGTGAAATATCCCGACCTGCTGATTTACCTGCGCGCCCCGGTGCCCCACCTTGTCCGCAACATACAGAAGCGCGGCCGCGGCTGCGAACAGACCATGCAGCTGGAATATCTGGAAAACCTCAACCGGCGATACGAAGACTTCGTCTTCCGCAAATACGAAGGCCGCACGCTCGTCGTCGACGTGGAAGGACTCGACTTTCAGCACCGCCCGCAGGATTTTCAACACATCTGCGACCGCATCGACGCCCGCCTTTTCGGCCTTTTCTGAGCGACGGCCGGAGCTAATCCACGCTCAAACCAATCCAAGAATCCTTCAAAACAAACCTACCCATGCACATCGCAATAGCCGGCAACATCGGCAGCGGAAAAACCACGCTGACGAAAATGCTCGCCAAACGCTACAACTGGACGGCGCGCTTCGAGCCCGTGGAACACAACCCCTATCTCGACGACTTCTATGCAGACATGGAGCGATGGTCGTTCAATCTCCAAATCTATTTTCTCAACAAACGCTTCAAGGACCTCATCGAAATCCGTCAGGGCAGCGAGGACGTCATACAGGACCGCACAATCTTCGAGGACGCACGCATCTTCGCGCCCAACCTGCATAATCAGGGGAAAATGTCCGATCGCGACTTCGAAAACTACTGCGATTTGTTCGATCTCATGATGACGCTCGTCGAACTGCCCGATCTGCTCATCTACATCCGCTCGACCGTGCCCAATCTCATCCGGCAGATTACGAAACGCGGACGACAGTACGAACAAACCATACGCATCGACTACCTCAACGGACTCAACGAACTCTATGAGAACTGGATTGCCGGATACAAAGGCAAACTCATCATCGTCGACGGCGACAACGTGAAATTCGAAAACAACCCGCTCGACTTTCAACACGTCACCGACCAGGTAGACGCCCGACTCTTCGGCCTCTTCGCAGGCGAAAACAACGCATAAGGCCGGCGCCGCACTCCCAGCACCGACAACAAAACCAACATAACGCATGAAAGAAACACAATTGCCCGACAACGCCTTCCGCCCGCTTGCCGAAGGCGAAGAATACGTCCCCCTGATGAAACCCGGAGGACAGTATCGAGAAATTACGCCCTGGTCCGTCGTCTGGGGCCTTGTGATGGCCGTCGTTTTCTCAGCCGCTACGGCCTATCTCGGCCTGAAAGTCGGCCAAGTCTTCGAGGCCGCCATTCCCATCACGATTATCGCCGTCGGCGTGGCGGGCGCTACACACCGCAAAGACCCGCTCGGCGAGAATATCATCATACAAAGCATCGGCGCATGCTCGGGCATGATTGTGGCGGGAGCCATCTTCACACTCCCGGCGCTCTACATTTTGAAATCCGTACACCCCGAAATCACGGTAAACTTCCTGCAAGTTTTCCTGTCGAGCCTTTTGGGCGGCGTGTTGGGCATTCTGTTCCTCATTCCCTTCCGTAAATATTTCGTAAAGGACATGCACGGAAAATATCCCTTCCCCGAGGCGACAGCATCGACGCAGGTGCTCATTTCGGGCGAGGGTTCGTCGGCCGGAGCGAAGCCTTTGCTCGTGGCAGGCCTCGTGGGCGGCCTTTTCGACTTCGCCGTGGCGCAATTCGGCGCGTGGACGGAAAACTTTACGAGCCGTTGCTGCGAACTCGGCACCACCATTGCCGACAAGACCAAGCTGCTGCTGAGCATCAACACAAGCGCCGCGCTTCTCGGCATGGGCTATATCGTCGGACTTAAATACGCCACAATCATTTGTCTTGGCTCAGCCGCTGTTTGGTGGCTCATTGTGCCGGGCATCGCCCTCGTGTTTCCCGAACTCGAAGTGGTGAAGGGAACTGCCGCCGCACAAGCCAGCCCCGAACAGATTTTCACTTACGCCAAGTCCATCGGTATCGGCGGCATAGCCATGGCCGGCATCATCGGCGTGGTGCGTTCGTGGAGCGTTATCCGCAGCGCGTTCGGCCTGATGGGCAAAATCGTGCGCGGCGGCCAGACCGACGAAAAGGTAGTGCGCACACAGCGCGACCTTTCGATGAAAATCATCGGCATAGGCACGCTCGTCGCGCTCGTCGGCGTGGCCTTGTTTTTCTATTTCGACGTCATGTCGGGCAATATGCTCTTCACGGTGGTCGGCATTCTGATTGTGGCCGTCATAGCGTTCCTTTTCACGACGGTAGCGGCCAACGCCATCGCCATTGTCGGCTCCAACCCCGTGAGCGGCATGACGCTGATGACGCTTATCCTTTCGTCGATTATCATGGTCGTGGCCGGCCTGAAAGGCACTGGCGGCATGGTGGCCGCGCTCGTGATGGGCGGCGTAGTCTGCACGGCTTTAGCCTCGGCCGGCGCTTTCGTGACCGACTTGAAAATCGGTTACTGGCTCGGTGCCACGCCTGTGAAGCAGGAAGCCCTGAAATTCGCCGGCATTCTGGTCAGTGCGGCCACAGTGGGCGGCGTCATCATGATTCTGGAAAAGACTTACGGCTTCACGCCCGACAATTCCGACGTCATGGCCGCGCCTCAGGCGCGCGCAATGGCCGCCGTCATCGAACCGCTCATGAGCGGACAGGGCGCACCGTGGCTACTCTACGGCATCGGCGCGCTCATCGCCGTTGTGCTGACGTGCTGCGGCGTGTCGGCGTTGGCCTTCGCGCTGGGCATGTTCATTCCGTTGCAACTGAACCTGCCGCTCGTGGTGGGCGGCCTCGTCAATTGGTACGTATCGACGCGTTCGGCCGACGAGGCCGTGAACAAGGCCCGTGCCGAGCGGGGTACGCTGCTCGCCAGCGGCTTCATCGCCGGCGGAGCGCTGATGGGCGTGGTCAGCGCTGCGATGCAGTTCTTCGGACTGGACTTCGCTAGCGCGGCATGGCTGTCCAACCCGTGGGCCGAAGCCCTTTCGCTCGGCGCATATCTGCTGTTGATACTCTTTCTCGTGCGTGCGACGCGCACGAAGGCCTGATGCGAGCGACCAACACACAGGCAAGAGGACGACGATGTCGTCCTCTTTTTTATTCACCCCGCACAACCGTCGAGGGGACCGAAACGAGAAAAACTTCAGACCGAGTTTCCGATTGAAATAGACGTTAAGCATCATGCCGCAGGGCGTTTTGAGAAACTTTCCCGGCGTAATTTTGAACTAACGCAGCGTTAGTTTCAACTAATAGGGCGTTAGTTTCCGCTTTTCCGCGGATTTTTTCGATGCCATACGAGGTAAAATCAGAAGTTAAGCGTCAATTTGGGCCCGAAAGGCGTATCGAAGCCTCGCAATCCAGCTATTCAATTCGCTTATTCACAGGTTGTTAACCACAAGTCCGCATGAGATCAAAAAAATCGCATATTTTCGTCCAAGAATTTTGGCGAACGAAAATATGTGATTGTAGAAGCCTCTGAAATGTTAAAGTTTCCTTAATACTCCACAACGCAGCTTTTTCTTGCGGCTGTGTATGAGGTCTGAACGGGTGAACACTAGTATAAGAAAGCCTGTCGCGGCCACGTTGGAGGCGCCCCATCTTGTCAGTTAGACAAATCTTTGTATTTTTGCCGTGCCGACCGGGAGAAAACGGCTGGCCAAGAAGACGTTTTTGCTTTATCCGAACTATCGAAGTCTGGAAAACTTTTTATAAAGTGTAAGGATAGAACAAGAATACGCTCGTCTGCTTGTATCTGCGTCGGGCAGCGACATTCCCATGCCGCGTCCTTATGCGATATTGGCGGCGTGGGGTGTTTGTTCAAATCCATTTACACAAAGGTTTTTCCAGAGCCGGATAGTTCGTGGGCGGAACAAGTCTCACGCTTGAACCAGAATTAAAAAGTATACACATTGATTATCAGCATATTGCATTTTATATATTGATACCACAATGTTCCCAAATGATGACACCTATAGCAATTGTTTCCCAAGAGGTTTCAAAAGGAGGTTTTACTACGAAAG
>JAFLUW010000124.1 GCA_022508615.1 Prevotellaceae bacterium | reverse complement strand
TGAGGCATTGTCTCACGGCCTCGGGCGATGCGCCGACGAGTTCGGCTATCTCTTTCGCCGAATAGTTTTCGAAGTAGAAAAGCAGTATTGCCGAGCGCTCCTTGGGCGGCAGACGGTCGAGCGCCATGTAGAGCTGCTGATAGCGAAAAGCGGCATCGGCCGTCTCGCAGCTGACGGGCTGCCCGGCTTCTTCGTACCCGGCGGTGATTCGCTCCGACCGTTTGTGGTTCAGAAAGGTCGTATAGCCAATCTTGTAGATCCACGCGCCGAATTTTTCGGGATGGGCCATATCGCCGCAAGCCAAGTAGGCCTTGATGTAGGCTTCTTGTGCAATGTCGTCGGCCAAGGTTGCATCGCCGCAGCAGAGCGCCGTGAGAAAGCGTCGAAACGCCTTCTCCGTACGCTCTACGTGCGAGATGAAGTCTTCGCGCGTCATGGTTTACGCCTTATCCGAGTTGTCGACGTACTTGCGCGAGACGAAATAGACCACCAAGTTGCCGATACCGAAAGCCAACGCGCCGCCGCTTGCGATGAAGACGAGGAAAGCACACTTATCGTCGTCGCTCCACAGTCCGAGGGCAACGAGCACCACGCTGAGCAGCGTCAGGCTGACGCCGTAGTAGAGTCGTTTGCAGAGCATTTCGCGCGCCGACTTGGCGGGCGTGCGCAGCGACTCGGCCAAACGGTCGGCGTCGATTTCGTTGTTCGCTTCGATGGCTTTGAGAATAATTTGCGTGCGCTTGTTGTCGCTGTTTATTCGCGTAAGGGCGATAATCAACACGACGGCGATAGGCAGCACTACACAGATACCGATAGGGATAATGGTTACACTGTACATGGTTCTCCGTTTTTAATTGTTTTTTGAAGGTTGGGGTGAGTTTTTTCGAGACATCTCACAGATAAGACACCCGAAAGCCTCCGAATGTGACAGCAAAAACAAAAAAAATCGGCCGGCGGCGAAACAAAGTTCAACGATAGGAAAAACTAACTCAGACTTAGTTCGAACTAAGTCTGAGTTAGTTCAAATTAAGTCTGAGTTAGTTTCGGCCTTCTCAGCCTTCGGGTTTTCAATCACTTGCGCGGAACACGTTCGAGCGTGGCCAGCACAAAGCGATAGTACTTGTCGACGCTGGGAATGTGGCAACGTTCGTTGGGCGTGTGCGGCGAGCGGAGCGTAGGCCCGAAGCTGACCATGTCCATACGGGGATACTTCGACCCGATGACGCCGCATTCCAATCCGGCGTGGATGACTTGCACCACGGGGCGCGTGCCGAACAATTCTTCGTAGACTCCGCTCATCAAAGCCACGATTTCGCTGCTCGTATTGGGCTGCCAGACGGGATAGTCGCCATCGAGCGCCACACGCATGCCGGCCATCGAGAACACACTGTCGAGCATATCGCAGCAAAGGGCTTTCATCGAGTCGCGGCTCGAGCGGATAAGAACTTTGAACATGGCCTCGCCGCCGCCTATCTCCACGATGGCCAGATTCGAGCTGGTCTCGACGATGTGCGGCATTTCGGGAATAAAGCGCAACACGCCGTTGTGGCAGCCTTGAATGGCGTTGAGCAGACTATCCTGCACTTCTTCGGGTACTATCGCCTCGGGACGCGCGCACGGCTCGGCCGTGAGCGTGAGCGAAGGCTCGACGGCGGCATATTCGGCGGCGAACGTGTCGCGCCACTCGCCGACAGCCTCCACGAGCGCAGCGACATTTTCTTCGGGCAGCGTCAGCACCACTTCGCAGTCGCGGGGTATGGCGTTGCGCATGTTGCCTCCGTGCCACGAAGCCAAACGCGCTTCGAAAATGCAGACGGCATCGATGACAAGACGAGCCATCAGTTTGTTTGCATTGGCGCGTCCTTCGTTGATTTCGAGACCGGAGTGTCCGCCAAGCAAGCCTCCGAGCGCGATACGCACGGCCACGTCGTCTTTTTCGACCTCGACTTCCTTATATTCGAGCGTGGCGGTCAAGTTTACGCCGCCCGCACTGCCGATAAGCATTTCTCCTTCGGTTTCGTTGTCGAGATTGAGCAGGATGTCGCCTTTCAGTTCGTTGTCGGTCATGGCATTCACGCCGCCCATCGTCGTTTCTTCGTCGGCCGTAATGAATCCTTCGAGCGGACCGTGCACAAGCGTATCGTCTTCCATGACAGCCATAATCGTAGCTACGGCCATGCCGTCGTCGGCGCCGAGCGTCGTACCGCGAGCCCGCACCCATTCGCCGTCAATGTAGGTCTCAATCGGGTCGGTTTCGAAGTTGTGCGCCGATTCGGCCGACTTTTGCGGCACCATGTCCATGTGACCTTGCAGCGTCACAGTCTTTCGATCCTCCATGCCGGGCGTCGCAGGTTTGTACATGAGGATATTTCCGGCAGCATCCTGATGAGCGTCGATGCCGCGCGCTTTCGCCCAGTCGAGCAAAAAGGCTTGTATTTTTTCCAGATGTCCCGACGGCCGGGGCACGGCGGTCAGCAAATCGAAGTTGCGCCAGATGGCCTCGGGTTGTAGTGTTTTGATTTCGCTCATAGCATTTGAGATTTGGTATTGTTGAATGAATTCGGATTCAGGCTTTATCTGTCGGCAATGGCCGGCCGATCAGAAGCAAATCGCCCCAGCCACAGGCGCCCAACAGCACGACAAGCGCCGTTTGCACCGTGTGCACGACCAATGCGACAAGCACAGCCGGCGTTTCGGCCACGCCATAGAGGACAAGCATGGTCTTCACCGCAAAATGCCAGGGGCCGGCGCCATTGGGCGTGGGCACAAGGACGGCAAACGAGCCGACGCAGAAAATCAGGAGTGCCTCGGATATATTTATATGGGACGTAGCCTCAAAACAAAAAAGGGCAAAATAGAAATGCAGGAAGTAGCCGGCCCAGATGCCTGCGCTGTAACACAAATAGAGCGGAAGACCGCTAATACGGCGCAGCGAAGTGAAACCTTCCCACAATTTACGGAACACTCCGCCCACGGCTCCCGTCATCCGTGCCCGTCCGAGCAGCCCCAGAACCATGGCAAGCAGGCTGAACAGGCAGATGCCCGTAACTATATAGCCCGTGCCCGTGAAGCGGCCGGCGATTTCGGAGACTCCGGCCCCGGTCGTGTGTAAAAAATGCAGGAAAACGGGCAATTGCCAAGCGAAAGCGCCGACACTCAGCAGCAAAAGCAGAAGCGAGTCGACCATACGCTCGCTGACCACTGTGCCGAAACTCCGGGCAAACGAGATTCCGTCGTATCTTTTCAGCGTCGCGCAACGCGTCACCTCGCCTATGCGGGGCACGACGAGCGACGAGGCGTAGCTCAGGAAAATTGCGTCCACGCACACGCGGCGACGGGCGGACTCGCCCAGCGGAAGCAGCGCCATGCGCCAGCGAAGTGCCCGAAACACCTGAGGCAGCACACCGAAAAACAACGAAACCGCCATCCAGCCCCAGTCCATGTCATGCCCTACGCAGG
Source organism: Prevotellaceae bacterium (assembly GCA_022508615.1). Taxonomy (GTDB): domain Bacteria; phylum Bacteroidota; class Bacteroidia; order Bacteroidales; family Bacteroidaceae; genus Alloprevotella. The sequence goes on along the minus strand of JAFLUW010000124.1, from coordinate 1,104 downwards.
TCAGAACCATCTGCCAGTCCGTATCCCGATACATCCACCAGAGAATGCCCAAAGCCAAAAGGAACGGGAAACCGACGCGCAGCGCTATGTGCTGTAGACTTTTCACAAATGCGATATGGAGCCCCTGACAGGCAAAGGCGGTTCAGTATGAGAGATTTTTGTACTTTTGCACGCACAAAAATACGAAATTAAGCCCGACATGAAGCAGGTTCGTCCCAAAAAAAATCTTGGCCAGCACTTTCTGACCGACTTGCAAGTGGCCCGCCGCATAGCCGACACGGTCGACGCACAACCCGACTTGCCCGTTTTAGAGGTCGGTCCGGGCATGGGAGTCCTCACTCAATTTCTCTTGGCCAAGGAAAGACCGCTAAAAGTGGTGGAAATTGACGACGAAAGCGTGAGCTATCTGCGCCGAGCCTATCCGACGTTGGAAGACGGCATCGTTGCCGACGATTTTCTCAAAATGCGGCTCGAACATACGTTCGGCGGACAGCCCTTCGTGCTGACGGGCAACTATCCCTACAACATTTCCAGCCAGATATTCTTCAAAATGCTCGACTATCGTGCGCTTATTCCCTGCTGCACGGGCATGATTCAGAAGGAAGTGGCCGATCGCTTGGCCGCCGCGCCGGGCTCGAAAGCCTATGGCATCCTTACGGTGCTCGTACAGTTGTATTACGACGTGGAATATCTCTTCACCGTCGAGCCGGGCGTGTTCAACCCGCCGCCCAAGGTGCGTTCGGCCGTCGTAAGGCTGCGCCGCAACGACCGAACGGCCCCGGACTGCGACGAGCGTCTGTTCAAACGCGTCGTCAAGACGACGTTCAACCGGCGCAGAAAGATGTTGCGCGGCTCTATCAAGCCGCTGTTGGCGGAATTGAGCCATGAACGCACGTGCATCGGCGACATCGAAAGCTTTCTCGGCGAAGAAAGCATGACGAAGCGCCCGGAACAATTGAGCATCGCCGATTTCATCGCGCTTACCAACAGGGTCGAGACGCTTTTTGCCAAGCCCTGAGCACGAAAAAGGCGATATTTTCCACACCCGGCATCGGATACAAAAAACTTTTGCGGATTTGCGAAAAACTAACGCCCTGTAAGTTT
>JAFLUW010000123.1 GCA_022508615.1 Prevotellaceae bacterium | reverse complement strand
GGAAGGGGAAAAAAGTGAAAAGTTTTCGTTTCGCAGCAGCGCTGTAAGCGAAGAATGAGGGCGTGAGGAGGAGGGCGGAAAAGCTGACATCAGCGGTTCAGCGTGAAGCGGAGCGAGACGCCGAAGTCTTGCGTCGTGACGGGATAGGACGACGAGGTGAGCAGAGGGCGGTTGAGTTGGCGGTCGTAGTAGGCTGTGAGCGTGAGATAGCGCGAAAGGGCGTAGTCGGCCGAGAAGGAAACGTTGACAGCCTTGTTGCCGCTGGTAGCTTGAGAGAGAAGCGTGGAGATGTCGCGGTTGAGGGCTGTTTGGTTGCGCCACGTCAGGTCGAGGCGCAGGTTCATGTCGCTGGCGAAGCCGTGCGTGTTGTTTGTCGGCTGGGCGGGCTGTTCATCAGCCTTCCGGCGGGTTTTACTCTTCGAACGGACGGTTTTTTTCGGCTGGAAGAGTTGCAGATTCTGTATTTTATAGCCGAAACCGACAACGAAATCGCTGCTGCGCGTTTCGGTAATTCGTTGCGAGGTCATGGAAAGGTTGACTACGCGCGTGCGGCGGTATTCAGCCTTGGCCGTCAGGTTGTTGAGAAAGGTCATGTCGACGCCGAAGAGGGGCGAAAAGCTTTCGTTGAGCGCGACGGTGGAAATGTCGAACATCGATGAGGGTACGGGCAGGCCGGTTGTCACGTCGGAGATGAAGCCGTAGCCGCCCATGTACTCGCGGAAACTCGAGAAAGTGGAGTAGGAGCCTACGGAGTAGACAGATTTGTAGGCATGGCGCAGGTTAAAGCTTTTGAACACTTTTTTCATGCGCGCGAGTTTGGAGAGACCGGCGTAGGATACGCTCCAATTGGGCAGCAGACGGCGCAACGAGGGGAATATGTCGAGGCCCGAACCGCCGCAATAGGCTTCGAGGAATGCGGGAATCATGACTTCGGCGGAATAACGTTCGACACTTCCGTTGGAAGGGTCGAACGGTTGGCCTTCCAGCCAGGATCCGGCAGGATAGGTGGCGCCGGCGAAACACTGTTCGACGCGTGTGCGATAGGAGTCGAGCAGGCCGACGAATTTGTTGAATGTCTTATTGGCATAGCCGTTTTCGGCCTTTCCGGGACTGACGAAAGAGGAGCGCAACGAGAGGGTGGTCATCGTGAAGGAGCCGGACTGGGTGCAGGGCATGCCGTCGAACATATATTGTATGCTGCGGGTTCTGTTGACATTGCGCGAGGCATTGACTTCTATTTTAAAGTCGCGCAACGGTTCCACGCTGGCACGAATCTGAAGATCCTCGGTCGCACTGGTCGAGGCCGGCGTCTGTATGGAATCGGAGCGCATGAGCCATCCGCGGTCGGTTGCACGGCCGATGTAGCTCTCGTCGGCGAAACCGAAGGCAAAGGCAAGACCGGGGGTGAAGCTGTCATGATGGCCTTGTCCGAAATAGTTTCCCATAGAGGGCATGAAACCCGGAACGGACATGTTGAATTGGTTGTTGTAGCTCACGGAAACGGAGCGCACCATCATGAGTGCGCGCGTGGCGTATTGTGCGGCTTTATACCATCCTTGTTCTTCGGCGCGCTTTCGCGGCGTAACGGAGACTTTGATCTGAGCAGTGTCGCGGTTGAGGATTTCGATGTTGTTTTGATCGATTGTGCGGAAGCGCAAAGAATAGCGTGTGCCGTCGGGACGGATGGCCGTGACGCGTAGTTTCTTGCTTTTCTGCCCGTGTTTGAGCGTGAAAGTGGTGTCGGCTTGCAGGTGAATTTCCTGCTCGAAGCGTTTCGGCTCGTTTTTGCTCTTTGTGTCGGAAGCCGAAGCGCTGTTGAATTTCCGATTGACTTTTTTCAAGAAAGGAGAGTGGTTGTAGAGCGTTTCGAGGTTGATGCGGGCGTTGCCGCCACAGGTGCGCGACATGGCGATAGTGCCACCGAGCGAAGTGCCGTTGTCGAGATCGGCACCGCGTGCCCAATTATAGGAAGCGTTGTATTTGACATCGGTCGTCAGCCAGTCGAACAACGGAAGTTTGTTGAGCGGAAGTTTCCACGAAGTGTCGAATGTTTGCGTATAGACCAGCGGATCGCCGAGTTTGCGTATGGATGACCAGACAGAATCTTTCCAGGCTGTGTAACGGTCGGGGTAAAGATCTTTATTGACTGGTGTATAGGGCTGGACGATCTCAGCATTGGTTCCCGAGGAGAAAGAGGCATGCAGCGTTTTCGTCAGGTCCCAGCGTAATGTAAAAGAGCGGTTCCAGAGGAAGTCGCTGGCCCACGACAGCGGAAGCGAACTGTTGTCGGGATTTTCGATGTCGCGTTCCTGAAATTCGTAGTAGTTGCGGTGAATGTCTGAAGTGAATGCCAGATTCTGAGGTAAATAATTGAATCCGAAGTCTTTTGCAATTCGTCCCCATTTACTCTTCGAGTTTATCTTTTTAAAAGGTTCGAAAGCTTTGGCTGCCGGACTGTAGCTGTAATTGAGTCCCCACTTCCAGTTTTGGTCTTTTTCCCACGCCGTGGTTTCTCCTGCGGTATGACGGGAGGACATGGCATAGCTGAACGAGAAATTCGCTGGGTCGACGGGGAGAGGATGACGCTTGTCTACTTTTATGTCAAAGCGGACGCCGGAAAGGCTAAGGTTTCTGTTCACGACTACGGTTTGAGCGATGTTCAGCAGCGAATCTTTCTCACGGCGATCTACCAGTCCGTCGAGTGCATCGGCGAGCATCAGGTCGGTATCGAGCGGATTGTAGCGCGGAGTAGTACGTTCTTTGCTGTAATTGTAGTAGAACGGCGCTTTCAGTTTTACTTTTTCTGGCAAAAAGCGGCCTAATTCCACGTTGGTCGATATGCTGTACTGCAATAGCTCGTCGTCGCGGCGCTGGCTGACGCCTTCCTCAAGTCCGCCGAAGCCGTCGGACTCGTAATGTCCCTGTACATTAACGCTGGCCACGTCGGAGAGTTGCACATTGAGTGCTCCGCGGGCAGCCCAGCCGCCTTTGTTTGTATATTCTTGCAGACGAAGCTCGTTTACCCAGACTTCACCGCTTTTGATGGTTCGTGAATTGTTACGCACTCCGATCATCATGGTACGCACTTCACCTAACGACGGGTTTCCCATGACTGTTACCTTATTGGCCGGATGTCTGGTGTCATATTCAGAATAAGCTGTTGTGTAAGAAGCCAATCCGAGCGCTTTCTGCCTATTTCGTCTTTTTTTAGCGTCGGTCAGCAGAGAAAGATCGATATCAAGCATGTTTTCGGCCGGCCATACAGCTGCCTGCCCCGAAGGTCCCGAGGAGTATTGTCCAGGCGGAGTGAGTTTTAGCGGAATCTCGTACTCGTAATAGTTGGATTTATAGTCGGAGCCAATACGAAAGAATACACTCATTTGGCCGTCTTCGAGTTCGGTCGAATTATCAACCAGGGCATTGGCATGGGCAAACATCTGCAAGTGACGATAGCTGCGCAAATCAAGCATAGTGTTTTTGTATACGGCTCTGGCGTCACCGCTAGCCAAATTCTCTACTGTAAGCGCTAAAGCCTGTTCGTCGTTTTGCAGCACTTGGTCCTGTCCTGGGTCAATTACGCGAGAGATGCCGGGCGGAAGTACGTAATTGACGGGAGTTTTGTCATTGTTCTCCTCAAAGTTAACGGCAGAGGCAGAAAGCGTACCGCTCACTTCGGGCGCTTGTCCATTGATAAGTTGTTGATCGTATACACGCCATTCGCCATGTACAAGATTAAATGTGGCCAAACGGAGTACAACAGGTTTTTCAAATCCGGTCATGAAGACACGCATGAAGCGGATACTCGAAAAATCTGCGATGCCGCCAACGTTACGTTCAAACTGGTCAATAGGAATGCGGAACTGATACCACGTCACTGTCGGTTTCTCGCCATTGCGAAGCGGAGCAACGGCCTCATGCTTGTCAACGATGTAATTTTGTCCGACTTCCATGCAAGAAGGATCGATACGTACGCGGTATTGATAATATTTCTCGTACTCATTAAGTGTATAGTCTTGATTGATGTCTTCGACATCGGGTGTCGTTTTGTAGGCTGTCGAGTAAGATTCGGGCGAATGTTCACTGTCGACGCTGTTGCCGTTGGGATTATTGATGTCTTTGTAGCGGTCGAGAATGGAAGTTTGGGCGGCATCGAAGTCCGAACCGCGGAAATAGTGGTATTTGTCGGCTGATGGACTGGCTACTATAGAATCATACACTGCTGGGCGTACAATGTGGCGAATTGTTTGGAGGTAAGTTTTGTAGGCGCCAAATTCGCGTTCCTCCTCACTGGAAAGGCCGTTAAGTCCGACGTCTTGTCTTTGGCGGCTGCCGCCGGAAGTGTTGAATGCATAAGTAATGGAAGTTGTGTTCGGCACACGTCCCCACACTGTTTCCGTATATAGTGCAGGATCTCCATCGATGGGCATCCCACTTTCGTAGAATTTTTTTCCGTCTTTCAACACATCCTCTGAAATATCTCCGAGATTGATGTAAAGATCTCCGGTCGCATAGTCGCCCGTCTCACGCATTTTGATAAACGGGTCCATCATCCAGAATTCGATGTATTGAATATTCGATG
>JAFLUW010000122.1 GCA_022508615.1 Prevotellaceae bacterium | reverse complement strand
CTGAGTAAGTTTGAACTTAGTCTGAGATAGTTCAAACTTACTCAGACTAAGTTTCCGCACGTTTTGCGTCAGACTTCGCTTGCTGTGAATCAGCCGGTTGAGACGGACGGCTTCCGGCGCCTTTCGGGCCGCCTCCGTCGACGGCTTGCACGATAGCGGATTATGTCGTACCTTCGCGAAAGCCTTCGCGCGACAATCCTAACACGACACACGATGAAATACCTCGAATTCACCTTTCGCGCCACGCCTTCGGGCGAAGCCGTTTACGATGTGCTCGCGGCCGTGCTGGCCGAGGCCGGTTTCGACAGTTTCGTGCGCCCCGGCGCGGCGGAAATCCCTGTGGCGCAGCGCACAGACGACCCCGAAGCGCCCCTCTTTGCCGAAACCGAGGCCGAAGATGCGCTCAAAGCCTACGTGCAGCGCGACCTCTTCTCGCCCGAAGCGCTCGACGCGGCGCTGGCGGCCTTTCCGCTCGACGGCGTGCGCGTGGACTACGACTTTGCCGAGGCCGAAGACCGCGACTGGAACGAAGAGTGGGAACAAAACTACTTTCAGCCGCTCGTCGTCGACGGCCGCTGCGTCATTGCCGGTACGTTCCACAAAAATGTGCCCCGGGCCGAGTATCATATCACCATCGATCCGCGCATGTCCTTCGGTACGGGCCATCATGCCACCACGTCGCAGATGATTTCCGAACTGCTTGAAGCCGACCTCGCGGGCCTTCGCGTGCTCGACATGGGCTGCGGCACGAGCATACTGGCCATACTGGCCCGCATGCGCGGCGCAGTCTCGTGTCTGGCTGTGGACAACGACGAGTGGTGCGTGAAAAATTCGCTCGAAAACCTCGCGCTCAACCATATCGCCGAGGGAGTGGAAATTGTCTTGGGCGACGCGTCGGCACTCGCCGGCCGAGGGCCTTTCGACCTTGTCATAGCCAACATCAACCGCAACATTCTCCTGCGCGACCTTGCGCTCTACGTCCCAGTCATGGCCTCCGGCGCATCTGTTCTGATGAGCGGATTCTACGACGCCGACGTGCCGCTCCTCCGCGCCGAGGCCGAGCGTCTCGGGCTTGTGTTCGACCACGCTCGCAGCCTCGACGGCTGGGCTTGCACGGCGTTTCGCAAGCCATAGTCCCTTCCGGCAACGCGAAGCGGCCGCACAGCATTCCTTCATGCCGTGCGGCCGCTTTGCGGCAGGGCGTTGCTCGCCCCTTTATTTGTCTTTCTTCCCGAATACCGAGAAATGCACGTAACGCTTGGGCCGTGCCTTGATGTCGGTCAGCAGCGAGTCGGCCGAAGCGACCGTTCCGTTCAACCCGTCGTAGAGTTGGCGGTCGTTGAGCAGGAGTCCGAGCGAATTGTCGCGGCTTTCGAGCTTCCCGTTCAGGCTGGCCGCAGTTCGTCCGAGGTTGTCGGTGACGATTTCGGCGTTGTGCAGCGTCTGTTGCAGGCTTGCCATGGTCGCTTCGACGTCGGTAGCGGCCAGTCCGCCCATGAGTTTTTCGGCGTGTGCCGCCGTGTGGCCGAGACTTGCCAGCATAGGCTTCACTTCGTGCGACATAAGCGTTTCGAGGCCGGCGGCCGAACGGCTCAGGCTTGCGGTAAGTCCGGCCGTATTGCGCAACATTTCGGCTATCGCAGGGTCGGCCGTCAGTCGGCTGAGGTTAGTCATAATGCTGTCAATCTTGGGCAGCATGGCCAGCACTTCGGGCAGCGCGTCCTCGAGCTTCGTCATCATTCCCTCTGCGGGACGTCCGCTGAGCGTGGCGCCGGGCTCGAGAATGTCTGCGGGATTGGGGCCGAGCACAAGGCTCATGTTAACTCCGCCCATCAGCTGGCTGGCCAACTCGGCGTGCGTGCCGCGCGGCACGCGCATTTTTTTGTCGAGCTCTACGGTGACGACGACTTTGTCCGTCCGTGAGTAGTCGTAGTCAATGGCGCGTACGATTCCCACGGGGTAGCCGTTGGCGTAGACGGCGTTAGACACGGCCAGGCCGTCGATGTTGCTGAATTCGACATAGTAAGTGTTGGACGACTTGAAGATGTTAATGCCTTTGAGGAAGTTGATGCCGATGAACAGCAGCACGACGGCCACGATGGCCGTGAGGGCGATTTTCACTTCTTTCGTAAGAAATCTCATAGCGTGGAGGTTTTTTTGTTATCGTTGTCTTTTTCGCGCTTCGGCCAAATCTACGCGCCGTCCGTCGATGAAAGCGACGATGAAGGCGCCTTTCACTTTGGCTCCCGCCTCTTTTTGCAGTGCGACGGCCTCGCGATAGTCGCCCGTAGAGCCCCATGTGTATTTGTAGAGACCGCCGTCTTCATAGCAGTCGACGGGAGCGAGGCCGCCGAAGTGCGCATCGCCGGCTTTCAGCCGTGTGGACGAAGTGCAGATTTGCACTTTGTAGACGGGAGTCTCGTCTTCGGCCGTTTTTGTCTGGCTTTCGGCCGTTTCTGCGGTTTCGGCTGCGGGGAGTCGGCCTGCAGTTTCGTCGGGCGTGCGGGTTGTCGCGTCTTTTTGTTGCGCGGCAGGCTTGTTGCCCAGGGGGGTGGTGGCCGCAGCCGCGGATTGCGGCGCTTCGTCGGCTGTTTCGGCTGCGGGGACGTCGGCCGGCACCTTGTCGCCTTGCAGCCGGCGGTAGCCCAAAAAGCCTTGATAGATGCTGCGGCTCATGGCGCGCGTGCCTTCCTCGCTGTTCAGATAGCGTTCCTCTTCGGGCGTGGAGATGAAGCCCAGTTCGGTCAGCACGGAGGGCATCGACGTCTTGCGCAGCACGAGAAAGCCCGCCTGATGCACGCCTTTGTTGCGGCGTCCGGCGTGTCCCACGTATTGTTGCTGAATCTGTCGGGCAAGGTCGATGCTTTGCTTCATGTGCGTGTCCTGCATGAGCTCGAAGATGATGTAGCTTTCGGCTTTGTTGGGGTCGAAACCTTCGTATTTCTGGCGATAGTTGCTCTCGTAGGTGATGACGGCGTTCTCGCGTTTTGCCACTTCGAGGTTCTCGCTGGCGCGCGCCGTGCCGAGCGTGTAAGTCTCGGCGCCATACGCGATGCGGCCTTTGGGGAGTGCGTTCGTGTGGATGGAGATGAAGAGGTCGGCCTTGTTGCGGTTGGCTATGTTGGCGCGTTCGTCGAGCGGGATGAACACGTCTTTGCTGCGGGTGTAAATGACCTTGACGTCGGGGCAGTTTTGTTCGACAAGCCGGCCGAAAGCCAGCGCTACGCGCAGGTTGATGTCTTTCTCTTTCGAAAATGCGCCTACGGCTCCGGCGTCGTGTCCGCCGTGTCCGGCGTCGATGACGAGAACGAATTTGGCTTGCGCCGTGCCTGCCGTGCAGAGTGCGAGCAGAAGGGTGAGAATGTGGCGGACGAATCTTTGCATACCGCCGCAAAGTTAATATATTCTGTCCGATTATGTCCGCATCCGGCCCGATTATGCCCGCCCGGCGGGGCCTTTTTGTCCGGGGCGGCGCTTTGGCGGGCCGTTTCGTGCGTTTGGGGTGCGCCGCGCCGGCTTTTCGGGGGCGCGAGGCTGCGTCGGGCGGAGCTTGTGTTGAGATAGTTCAAACTTAGTCTGAATAAGTTCGAACTATCTCAGACTAAGTTTGAACTTACTCAGACTAAGTTGAACGCTTGTCTGCGCAGGCGTCAAATGTTTGGCTGTCAGTGTTCCGCAATGCCCCGGGACGTGAACACAACAGGGCGCCGGCTGCAGCTTTCAGCCGCGGCCGGCGCTTTTCTTTCGCTGACGCGCGATGCGGGTCAGCACATGGCGCCGCGTGGCGCGGAGTGCGGGCGAGAGTTGGCCGTTGTCCATCATTTCGGCCACGGTCTGCAGTTCGTCGGTCAGTTCGGGATGGAAACGGCACAGCGCATAGCTCAGTTTGAGGCACAAGGCGCGGATGGCATAGGGCTCTGCGGAAAGAATGCCGGCCAGACAATAGTCGAGAAGGTCCGTGCGCAGGTTCTCGGGGCTTGCCGGCTGGCGTTCGAGCAGGCTGAGCAGCAAGCGGCGCTGACCTGTATGGCGCGTGGCGAGCAGCAGGTCGGCAAGGGCGTCGCGTTTTTGCCGGAGCCAGCCGTCGGCCGGCGCATGCAAGTGGGAAAACACCCACAAGACGTTGTAGCCGACGCGTGAATCGGGATGGGTGATGAGGCCGAAGAGGGCTTCTTTCGCCTCGTCGCCCGTGTCCGTCTCGATACGCCGGCAAAGTTCGCGCACGTCGCCCATGTAGAGCCGCCGACTCAACTTCCGGACAAGATTCTCGGTCATGGCTCAGGCTTATCCGCGGCCGAACAGATATTTTTTGAGGAACGGGCTTACGCGAATCACGGCCGAGAGCAACAGACAGAAGGCTATTACGACGGCAGCGTAGAGAAGGGTGACGCTGACTTCGAGTACGAAATTTCCGCGGAAGCGTGCGATGAACTCGCCCACGACGGGCAGCTTCGGCGTGAAGAGAAAGTGAATGAGATAGATGTCGAGCGTGCGCATACCGATGAATTGCAGCCAGCGGCCGGCGCGATGCGCTTTCGTAAAGTGGTCGCGATAGTAGCGAAACGTCATGAAAACGACCAAAAGCGTGACATACAT
>JAFLUW010000121.1 GCA_022508615.1 Prevotellaceae bacterium | reverse complement strand
GTTGCTGGTCGGCATAGGGGCTTTGCGGCGTGAGGCCTTCGAGCGGCGAGCGCCCTGTGGTCTGCAAGGCTATGCCTTCGCCGATTTGGTAGGCCATGCGGTAGTAGTCCTGCGCCTGCTGGGCAAGTGCCACGGTGTCGCCCGCAGGATAGTTGAAGACGACGATGTCTCCGAGGCGCACACGGCCCAGTCCCTTCACGCGGCGGTAGTCCCAGTGCGGACGTTCGAGATAACTCTTGCAGCCGAGTACGGGCAGTGTGTGCTGCGTGAGCGGCATGGTCAGCGGCGTTTGCGGAATGCGCGGGCCGTAGGCCACTTTGCTCACGAGAAGATAGTCGCCCGTGAGCAACGTTTTTTCGAGCGACGACGACGGAATGACGTAGTTCTGGAAAAAGAACTGATTGAGGAAATACATGGCCGTCAGGGCGAAGACAATGGCGTCGACCCAGCTCATTACGAGCCGCGCTGCGGGGTTTTTCAGGTCTTTCCACCACGTCCAGCGAATGCGTTTCGTGACATAGACGTCGTAGATGAAGGGAACGACCAACAAGCCCCACCACGAGCCGACCCAAAGCAGGAAAAGCAGGTAGAGCGTCGCGACAAGGGCGAAGCGGGCGTAGCGTTTTGTTTTTTCGTTCATGCGTTGCGGATTATTATATATAAGGTATCAGAGCGCGGCGAGCTTGCGCACGGAACTATCCCAAAGCGGTGTCTCGCGACAAAGGCGCAAGGCCTCGTCGGGCGTTGCGGCCACGCACCAGATGGCTGTATGCTCGGCGCGCATGAAGCGTTGTTCGGCCGCGCGGGCCAGCATGGCGAGCAAAGGGTCGAAGTAGCCGTCCGTGTTGAGCACGACGACGGGTTTTAGAAAGAGTCCGAGCTGCTTCCACGTGATGATTTCGAGCAATTCTTCGAGTGTGCCCACGCCGCCGGGCAGAGCGATGCAGGCATTGGCCAGTTCGGCCATGCGTTCTTTGCGCCGGTGCATGTCGGGCACGACTTCCAAGCGCGTCATGGCCCGATGTTGCCAGCCTTGTTCAATCATAAATTCGGGTATCACGCCGATAGTTTCGCCTCCGGCGGCGAGCGCGGCGTCGGTGGCCGCGCCCATCAGCCCCGTGCGGCCTGCGCCGCAAACGAGGGTGTGGCCTTCGCGGGCCATAAGCTCGCCCAGAAGGGCGGCGTCGCGCAAATAGATTTCGGGAACCTGACCGCTCGAAGCGGCATAGAGCGTAATGGTCATTTTGCTGAGGAAAAGAAGGAAAAAGGCAGGACGAAGTGCTGCAAGCCGGGCGCCGAGGCCTTCATCCCGCAAGGCTACTTAAAGATTTTCTCGATTTTCTTGACCGAACCGGCCGTGCAGAAAGCCACGACCGTGTCGCCGCCGCGAATTTGCGTGGAGCCGTTCACCAACATGCCCTTGCCCTCGCGCACAAGTCCGCCCAATGTCACCGTCGAGGGCAGCGAGAGTTCGCGAACGGGGCGCCGCGTGACGCGCGAGCCCTCCGGAATGGCTATTTCGCAGACATCGGCGTTCGCTACGGTGAGACTCTTCACCGTAGTCACGTCGGCTTTGAGCATCATGCGGTAGATGTGGCTCGCGGCAAGGGTCTTTTTGTTCACTATCGTGCCGATGTCGAGGCTTTCGGCCATCGAAATATACTCCGTGTTCTCGACCATGGCCACCGTTTTGCGCACTCCCTGCCGTTTGGCCGAGAGACAGGCCAGAATGTTGCTCTCCGAGTTTTCCGTCAGCGCCACGAAAGCCTGCGCCCCGCTGATGCCTTCGTCTTCGAGCAGGTCGGCGTCGCGTCCGTCGCCGTGAATAATCATTGCGTTTTTGTCGCGGAGCACTTCTGCCAGCCTTCGGCTGCGTGCTTCGTCGCGTTCGAAGATTTTGGCGTTCATATAGTCGGGCATATTCAGCACGGTGTGTACGGCTGTCGAGCCTCCGCCCATGATGAAAACGGTTTTTACGTCGGGATAGTCGTCTTTTCCCGAAACTTCGCGCAGATAGTTGATGTAGTGCTGCGTCGTCATGAAATAGACCAAATCGCCGGCTTCGATGATGCTGCTTCCGTTGGGAATGAAGGTGTCTCCGCCGCGCTTGACGGCCACAATGTGGTAAGGATCGTCGGCTGCGGCGATGTCTTTGAGCGGTCGGCCCAGGATGCGGGCCGATTCGCGCAGTTTTACGCCCATGAAAACGAGGCCCGAGCCGGGAAATTCCCATGCCTGCCTCACCCACGAGCGCTTTATGCTCTGTGCGATTTCGGCGCCGGCCACCATTTCGGGATAAATCATCGAGTCGATGCCCGCCGAGGTGAAGAAAGCGGCATTATCGGCCTGCATGTATTCGTAATTGTCCACCCGCGCCACCGTTTTGCGCGCGCCGAGCTGTTTGGCCAGCATGCAGCACGTCATGTTGTGCGATTCGTCGGGCGTGACGGCGATGAAGAGGTCGGCTTTCTGCGTGTCGGCTTCGCGCAACGCTTCGAGCGACATGGGCGACCGCTCGATAGTCATCAGGTCGAAGTCGGCTGCGAGATTTTCGAGCCGGTCGGGTTTTTCGTCGATGAGCGTAATGTCGTGGCGTTCGCGCGAAAGGAGTTTGGCCAAGTGCGTTCCTACGGCGCCGGCGCCGGCAATAATGATTTTCACGGGAGCGAGGGAGGCTAAGGGTTGGGATTTGCGGCTTCGGCGGCCGTTTCGCTTTCGAGTCGGCGGCAGATGCTTTCGGCGTCGAGGCCTGTGAGGCGATAGAGTTCTTCGGGCGTGCCGTGTTCGACAAAGTTGTCGGGCAGTCCGAGGCGCACGATGCGCACGCCGAGCCCTTGGTCGGCCGCCCATTCGAGCACGGCGCTGCCCATGCCGCCTTGCCGCACGCCGTCTTCTACGGTAACGACGCAGCGATGCTTTTCGGCGATGCTGCGCAGCAGGGTTTCGTCCAGGGGTTTGAGGAAGCGCAGGTCGTAGTGGGCCACGCGCACGCCGGGGTGCAGGCTTTCGTAGCGCGCGATGGCGTCGGCGGCCGTGTTGCCCAGCGGGCCGAGCGAGAGGACGCAGACCGGGGCGTCGCCGTCCTTGATGCAGCGGCCCTTGCCCGCGGGAATTTCTTCGAGAGCGCAGCGCCAGTCGGTCAGCCGCCCGCTGCCGCGCGGATAGCGAATGACGAAGACGCCCTTTTCGCGCCTTGCGGCCGTGTACATCAGGCGCCGCAGCTCGCATTCGTCGTAGGGCGAGGCGATGGTCACGTTCGGCACGGGCCGCAGGGCTGCAAGGTCGAAGGCGCCGTGATGCGTGGGGCCGTCCTGCCCCACGAGTCCGGCGCGGTCGAGACATAGCGTGACGGGCAGGTCGAGCAGCGCCGCGTCGTGTATGATATTGTCGTAGGCGCGCTGGGCGAACGACGAGTAGATGGCGCAGAAAGGCAGCAGTCCCTCTTTGGCCATGCCGGCCGAGAAGGTTACGGCGTGGCCTTCGGCTATGCCGACGTCGAAGGCGCGGCCGGGCAGCGCTTTCATCAGCAGGCTGACCGACGAACCTGTGGGCATGGCCGGCGTGACGCCCACGATGCGGCGGTCGGCGCGGGCCAGTTCGACGAGTGTCTCGCCGAAGACGTCCTGAAAGCGTGGCGGCGTGTCTTTTTCCCCGGTTGTGCCGAGAATCTGTCCGCTTTCGACGTCGAAACGCCCCGGTGCGTGCCACACGGTGGCTTCGGCTTCGGCCGGCGCGTAGCCATGTCCCTTCTGCGTGTGCAGGTGGAGCAGTTTGGGGCCGCGCATTTCCTTGATTTCGCGCAGTATGCGCACGAGTTCGACCACGTCGTGCCCGTCGGCCGGCCCGAAGTAGCGGATGTTCATGCCTTCGAACACGTTGGGCGAGCGCCAGAGCGCGCTTTTCAGGGCGTTGCTCAGCCTGATGAGCCCGGCGCGGCGCCTCGGCGTGAGCAAGCCGCAGCGCATCAGCAGCCGCGCCAGCCCGAAGCGCAGCTTGTTATAGGCGCGCGAGGTGTGCAGGTGTTGCAGATACTGTTTCATGCCGCCCACGGCCCGGTCGATGGACATGTCGTTGTCGTTGAGCACGATGAGCAGGTCGGAGGGCGACTCGCTGACGTTGTTCATCCCCTCGAAGGCCAGTCCGCCGCTCATCGAGCCGTCTCCGATGACGGCCACGGTGTGCGGCTTGCGCGTTTCGCGCTCGTCGAGGCTGTGGGCCACGGCCATGCCGAGCGCAGCCGAGATGGAGTTGCTCGCATGTCCGCAGGCGAAGGTGTCGTAGGGGCTTTCTTCGGGCGAGGGGAAGGGCTTGAGCCCGCCCAGCTGCCGGTTCGTGTCGAAGCGGTCGCGCCTTCCGGTCAGTATTTTGTGGCTGTAGGCCTGATGGCCCACGTCCCAGACGATGAGGTCGTCGGGTGTGTCGAAAACATAGTGGAGCGCCACGGTCAGTTCCACGGCTCCGAGGCTCGAACCCAGATGTCCGGGGTTGACGGCGAGCACTTCGATAATCTTGCGGCGCAGCTCGGCGCAGACTTCGGGCAATTCCTCGACGCGCAGCCGCCGCAAGTCGGCGGGCGAGTCGATTTTCGGGAGATAGGTATAGGGCAAAGCTTTGTCCATGACGGCACAAAGTTACGCCTTGCGCCGCGGTCGGCAAAATTTTCGGGCCATTCCTCGCCGAAA
>JAFLUW010000120.1 GCA_022508615.1 Prevotellaceae bacterium | reverse complement strand
GAGCACCACCGTGTTCTGGCAAGCTATGGGCGACGACCACATCAATTCCTACTGGCATCTTACCCCTGTCGACTTAGAAGAAAGCTTTATCGACGAGATTGCTCAAGCACAGTTGAATGAAAAGCTTGCCGCGTTGAAGAGAGAGGCTCAGGGCGCGATAGCCAGTGCAACCCATTGCGTGAGCTCCGCTACTGCGGACGGCCTCTTCCCCAACGCGCTCGGCGAAGGTGCTGACGAATATCGGGCCGACGGCATCCTCGTGAGCGACGACCAGATTCGCACGAACGCTCCCGAACCCAATGAGAATATGGGGAATAGCTTCACATCAAAGTTGGTCGACGGTCAAAATGATACGTACTTCCACTCTGCGTGGTCTTATGCAAACACGCATAATCAGGACCCCGTTCTCGACATCGATTTGCAAGGCGAATACAACGCGTTGACCGCCAAGATTGAGGCTCGTAGAACTCCTTCGGTATTCATATGGAGCAGACCCAAAACGATTGTCTACTACGGCGCGAACCTCGCGTCGTCCCTCTTGCCCAAGACCGACGATCCCGCCGAAGCCGGTGTGGCCAATTACGAAGGCTGGACCGAATTGGGCACGACGACTATCGAAAATTACCCTTACGCTAACGCTGAGGGTGTGGGTAATATGGTTGCTCTCGCCGACCTGCCTTTCGGCGACAACAATTATCGCTATTTGCGTCTGCGATTCGTGGATAACGCTTGTTATGGGTCTCATATCACGCAATCAAACAAAGGCTGGGTGTTCGTCAGTATAACCGAATTACGTCTCTACAGCGCTACGGTCGATCCTGCTTCGCCCATCAAGAAGGTGAAAGCCGCTACGCTCGCCGAACTGAAAGCCCAGATTGCTTCCGCCCAGGCCCGACTGGCGGCCGGCTTTGCCACACAGGCGCAGATCGACGCCCTGCAAGCTGCTCTCGACGCCTTCCTCGCCGAGCTGAACGTCGTTACGGGTGCTGGCAGCATCTCTTCGACGCAAGCTGCCGCCGAAGACGTTGCCATCTACGACCTCGCGGGCCGTCGCGTCGGCAAAGCCACGAAAGGTCTCTACGTCGTCGACGGCAAGAAGGTGATAATGAAATAAGTTCGCATCATCGCTTGCCGACATAAATAGTTCCGGCCGTGTTTCCGCGTGGAAGCACGGCCGATTCGATACATTTTCCCCATATGCAAAGGGAAAAGGTGCGTTCACACAAAGCAAACTAAAACTTTCTCCCTATAAGTTCAAACTTTCTCCCTGTAAGTTCAAACTTTCTCTGAGTAAGTTTTTCGATTTACAACGCTATTTGTAAGTACTTAGAGACTAAAATTTAGTATAAAAGCCGACGACGGCCTCGATGCCGCGTCGGAAAATGTCGAGGCGGAAGTTCTCGTTCGGACTGTGGATGGCGTCGCTCTCGAGGCCGAAGCCCATCAAAATTGTTTTGATGCCGAGCAGGCGTTCGAACGTGCTGATGATGGGTATCGAGCCGCCGCGGCGCACGGCCAGCGGCTTGCGCCCGAATGCCTGGGTGAAACTGGCTTCGGCCGCTTTGTAAGCCGGATGGTCGATGGGACATACGTAGCCCTGACCGCCGTGCAAGGGCGTCACTTTCACGCTGACGCAGTCGGGAGCAAGCCGGCAGATGTAGTCGGCCATGAGTTGCGAGATTTTTTCATGGTCCTGCGCCGGTACAAGGCGGCAGCTCACTTTTGCGCAGGCTTTCGACGGCAGCACAGTCTTGGCTCCTTCGCCTGTATGTCCGCTCCACATGCCGCAAATGTCGAAACTCGGGCGCATGCTGTTGCGTTCGAGCGTGCTGTATCCCTCTTCGCCGCGCAGTGCGCGCACGTCGATGGCCTTTTTATAGGCTTCCTCGTCGAAAGGTATGGCCTGCACCATGGCACGTTCGGCATCGGGCACGGGCAGCACGTCGTCGTAAAAATGGGGCGCCGTGATGCGGCCGTCGGGGCCTACGATTTTCGAGAGCATTTCGCAGAGCACGAGCGCCGGATTGGCCACGGCGCCGCCGAAATGGCCGGAATGCAGGTCGCGGTTGGGGCCTGTTACCTCGATTTCCCAATAGGCCAGCCCGCGCAGCCCCGTGGTGAGACTCGGAAGGTCGGCTGCGAGCATCGAAGTATCGCTGACCAGGATGATGTCGGCCGCCAGCATCTCGCGGTGGCTTTCGATGAATGCTTCGAGCGAAGGCGAGCCGATTTCCTCCTCGCCTTCGAGAATGAACTTGACGTTGTGACGCAGCAATCCCTCGCTCACGAGGTAGGCGAAAGCCGCTACTTGAATCATGGTCTGACCTTTGTCGTCGTCGGCGCCGCGGGCGAAGATGCGACCGTCGCGTATTTCGGGCTCGAAGGGTGCACTGTCCCACAAGTCGAGCGGATCGGCCGGCATAACGTCGTAGTGGCCGTAGACAAGCACGGTGCGCTCGGCGCCGGGCACATGTCGCTCGGCATAAACAAAGGGATGGCCCGTTCCGGGCAGCACTTCGGCCCGTTCGGCGCCGGCTTTCAGCAAGATGTCACGCCAGAGAAGGGCGCAGGCTTGCATGTCGGGCCGGTGATCGGCGGCCGACGAAACGGAAGGTATGCGGATGAGACTGAAAAGGTCTTCGAGGATTTCCTTTTCGTGCGTGCGGATATACGTTTTGATGTCCATTATATATACGGTATGTTTGAAAAGAGGTTGTGATCGCGGACAAAGGTATGTTTTTTGCCGTTACGCTACGCCGGCAGGCAGAAGAAAATGGATGAAGCGGCCGAAATTCCCCGTTTTTTGTTTGTCTGCAAGAAAAAAAACCGTATTTTCGCCCTGTATAATCATCAATCAATCATCCTACTCATGAAAAAGTATAATTTTGGCGCCGGTCCGAGTATCCTGCCGGCCGAAGTGATGGAGGCAACCGCAAAGGCTTGCGTGGATTTCGAGGGTTTCGGACTCTCGCTGATGGAAATGAGTCACCGCACGAAAGAATTTCAGGCCGTGATGGACGAAGCACAGGAGCTTTTCAAGGAATTGCTCGACATTCCCGAAGGCTACAGCGTACTTTTCGTGGGCGGAGGTGCCAGTCTCGAGTTTTGCATGGTGCCTTTCAACCTGTTGGAAAAGAAAGCTGCCTACCTGAACACCGGTGTCTGGGCGAAAAAGGCCATGAAGGAAGCCAAACTTTTCGGTGAAGTGGTCGAAGTGGCTTCGAGCGCCGACAGCAACTATACTTTCGTGCCGCGCAATTTCGAAATCCCTGCCGACGCGGACTATTTCCACGTGACGACGAACAATACCATTTACGGAACGGAACTTCGCGAAGACCTCGACTCGCCCGTCACGCTTGTAGCCGACATGAGTTCGGACATTTTCTCGCGTCCGGTCGATGTAAAGAAATATGGTCTCATCTATGGCGGCGCTCAGAAGAACCTTTCGATGGCCGGCGTGACGTTCGTTATCGTCAAGGACGAGATACTCGGCAAAGTCAGCCGTCAGATTCCCACGATGCTCGACTATCGCACGCATTCGTCGAAAGGTTCGATGTTCAACACGCCGCCCGTGCTGCCTATCTACTGCGCATTGCAAACGCTCAAATGGATAAAGAAGAGCGGCGGCGTGAAAGAAATGGAACGTCGCGCCATCGAACGTGCCGATTTGCTTTACGGCGAAATCGACCGCAACAAACTTTTCCGCGGAACGGCCGAGAAAGACTCGCGTTCGCTGATGAACATCTGCTTCGTGATGGCCGACGAGTACAAAGATCTCGAAAAAGAATTCCTCGCCTTTGCCACCGAGCGCGGAATGGTCGGTATCAAGGGACATAGAGACGTGGGCGGCTTCCGTGCGTCGTGCTACAATGCCATGCCGCTCGAAGGCGTGCAAGCACTTGTGAAATGCATGCAGGATTTCGAAGCATTGCACTAATTTTATAGCCGAAAAGCTGCACTATGAAAGTATTGATTGCAACCGAAAAGCCCTTTGCAGCCGTTGCTGTGGAGGGAATCCGAAAAATCGTTGAAGAAGCGGGCTACGAGTGCGCTGTGCTCGAAAAATATACGGAAAAAAGCCAACTGCTCGCCGCCGTATCCGACGCCAACGCCCTGATTATCCGTTCGGATAAAGTGGATGCCGAAGTTATGTCGGCTGCACCCGAATTGAAGATTGTGGTGCGCGCCGGTGCTGGCTACGACAACGTCGATTTGGCTGCGGCCACCGAGCGCGGTATTGTCGTAATGAACACTCCCGGCCAGAATGCCAACGCTGTCGCCGAGTTAGTGCTCGGTTTGCTGGTATTCGCCGTGCGCGGCTTCTTCAACGGAAAGTCGGGCAGCGAGTTGATGGGCAAAAAGTTGGGCATTCTCGCCTTTGGCAACGTCGGACGCAATGTTGCCCGCGTGGCCCGCGGCTTCGGCATGGAAGTTTATGCCTACGACGCCTTCTGTCCGGCCGAGGCCATCAAGGCTGACGGCGTGGAACCCGTGGAAAGTCGTGAGGCGCTCTTTGAAACCTGCGACGTCGTCTCGCTTCATATCCCTGCAACGCCCGAAACAAAGCAGAGTATCAACTATGCGCTTTGCTCCACGATGAAGAAAGGCGCGATACTCATCAATACGGCCCGCAAAGAGGTCATCGACGAAGAGGGACTGCTGAAACTGCTCATCGAGCGCGAGGACTTGCGTTACAGTACGGACATCAAGCCCGATGCCGACGCCGC
>JAFLUW010000012.1 GCA_022508615.1 Prevotellaceae bacterium | reverse complement strand
GAGGAAAGTCGAAAAAGATAAGCGTGAAATAAGCGCACACAGCCGGCCGCGCGCCGCCGAAACACAAAGTGAAAGGGGCTGAAATGAAAGATTTCAGCCCCTTTCGCCTTGCCAAAATTGTTGCTGTCGGCCGTTGCCTTGTGTTCAAGGCTCGACAACGGCGCGGAGTATGCGGATGTCCTCGACGGGGCGGTCGAAAGCGTCGCGCGGCTGGGCCTGAATGTCCTCGACCGTGTCGAGACCTTCGACCACTTGGCCGAAGACGGTGTATTGCTCGTCGAGTGCGGGCGTGCCGCCGGTCCAAAGGTAATCTTCGGTTTGTTCGGGGCTGAACGTGTAGGGCCGGTCCAGCATGCTCTCGATGTGGGCGCGGGCTTTTTCGAGCCGTCCCTTGGTGTACGTCGTGCCCCAGACGATATAGAACTGTATGGCGTCGCTCCGGCGGTCGGGATTCGCGTCGTCGCCTTCGCGGGCGGCGCAAAGGGCTCCGCGGCGGTGGTAAAGGCCCTCGGCGGTGCGAAACTCGGGCGCAAGCGTGTAGTCCAATGTGCCTTCGCCCAGCTTTTGGCCCGGCCGGGCGCGGCGGCTTTCGGGGTCGCCGGCCTGAATCATGAAGTTGGCTACGACGCGATGAAAGAGGAGCGAGTCGTAGGCGTGGCGGGCGATGAGTTGCAGGAAATTGTCGCGGTGGAGGGGCGTTTCGTTGTAGAGTTCGACAACGATAGGGCCCATCGTCGTTTCGAAACGGACGCGCGGGCGTTTTTCGCCGGCTGTCAGTTCGGCGAAAGAGGACAACAGCAGGCAGATGAACAGGAAGCGGTGCATGCGGAAGCGGTTTAGTCGAGATCGGCTTCGGTTTGAAATGCCGTTTCGTCGGCCGAAATGGGCGAAACGGCGGCTTCGGCCGCCTCGCTGCCCCGCTGGCGGGGCGCATAGCGCGAGACGGAGAGAATCATGCCGAAATAGACGCAAGTAATGAGCGTCGACGTGCCGCCGCGCGAGATGAGCGGAAGCGGCTGTCCCGTAACGGGAGCCAAGCCGACGGCGACGGCCATGTTGAACAGCGCCTGAATGACGAGCATGAGGCTAAGTCCCATGATGAGCAGAGCAGGAAAGACACCCTTGCAGCGGTTGGCGATGCGGCCGCAGCGCACGAGCAGCCACAAGTAGAGCATTAGAACCACTGCGCCGCCCCAAAGACCGAACTCTTCGATGATGATGGCGTAGATGAAGTCGGAAAAAGCTTGCGGAAGAAAGTCGCGCATGGTGGAATTGCCCGGCCCTTTGCCGACGATGTGCGAGGAGGCGATTGCAATGTTCGAATAACCTTCCTGGGCGTGTTTGTCGAGGTCGTAGTCTTTGGGAGAAATTTCTTTGTGTTCGATGGCCGAGACGATGCGTCCTTTCCAGACCGAAGCGCGATGGAGGATGCCCTCGCCGCCGGCCTCCGAGGGAACGGCCATGAGTGCCGTGAAGCCGAGCACGCCGGCCAATGCGAGCGCAGCCGTGAATTTGAGAATTTGCATCCAGGCTATGCGGCCCAGAATCATCATGAGATAGACAACGAAGGCCAGTATGGCGGCCGTAGAGAAGTTTTCGACGAAAATCAGGCTGCATACGATGAACGTGAGCCAGAATATCCACTTAAAAGCGCGGCGTTCGGCCCCTTTCTCGGTCTGAAACATCATGAGAACCATGGCTACTGTTGTGACGAGCACGCCTTTTGCAATTTCGGAGGGTTGGAAACTCACGAAGCCGAGGTCTATCCAGCGCGAAGCGTCGTTTTCGGTAACGCCTCCGAAGAGAACGGCCAGCAGCAGAACCACGGAAAGGGGATAGCCCACAAGGGGAATGGCCCGGAACCAGCGGCAGGGGATGTTATGGACGGTGATGGCGGCGAATGTGCCCATGAGAAGGAAGCCGCTCTGCTTGACAAGCGGTGCGAATGTGTTGCCCGATTTATAGGTGAGTGTGGCCCCGGCGCTGTAAACTTCGATGAGCGAGATGCAGCACAGCAGAAAAAAAATAGTCCAAGTGGCGGTGTCGCCTTGAAAAAGGCGGCCGATGTTCTTCTTCATGGTGCGGGAGGAAAGGATTTTACTTTTTTTCGATTAGTTGGCGGACAAGATTCTTGAACTGTCGGCCACGGTCGGCCATGCCCGTGAAAAGGTCGAACGACGCGCAGCAAGGCGAAAGCAACACGGCGTCGCCCGGTTGCGACAGGCGGCGGCAGGCCTCGATGCAGGCAGCCATGGAGTTTGTGTCGGCCACGGGCAGCCCGAGCGGGTCGAAAGCGGCGTGGAGTTTGGTGTTGTCGGCGCCGAGGTAGACGAGTGCGCGGCACTTTTCGCGGACAAGGTCGGCAATGGTCGCGTAGTCGTTGCCTTTGTCGAGCCCGCCGACGATGAGCACCGTAGGTCGCGTCATGGCTTCGAGGGCTACGCGGCAAGCATCGACGTTCGTGGCTTTCGAATCGTTGATATACTCTACGCCGTCGACCTCGCCGGCCGCTTCGAGCCGGTGTTCCACGCCCGGAAAGTCGGCCAAACCCGCCGCAACGGCCTCGGTCGACGCCCCGGCTGCGAGAGCGGCCATGGCGGCTGCGGCACAGTTGCGCCAATTATGGCGTCCGCGCAGCGAAAGGCGGTCGGTGGCGACGCTGAACGCCACGGGCGCGGCAATATGCAGCGTGCCGTCGGCAAAATCGGCGTCCGAGAAAGGCAGCAGCCGCGACTGCGGCCGACGAAGTCCGAGTTCGGCGGGAATATATTCGTCTTCGGCCCAATATATAAAGGTATCGTCGGGCCTTTGGTTCTGCAAAATGCGCATTTTCGAGGCGACATAGTTTCGCATCTCGAAGTCGTAGCGGTCGAGGTGGTCGGGCGTGATGTTGAGCAGCACGGCGATGTCGGCGCGGAAGCGGTACATGTCGTCTAACTGGAACGACGAGAGTTCGATGACGTAGCAAGGTTGCGGCGATTCGGCCACTTGCAGCGCGAGCGAGCGGCCGATGTTGCCGGCAAGGCCGCAAGCGATGCCGGCTTTCTGCAAAAGGTGGTAGACGAGCGAGGTAGTGGTGGTCTTGCCGTTCGAGCCGGTAATGCAAACCATGCGGGCGTCGGTATATCGGCCGGCAAATTCGATTTCGCTCACAACGGGCGTCCCTTTGGCGCGCAATCGGGCTACGAGGGGAGCCGTGTCGGGAATGCCGGGGCTTTTTACGACCTCGTCGGCCGAGAGTATCCACGCTTCGTCGTGGCCGCCTTCTTCCCAACGGACGCCGCGGGCGGAGAGCAACTCTTTGTATTGCGGTTTTATCGCTCCTGCGTCGGAGACCAACACGTCGTATCCCATTTTGCGGGCCAGAATGCCTGCGCCTGCGCCGCTTTCGGCAGCGCCCAAAACTGCAAGTTTCATCGGATTTTGAGTGTGATTATCGTAAGTGCGGCCAACACGATGGTCGTAATCCAAAAGCGGACGGTGATTTTCGATTCGTGCCACGCGCCTTTGGGCCAGTTGCCCAAAACGTAGCGACAGTCGGGCACAAGGTCGGTTCGGGGGGTGCGAAAGGTGTCGTGAATGGGCGTTCGCTTGAACACGCGCTGCTTCACGCCGCGCTGTTTTCCCCTTTTATAGTATTGGGTCTGAATGATGACGCTCAAACTCTCGACAAAGAAGATGAAGCAGAGCAAAGGCAGGAGCAACTCTTTATGAATGATGACGGCCAGCACGCCGATGCAGCCTCCAATCATCAGACTGCCCGTATCGCCCATGAAGACTTGGGCGGGATAGGCGTTATACCAAAGAAAGCCGATAAGCGCGCCGATCATGGCGCAAGCAAAGATGACGAGTTCTTGCGAGCCGGGGATATACATGATATTCAGATAGCCCGCGTAGGCAATATGGCTCGACACATAGGCCAGAATGCCCAATGCGATGAAAATGATGGCCGAATTGCCGGCCGCCATGCCGTCCATGCCGTCGTTAAGGTTGGCTCCGTTGGACACAGCCGTGATGACGAACACCGTGACCAGCACGAAGAAGGCCCAACCGGCCTGCGTCTTGTGACTTCCGAGGAAAGAGAAGATGTCTTCGTAGTCGAGGTTGTTGGCTTTGAAGAAAGGAATGGTCGTTTCGGTGCTTTTCTCGGGCGCACTCTTGTGCACGACGCGCGTTTCGCCGGCTTGTCGCCCGATTTCTATGTTTTCGCGAATGACGGCGTCGGGGCTGAGGTAGAGGGTAAGCCCGACAGCCAACCCGAAGACCACTTGTCCGGCCAATTTGGCGCGGGCAGACAGGCCGTCCTTGTTTTTACGGATAATTTTGATGTAGTCGTCGGCAAATCCCAGCAGGCCGAACCATACTACCGTGGCTATCATCAGCAGCATATAGATGTTGCGCAGGCGGCCGAGCAGCAAACAGGGCACCAACACCGAGACGATAATGATGATGCCGCCCATCGAGGGCACGCCAATCTTTTTTTCGCCGAACGGATCGATGTCGGCCGAGCGCTGCGTCTCGGAAAGATTGCGGCGTTTCATGTATTTGATGAAACGTTCGCCGAACCAAGCCGACATGACCAACGCCGCGATGAGCGCAAGCAGGGCCCGGAACGAAATGTAAGACCACATGCCCGAACCGGGCAGGCCGTATTGTTCGAGAAAGCGGAAAAGATAGTAGAGCATTCGGGGTTTTCTTGGGGGTGAATGGGGTAAAAATGGAGGCTCGCGGCGGGGCGAAAAACTTTCCGGGAGATAGTTCAAACTTAGTCTGAGAAAGTTTGAACTTAGTCTGAGAAAGTTTCAACTATCGCCCTGTTAGTTTTCACCTTCCCGCAGAGCCTTTTGCGCCGGCCCGGCGTCGGCGGTTTCTATGCCGAAGGCGCGGCGCACTTCTTCGTGGTCGTCGAAATGGTATTTCACGCCTTTTATCTCCTGATAGGGCTCGTGTCCCTTGCCGGCCACGAGAATGACGTCGCCCTCGCGTGCCATCATCGCGGCTGCGCGAATAGCCTCGCGGCGGTCGGCTATGCAGAGGGTTTTGGCGCGGCCTGCGTCGTCGAGACCGGCCATCATGTCGTCGATAATGGCTTGCGGCTCTTCGAAACGCGGATTGTCGCTCGTGATGATGACGCGGTCGCTGCCCTTGGCGGCCTCTTGCGCCATGAGCGGCCGCTTGCCTTTGTCGCGATTGCCGCCTGCGCCGCAAACGGTGATGACTTGTCCGCGGCCGCCCACGATTTTGTTAATCGCCGAAAGGACATTTTCCAACGCATCGGGCGTATGAGCATAGTCGATGACGGCGCTGAAACCGCGCGGCGAGCGGATAGCCTCGAATCGGCCGTTGACGGGGCTGAGCGTCGAGAGCACGCGCAGCACTTCGGCGGCGTCGGCGCCCAACATAAGGGCCGCACCGCAGACGGCCAGCAGGTTCGACACGTTGAAGCGGCCCACGAAACGCACGCTCACCTCCCGGCCGTCGATGTCGAGCAGCATGCCTTCGATGCTCTCTTCGAGAATGCGGCCTTTGAAGTCGGCAGCCGTGCGCGTGGAGTAGGTGCGCACCGTTGCACGGCAGTTTTGCGTCATGACGAGGCCGTTGCGGTCGTCGGCGTTGGTGATGGCGAAGGCTTCGGCAGGCAAATTGTCGAAAAAGAGTTTCTTGGCGTCGCGATAGGCTTCGAAAGTCTTGTGATAGTCCAAGTGGTCGCGCGTGAGGTTGGTGAAAATGCCGCCGGCGAAGCGCAGTCCGCCGATGCGTTGCTGGTCTATGGCGTGCGAAGAGCACTCCATGAACACGTATTCGCAACCTTCGTCGGCCATTTGGCTGAGCAGACGGTTCAACGTCACGGGGTCGGGCGTCGTGTGCTCGGTGGGCAGCGCCTGTCCGTCGATATAGTTGCACACGGTCGAGCAAAGGCCGCACTTGTGGCCCATTGCGCGAAACATTTCGTAGAGCACGGTCGCTACGGTGGTCTTTCCGTTCGTTCCGGTCACGCCGACGAGTTTCAGACGCTCGCTCGGGCGGTCCCAAAAGGCCGTTGCCATCTCGCCGACGCTGCGGCAAGTGTCGGCCAATCGCACATAAGCCACGCCTTCGGCCGCTGCGTCGGTCAAAGGGTCGGCATGCACGATGGCCGCCGCGCCTTGTTCGACTGCACGTCCGATATAAGTATGCCCGTCGGCTTGTGTGCCTTTGACGGCAATAAAAAGATTTCCAGCTTTTACGCGGCGTGAGTCGATTTCCACGCCAGTAATTTCTGTTTCCGGATTGCCGATAATTTCGATCGGGGTGAGATTGGCGATAATTTCAGAAAGTTTCATGGCCGATGGCTTTGGATAATATTATATATGGTATAGCCCGTACATCAACCTTGACGGGAGTTGTTGCCGGGTTGCAGCGTGATTTGTACGGTCTGTCCTTTTTGTATGCGTTGTCCTGCAGCGACACTTTGACGACTGACGCGGCCGGCCCCTTCGGCTTTGACGCGCAATCCCATGCGTTCGAGCCGGAACACAGCGTCGCGCAAACTATATCCAGTGAGGTCGGGCATACAGTCATTGCGGCTATTGTCCGGACGCAAACCGCATTCACTGTCATCGTCGCCGGCAAGCCACGCGGGATTATCTGCAAAAACCGGCCCAGCGAGCTTTACACCGAGTTTGCGTGCCGCTTGCGCGGTAGTCTGCCCGTTCCCGGCAAATATGCGCGGTTGTCGTGTCTTTACGGTGTCGCGCGCTTCGCTGTAACTTTGCTGGCTTTCGAGTGCCATTACGCTTTCGGCTACGCGACGGAAGACCGGGCCGCATTGTCCGCCGCCCGAGGCAGGAGCAGGTTTGCGGATACAGACGATACATGAGTATTTCGGTTTGGCAAAGGGGAAGAAACCGGCGAAAGAAACGATGTACTTGCCCGTATTGCCCGATTTATCCCAAATCTGGGCTGTTCCCGTTTTCCCGGCAGCGTCGATGAGTGGAGAGTTGGCCATATGCCCTACACCGACGCCCTTTGTCGTGACGGCTTTGAGGCAGATACGAATATCATCGACAGCTTTCCGTGACGCCATCTGTTCACGCATCACGACAGGTTCATATTCCTTGATTATCTCGCCGTTATGCCAAAGAGCCTTGACCAGCCGCGGTTGCATCATCCGGCCGAAGTTGGCAATACCGTTGTAAAACGTGAGTGTAGATATGGGCGGGATGCGCGTGGCATAGCCTATGCTCATCCATGGCAGCGTCGTAGCCGACCAATTGGTCGCTTTTTTCCAGTTCGGGTTGTCCGGTCGCGGAATGTAGGGCTTGGCGTAGCCCGTCAGTGGCAGATGCAGGTCGTCGTGTATGCCTGTTTTGTACACGCCGTCGACAAAGCGCGCCGGATTGTTCCCGTATTTCGAGTCGATCAGCACGCTGACGCCCACGTTCGAAGACTTGCCGATAA
Source organism: Prevotellaceae bacterium (assembly GCA_022508615.1). GTDB lineage: Bacteria > Bacteroidota > Bacteroidia > Bacteroidales > Bacteroidaceae > Alloprevotella. The sequence goes on along the minus strand of JAFLUW010000012.1, from coordinate 20,283 downwards.
TGTTGGGCACATCGATCAGGCCATATCCGCCCCGCCGCCAGTTATGGTCCTTCATCTTGCGGCCGTGCATCTCCCGAATGCCGCTTCCCGTATTCACGGTGTTCTCGAGTGTGATTTCACCGTCATTGAGCGCCACGAGAAAGGAAACAGGCTTGAACACCGAGCCCGGTTCCATGGAGTTGGACACGGCCAGATTCTGAATTTCGGCGTAACGTCCGTCCTCCATTCGCGAAAGCGAGCACATGGCTTTGATGTCTCCCGTAGCCACTTCCATCAGGATGCAAATTCCGTGTTCGGCATTGATTTCTTCGAGCTTGTCGCGCAGCGCTTTTTCGCAGATGTCCTGCATCTTTACGTTAATCGTCAACTGCACGTCGTAGCCATTCTCGGCCGGTAGGTCGATAACTTTGATTTGCGACCCGAGCTCCTTTTGCATATGGTAGCGTCCGGGTTTTCCGCGCAGCAGGCTGTCGAACGAAAGTTCGATGCCGCAGCGTGCGGAGTCCTTTCCCTTGAACAAATCGCCTATGGTGCGTGTGGCCAGACTGCCGTAGGGATTTTTGCGCGTCATGAAGTTTTCTGTGTGCAATCCTCCGCGGTTGGCCGGGAGGTTGAACAACGGAATTTCCTTCACCTTGCGGTATTGTATATAAGAAATGCGTTTCGGGTAGATTTTCCAGTGATGGCTTTTCCTGCGCCGGCCTTCCAGCATGTTTTCCTTGAAGGCTTTCGGGTCGATGTCCGGAAAAATGTTGTGCATGAGCAGGCTTATCGTGTCGAGATGGACCGTCAGCATGGAGTCGCGACTGAATTGTTCTGCCGCGCGCCGCGTGCTGTCTTTTTCCCACGACATGAAGTCCATGAACAGCTTGTATTCGGGGATGCTTGAAGCCAGCAGCTCGCCGTTGTCAGCCAGAATGTTTCCCCTTGTCGGGGCGAGCGTTTTACCGCTGCGCTGTGTGCGTTTGCCCACTTCGAGCCAGTAGTCGCGTTTGAGCGTCATCGTGTATCCGGCTTTGACCAAAATGGATATGCCCATGCAGGTGAACACGATGGCCATGAACGTGTAGCGCGGCATTACTTGTTTGTTGGGAAATTTCATCGTTTTGTTCGGCTTTTCAGTGTTCGGAGCGGTCTTTTGTCTTGCTTTCGTCTTGTTTCCGGCTTACGGAGAGCGTGAAGAGTGGCTTGACGGGCGAGTGGAGCGTCGAGTCGGTCAGCTGTTCTTCGATTTTGCTGCCGCGGGTGCGCTCTTTGAATTCGCTGGAAATGGTCAGCGCCTTGTATTGCCTGTCTATCAGCGTGTCGGTGAGCTGCTGGCGCACGGAAAGCTCTTTCTGGCAGGCATAGCGGCAGGTCGTGTAGGCCAGTGTCAGCACGACGAGCAGGAAAATGAAGCTGATTTGGCGTCGGAACCACTTTCCGGCCAGGAAGTCGCCGCCCGCGAGACTCCGCATGAGCGCACTGAAGCCTTCCTCCTCATCGCTTCCGGTGAGTTGTTGCAACAGGCTGTCTTTTTCCGGCGTTTTTTTCTCGTTCCCGGTTTCCGGCGCTTTGCGGGACGCGGCGGTTGTTTCCTTTTCGCTTGTCATGGTCTGCGGTTCAGTTATATTCGGTGCGTATGGCCGTGCGGAGCTTGGCCGAGCGGCTGCGCGGATTGCTTTCCTGCTCTTCGGCCGTGGGCAGTACGGGCTTTCCGCCGAGCGGGCGCAGCGGCGCGAGGCGATTGCCGTAGAAATCTTCCTCTATCCGCCCTTCGGCGTTGCCTGCGCGCATGAAATTCTTCACGATGCGGTCTTCCAGCGAATGGTAGGTCAGCACGACGAGCCTTCCGCCGGGCCGCAGCAGCGCCGTGGCGGCCTGCAGCATCTCGATAAGGGCGTCCATTTCGTGATTCACCTCGATGCGCAGCGCCTGAAACACTTTGGCCAGCTCCTTCTTCTCGCGTTCGCGGCCGAGCAGCGGCCGCAGTGTGTCGCAGAGCTGTCCTACGGTCTCGACGGGCCCTTCTGCCCGCCGCTGCACGAGGGCTGCGGCCAGCCGGCGGGCCTGCCGCAGCTCGCCGTAGAGATGGAAAATGTCGGCCAGCCGCGCTTCGTCGGCCAGTCTCAGTATGTCGGCCGCCGTGCGGCCGGCCCGTGCGTTCATGCGCATGTCGAGCGGCGCGTCGAAGCGAAAGGAGAAGCCGCGGCTCTGGCTGTCGAGATGGCGGCTCGAGACTCCGAGGTCGGCCAGCAGGCCGTCCAGATGTTCCTGGCCGTAGTAGCGCATCCAGTTGCGCAGATAGCGGAAATTGCTGCGCACGAAGGTGAAGCGTTCGTCGCCTTCGGGCAGGTTGGCCTCGGCCTCTGCGTCCTGGTCGAAGGCATAGAGGCGGCCTGTCTCGCCGAGGCGGGCGAGTATCTCGCGACTGTGGCCGCCGCCGCCGAAAGTGACGTCGGCATAGGCGCCGTCGGGGCGGATGTCGAGGCCGTCTACGCTGGGGCCGAGCAGTACGGGGATGTGATAGGCAGGACAGAGAGGCATGGTCGTGAAGATTTCTGTTGAAGCGCCCGCTGCGGACAGCCGGCGGGCTGCGCGGCGTCAGTCGCCGCCGGCCATCAGGGCTTCGATGCGCTGTGAGAAGGCGTCGGCCTCGACAAAGGGCTTTTCCAACCGTTGCGAGGGCCAAAGCTCGATGCGGTCGTCCATGCCTATAAAGGTTACGTCGGCGCCTATGCCGCATTCGGCGGCAAACCGCTGGGGCAGGATGAAGCGTCCCTGCGCGTCGAGCCCGAAGGCCTCGATGTCGGCCATGAACTGGCGCAGCAGCATGGCCTGACTGCGGTTCCAGCTGTTCAGCCGGCTGCGCAGCGCAGCGACTTCGCCCTCCCACACGTCCGAAGGATAGATGACCAGACACGCTTCGTGGATGTCGCGCCTCATGACGAAGCGCGCGTCGCTCTCCGCGCAGGCCTGTTTGCGAAAGGCCGCCGGAAAGAACACGCGCCCTTTGGCGTCGCGCCGGGCTTGTATGGTGCCGCAGAATCTCATAACAGGGTCTTTGGCGGCAAAGTTAGACACTTTTCCCCACTTTGCTCCACTTTTACCGCATTTTTTTGTTTTGCGCGCAAAAGTTGCCCGTCGGTGCGCTTCCGACGCCGCGCGGCAGAGGGATGCGCAGGCGTTGCCGGAGGCTTGCGGGCTTGTCGTATAAGGGGTCGCTATTCTCGTATTTCCGGCGCGGCGCCGGCCGCGACGCGTATAGGCGATTTTTTCGCCTGTTTCGGACATGGCTGAAAATGAAAGGCTTGCTGCGCACGCTCTTGCCGTGAGAGGCTGGAAACGGCCCGATTTCGGCCGAAAATGCGCGCCGAAAGGCCGAAAAAAGCCCGAGATAGTCGAAACTATCCGGGCGTTAGTTGAAAAAAAGTCTGAGTAAGTTGGCCGAAACTGCGTTCCGGGCCGCCGCAAGCGGGCGAAAAGAGGCCGAAACGGGCCTCCGGCCGATTTTTCAGCCGGTTTTGTTTTGTCAAAATTTGTTGCGTGATTTTGGGCTTTGGGTTCCTTTCCGGCCGGCGGCCGGAAAGGTGGGGAAACGGCCCGGTGCGCGCCCCTCGGTCTGCATGGCGCGCCCGCGGCGCAGGGCTTATTGCGCGTGAAACTCCACGGGTATCGTCACTTGCGCGGCCCGGGCCTTCCCGCCGATGCGTCCGGGCTTCCAGCGGGGCATGCGGCCGACGGCTTGCAGCACGACGCGGTCGTAGTCGGCGCCGAGCGAACGGCTGATGCGGATGTCGTGGATGATGCCGGCCTCGTCGACGATGAAAGAGACTTCTACCGTCCCTTGCGCCGGCCCCTTTCGCGGCTGACGCGGGCTGACGATTTCCTTGTCGAGCCACTTCATCAGCGCCGCGAGACCTCCGGGAAACTCGGGCATTTCGCTCACTATCTCGGCGGGCGTCAGCAGCCGTCCCTCCTCGGGCAGGTCGTCGCGGTCGGCGTTGTGGGCGCTGTCGGGCAGGTTGTCCATGCTCTGACGCTCGGTCGCGGCGTTCTCGTTGGGCCGGTCGGCGCCGATGGTGCGGAAGCGGTCGTCTTCGGCCACACGGGGCACCTCGCCGGTGGCCGTTTCGGGCGCGGGCGGGGCCTTCGGCACGTGGCGGCCCGCAGCTACGGCGCGCAGCTCGTGCCCTTCGCGCGCCTCGAAGCGGCGTAGTTCGTCCAGGACGCTGAGGTCGGGCCGGTCGGAGGCCATCCGCCAGTCGACATAGAGCACGACGAGCAGCGGAACGAGCACCATCAGCAGCACTCCCCCCGCCACGGCGCCGAGGGCCGCGGCATAGCGCCGCCCGGCGCGGCTGCGCAGTGCGTAGGCCCCGTAGTCCTTGTTGCGACCCTCGAAAACGAGCTCGCACCAGCGTCTGGATAATAATTCGTCGTCGTGCACGTTACAAGAAGCAAAGCCGTGTATTTCGGCTTTACCGTGCAAAAGTACGGCCTTAATGTAAAAATCTTCGTACCTTTGAACACAATTTTTCTTAAACGAATGGAAAAAAGGCTTATCCTCGTCTTTTGCCTGTGGGCCGCGCTCGGCGCGGCCGCTCAGCAGAGCAGTTCGTCGTTCACGGTGCTGCGCCTGCCGGCGTCGAGCCATGCGGCGGCCCTCGGCGGCGAAAACATCTCGCTCGTCGAGGACGCGCCTTCGGCAGCATGGGCCAACCCGGCGCTGCTGGCCAACGTGTCCGACAATTCGGCCGGCCTTTCGTTCATGACCTTTACGGCCGGCTCCATAAAGCTCGGCGCGCACTACGTCAAAGCCTTCGGCGAGCGCCACACGGCTGCCGCGCAGCTCGAAGTGATGCGCTACGGCACGATGGACGAGACCGATTTGGCCGGAAACGTGCTCGGCACGTTCGCACCGCGCGACATGACCCTGTCGGCGGGCTACGGCTATCTCTTTTCCGACCGTTGGACAGGCGGAGCCACGCTGCGCATGGTCACATCGCGCTATGCCGACTTCAGTTCCGTGGCCCTGGCCGTCGATTTGGGGCTGAACTACTACGACGACGAGACCGACCTCAGCCTCTCGGCCGCCCTGCGCCACGCCGGCGCGCAAGTCAAGCGCTTCGACGACGTGCAGGAGCCACTCCCCCTGAGTCTCGAGCTCGGCATGTCGAAAGGCATGGCCCATGCGCCCGTGCGCTTCCATCTGACGCTGGTCGACCTGAACCGTTGGAGCCGCCATATATATTATAAGGAGGACGACGGAAAAAAAATGCCCTTCTCGCGGCTGCTGCTCAACCATGCGGTGTTCGGAGTAGACGTTTTGCCGAGCGAAATCTTTTATCTCTCGGCCGGATACCACTTCCGCCGGGCCTATGAGTTGAAAGCCGCCGGCAAAGGCCACCTGGCCGGACTCACATTGGGTGGCGGACTGCGCCTCAAAGCCTTCGGATTCGGTCTTTCCTACGCCCGCTATCACGCAGCCGGCGCCTCGCTGATGGGGACGGCCTCCTACACCTTCTGAATGCAAGCTATGAAGAAAATAATCGTCGCCCTCGACGGGCATTCTTCGTGCGGAAAGAGCACGATGGCCAGATGGTTGGCCCGCGAGGCCGGCTATATTTACGTAGACACGGGTGCCATGTATCGTGCCGTGACCCTTTTCGCCCTGCGTCAGGGTTTCTTCTCCGCCGACGGGACGCTCGACGCCGCAGCGCTGGAACAGGCGCTGCCCGGCCTCCGTGTGGACTTCGCCCGCAAGGCTTCGGACGGCCTGCCCCGCGTGCAGCTCTCGGGCGAAGACGTCGAGGAGGAAATCCGCGGCATGCAGGTTTCCTCGCACGTCAGTCCCGTGGCCGCACTGCCCTTTGTGCGCAAAGCGATGACCGCTGCGCAGCAAGCCATGGGTCACGAAAAGGGAATCGTCATGGACGGGCGCGACATCGGTACGGCCGTTTTTCCCGAAGCCGAGCTTAAAATCTTCGTTACGGCCTCGGCCGAAGTGCGGGCCCGCCGCCGCTACGACGAGCTGACCGCCAAAGGGCAAAAAGTGGACTATGCGGAAATACTTCGCAACGTACAGGAACGCGACTACATCGACTCGCACCGCGAAACAGCCCCTTTGCGCTGTGCCGCAGACGCCCTTGTGCTCGACAACAGCCGAATGACGCGCGAAGAACAGAACGAATGGCTGCTGCAAGCCTTTCGGGAGCGCACGAACCAAGACTAATCCGCCGCAATGCAGATAGAAATCGACGAAGGCTCGGGTTTCTGCTTCGGCGTGACCACGGCCATCAGCAAAGCCGAGGAAGAGTTGGCCCGCGAAGGCTCGCTCTATTGTTTAGGCGACATCGTGCACAACGGGAGCGAGTGCGAAAGACTCCGGCGCATGGGTCTTGTGACGATAGATCACAACACTTTCGGCCGCCTGGAGGGATCGAAAGTCCTGTTGCGTGCCCACGGCGAACCGCCTGCGACCTACGAGACGGCACGCCGGCGCGGCATCCGGCTGATAGACGCGACGTGCCCCGTTGTGCTGGGTTTGCAGCGCCGCATAGCCAAAGTCTACGCCGAAACGCCGCGTCCGCAAATCGTCATCTACGGCAAGCGCGGCCATGCCGAGGTGCTCGGGCTCGTGGGACAGACTTGCGGCGAAGCCGTCGTCATCGAAAATCTCGAAGAAGCCCGCCGCATCGACCTGACGCGCTCCACTTGTCTTTTTTCTCAGACCACGAAGCCGCTCGAAGGCTTTCGCGAGGTCGCAAGCTACTTGACGCAGGCCATTGTTGCGCCTGCCACGTTCCGTTCCTTTGACACCATCTGCCGCCGCGTGGCCGGACGGCTGCCCGGCGTGGAGGCATTCGCCGCACGCCACGACGCAGTGATTTTCGTCTGCGGCTTGAAGAGCAGCAACGGCCGCGTGCTTTTCGAAGCCTGTCGCAAACGCAATCCGCACACCTACATGGTGGACAATGCCGAGGCGATACGCCCCGAATGGATCAGAGATGCGCGCACGGTAGGCATTTGCGGGGCCACGTCCACGCCCAAATGGCTGATGGAAGACTGTCGCGAGCGCGTGTCCCGGCTTGCCGGTCTCTCTTCGGAAGGAAAATGAACACGCCGACGCGGCATCATTGCATACGAACCATGAAAAAATTGCTTGAAACCATAGAAAAAGCGCTCCATGCCGAGGGCTATCCGTCGCGCCCCGAGGGGCTTTACGAACCTGTCGACTATGTTCTCTCTTCGGGCGGCAAGCGTGTGCGCCCCATGCTTATGTTGTTGTCTTACAAACTTTACCGGGATGACGTCGACGCCATTCTTCCGGCCGCAGTCGGGCTGGAAACGTATCACAACCACACCTTGCTGCACGACGACCTTATGGATCGCGCCGACATGCGCCACGGACGCCCCACCGTACACCGCCGGTGGGACGATAACACGGCGATACTTTCGGGCGACGCCATGCTTGTCATGGCTTTCCGGCGTGTGATGCGGGCTGGCTGCGCGAATCGCGAGCGCTTGCTCAGCCTTTTTGCCCGCACGGCCGAAGAAGTTTGCCAGGGACAGCAGTACGACGTGAACTTCGAGCGGCGCACGGATGTCAGCGAGGCCGAATATCTGGAAATGATACGGCTCAAAACCTCCGTGCTGCTGGCCTGTGCGGCCGCAATGGGCGCCATCGGTGCCGGTGCGCCCGAAGCTGAAGTGCGCAGCCTCTACCGTTTCGCCGAATGTCTCGGTCTGGCCTTCCAGATAGAGGACGACTATCTCGATGTCTACGGCGACGCGGCCGTATTCGGCAAACGCATCGGCGGCGACATCCTTTGCGGGAAAAAGACGTTCCTGCTCGTCGGCGCGCTGGCCCGTGCCGACGAAGCGACGCGCCGGGAGTTGCTCGCATGTCTGGCCGACGGCGAAATGGCAGCCGAAGAAAAGATAGCCCGCGTCACTTCCGTCTACGACCGTCTCGGCATGGCTGCCTGCTGTCGTGCGCAAATCGAAACATATCACGCCGAAGCCCGCGCCCTGCTCGACGCGCTGCCCGTTGCCGAGGCGCGCAAGGCGCCGCTGCGCGCCTTTGCCGAGAGTTTGTCGGGAAGAAAGTCGTGACATGGAGCTGATAGACACCCACGCACATATTTATACGCCCGAATTCGGCGCCGACCGCGACGAAATGCTGGCCCGCGCCCGCGCAGCCGGCGTGGTGTGCGTGCTGGCGCCCTGCATCGACGCCGCTTCCGTGGAGCCGATGCTGGCGCTGGCCGCCGACTATTCCGGCTTCGTGCGTCCGATGCTCGGTCTGCACCCCACGGAGCTGCCCGCTGCGCCCGAGGCTGCGCTCGACGCCATGGAGCAGATGCTGATGCGCGACAAAAGCCGCTTCGTAGCCGTGGGCGAGGTGGGGCTGGACTTCTACTGGGACGCCTCGCGGCGCGAGGAGCAAATAGCGGCTTTCGTGCGCCAGGCAGGCTGGGCCGTACGCTACGATTTGCCGCTGATGATTCACGCGCGGTCGGCCCATCGCGAGCTGGTGAATGCCCTGCTGCCCATGGAGAAAAATCTTGCGCGTGGCGGTGTGTTCCATTGTTTCAGCGGCAGCGCCGAAGAGGCCGCCGAGCTGCTGCAACGTTTTCCCCGCTTCGTGCTGGGCATCGGCGGCGTGCTGACATTCCGCAACTGCCGGCTGGGCGCGACGCTTGCCGCCGTGGTGCCGCTCGAACGCATCGTGCTCGAAACCGACGCGCCCTACCTGGCACCCGTTCCGCACCGCGGACGGCGCAACGAGCCGGCCTTCCTGACGCACGTTGTGGCGAAACTTTCTGAGGTTTACGGCTTGCCGCCCGACGATGTGGCGCGCGTGACGACGGCCACGGCGCGACGCATCTTTTCGCTTTCGTGACTTCTGCGCAACGCGCTGCCGTCAGCTGTTTTGCGGTCGGCCGGAAAAAGTTTCCGGCCGACCTTTTTGTCTGTCTGCGTGGAAATCGGAGCTTTCACGGCGTCGGAAGGTTATCGCTTCCGTGTCGGGAAAAATTTGCAGGGAGAAAGAAAAAACTTACTCAGCGTTAGTTTGAACTTAGTCTGAGTAAGTTTGAACTAACGCTGAGTAAGTTTCAGCGGCTTTTGCAGTGTGCCGCACGGCCGGGCTTTCCGGCGGAAATGGCGGCTTAGCCGAGGTATTTCATGAGGATGCTGATGTTTTCGGCTTCGCGCAGGCGGCGCAGGGCGCGCTCCTTTATCTGACGGACGCGCTCGCGGGTGAGATTAAGCGTGTTGGCCACTTCTTCGGCCGTCATTTCGTTGCGGCCGATGCCGAAGAGCATTTTGAGTACGTCTTTTTCGCGGTCGGACAAGCTGGAGAGTGCGGCTTCGAGGTCGCTGCTCAGGCTTTCTTTTTCCATGAGGTTGTCCGTTCCGGGGGCGTTCTCGTCGGTCATGATGTCGATGAGGCTGTTGGTGTCGTCGTCCTGGAAAGGTGCGTCTACGCTGACTTTTTTGCCGTTCGTGCCGAGGGCTTCCTGCACCTTGGAAACTTCCGTGTCGAGGATGTCGGCGAGCTCCTGCACGCTAGGGCGGCGCTCGTTTTCCTGCTCGAAGTTGACGATGGCCTTGGTCAGCTTGCTCTGGAAACCGACTTGGTTGAGCGGCATGCGCACGATGCGGCTCTGTTCGCTGATGGCTTGCAAAATGCTCTGGCGAATCCACCAAACGGCGTAGCTGATGAACTTGAAGCCGCGGGTTTCGTCGAACTTCTGCGCGGCCTTGATGAGCCCGAGGTTGCCTTCGTCGATCAGGTCGTTGAGCGCGAGGCCCTGGTTCTGGTATTGCTTGGCCACGGAGACAACGAAACGCAGATTGGCGCGCGTCAGACGGTCGAGTGCTTCCTGATCGCCGCGGTGTATGCGCTGGGCCAGCTCGACTTCCTCTTCGGTCGAGATGAGCTCCTCGCGGCCGATTTCCACCAAGTACTTGTCCAGAGCGGCGCTCTGGCGGTTTGTGATGCTTTTGTTGATTTTAAGTTGTCTCATCGTGTGTAGGCTTTCCTAATTAGGACTGCAAAATTACAAAAAAATCTGTGGAATGGACGAATTAAGCTTCATAAAGCTTCACCCGTAGGCCGTTGCGGGCCCTTTGGCCAAAGCTGTTTTCGGCTTCGTGAGCGTCGGAAAAAAGGAAAACCCGCAAAGTCTCTTGCGGGACTTTGCGGGTTTCTCCGTGGGCAGGGTCGGCTTATTTGCGCAGGCCCAATGCCTTGATGAGGGCGCGGTAGCGTTCGATGTCCTTGCGCTTAAGGTAGTTGAGCAGGGCGCGACGCTTGCCGACAAGCTGTACGAGAGCGCGTTCGGTGCTATGATCTTTACGGTTCGCTCTCATGTGCTCCGTCAGGTGGGAGATACGGTAGGAGAACAAGGCCACCTGGCTTTCTACTGAGCCGGTGTCCGAGTTGGACTGCCCGTATGTTCCAAAGATCTCTTTCTTCTTAGCTGAATCTAAGTACATTGTGGATAGTGTGTTAAGGTGTTATTGCTGTAAAGCGGTGCAAAAGTACGGTTTTCTGCGGATTGGCGCAAATTTTTCACTGATTTTCCGATGTTTCCCGCCCGTCGCGGCCTTTGGGCGGCATCTGCCGGCGGCGGGTGAAGAGGTCTTTGAAAATGTCGGTAGCGCCGGGGTGCGTCTCGGCGTAAGAGTCGATGTAGCGCATGCGTTTTTGCTCGAGAATCTCGTCGACGGCGATGAGGATGCCCGTTTCCTCGACCTTTCCGAACTGATGGTTGACGGCTGTGCCGAAGACGCGCATAGTGGGCGAGAGGCCCATGTAGGCGTTGACCAGCGGGGGAATGTTGTAGCCGTGGCGGCGCACGGCGGCATGGAGCAGGCGGTAGTCTTCGCGGAAAGAGGGTTCGTGGAGCAGAGCGGCGAGTTCTTCTTCCGGAGTTTCGGGGGCGATAGGATCGGCGGGCCATACGAGTCCCTCACGGTCGCCGAAATGTTTGCCGAGGAAATAGAGTATCATGTCGCGGGCCTGCCGGTTGAATGAGGGGTACATGGTCATTTTCCCGAAATAATATTTCAGCCGGGGAATGATGACGGTCAGTGCGCCGAGGCCTTCCCAGAGGTTGTCGAGGGCAAAGAGGCTGCGCGAGAGCGAACCGCGCGTATTCTGGTGGTCTAACGAGACGAAGGAGCGACCCAGTTCGACGGTCTGCGGCATGTATTCGTCGAGAAAGCGGCGCGAGAAGTGGAACAGATGGCCTGTGGCCAAAAGAGGCTGGCCGTCGGTTCCGTAGCGCACTTCTTCGGGCGGCAGAAAGCGGTATCCGCCAATTATTTCCTCGCATGAGGGGTCCCAAACGAGAAGCTGGTAGTAGGGATGCTCGCTTGTGTCGAATTCGTCGAGATCGAAAGCTTTGCCCGTGCCGCCTCCTGCGGCGCGAAAGGCTATCTCGCGCAATCTTCCGATTTCGCGCAGCACGTTGGGGGCGTCGTGATGCGTAACAACATAGATTTCGTTGTTGCTTTTCGAAGTCGTGCGCAACAACTGGCCGGGTGTAAGCTCGGCTTTCAGCAGCGCGCGGTCCACAGGGGGTATGATTGTTTCCATGGATTTTCAGAGTGAGTAGACGAGGTTCTGAATGTGCGCGGCCCATTGACGCGGCGTTTTGCTTCTGTCGAGCGAAGCGGCGGGAATGGGTGTCCCGATTCTGACTTTGAAGCATTTTCCGCGATTCCGGAACATTTCGTCGGCCAGATAGAGCATGGCGATGTTGAAACGGATGCCGAGCAGTCTGGAAAGGTTGGCCAGATGATAGAAGAAAGGCGAATTTTCACCTTCGAAGCGTATGGGGACGATGTCGCGCCCGGTGGCGACGCTTTTGGTGACGAATGTTTTCTGCCAGGGCAGGTCGCGCACGACACCGCCGCGCCGGCGTGAGCACAGACCCGCCGGGAACATAATAATATGGTTGTCCGAGGCGAAAGCGGCCTCGACCATGGCGGGAAAGTCGCGGGACTGTTTGCCGGTTTTGTTGATTGGTACGCACAGAGGGGCCAATCCGGGAAGGTTCATCAGCAAGTCGTTGACCAGATACTTGATGCGGCCACCGTAGCGGTGGCCGAGAATGGAGCCGAGGGCTATGCCGTCGATGCCGCCCAGCGGATGATTGGATACGAACGTGAAATGCCGGGCGTTGTCGTCGGGCAGATTTTCGAGTCCTTCGACATCGAGTGTCATATCGAGGAATTCGAGCGCGTCGTCCACCCATTCGACGCCTTTTCTTTCGCCTTCTTTCTGCAGGAACGCGTTAATCTCGTCCTGGTGGACGATGTGTTTGAGGTAAGCGCGCACGAAACGCGGAATACGCCGTGCCTTTTTTCCGGCTTTCTCGTCGATGATGCGGTCTATGTCGATAAGCATTGGGATGGCTTGATGAAGTGTGAAATCTCAGGGCTGGTATTTGCGGAGCAGGCCGGTTGCGTCTTCGTCGCCCAATTCTTGTGCGCGCCGAAAGCTTTCGGCGGCAGCTTTCTTTTGGCCGAGTTCGCCCTGTGCGATGCCTTTTATTTTGTAACCGTCGGCATTTTCTGGTTGCAGGCCGATAGCTTGTCCGGCTGAGGCTATAGCTTCCTCGAAAAGCCCTACTTGCAGCAAAATGGCAGCTTCTTCGAGACGGTAGACGGGGTTGTCGGGCCGCATGGAGGCGGCTGTGCGGATGTCGTCGAGTGCTTGCTGGTACATGCGCCCTGCAATTTCGGCCTGCTCGCGGAAAAAATAGAATACATCGGTCAGGTTGCGCGGCCCGACGGCCTTTTCGTATTCGTTGTAGTCGGCTACGGCGGCGCGATACTTTTCCACTTGCACCAATCGGGTTGCACGCTCATAATAAAAGGAGGCATCGGCGGCAGAACACGGGCGCGGAATGCAGGCTACGGCGCTGTCGAGCAGACAGATGACGCTGTCGGCGCTGCCGCCGGCGAGTTCGAGCGAGCGGGCGGCGCTGAAATAGGTCTGCGGCGAGGCGAAGCTGCCTGTCGATGCGGCCAGAAAAGATTCATAGGCCCGCCGGTAGTCGCACAGCGCGTAGAGACACTGCCCGTGCTGCATGAAGAAAAGCGGATTGTCGCTGAGGCGGCAGGCTTCGGCCGCTTCGGCCTCGGCGCGGCTGAAAGTCCAGTCGGGAGATCCCGGTATGCGGCGCATGGCGGCCTGTGCCAGTACGGCGCGCGAGATGTTGTAGTGCACGTTGGCTTCGGCCCCGGGCGAAACGGCCGCTGCGAGCGCAAGAGCCTTGGCATAGTCGGCCTCGGCGCGGACACTGTCTCCGGTGGCAACGAAAAAGTCGCCGCGCATCAGGCAGCCGTCGGCATCGCCGGGCCATGCGGCCACAAAATCGTTCATGGCTGTGACGGCCGAAAGGCTGTCGGCGTTGCTGAGCATATATATATAGGTGCGGGCGTCCTCTTGTGCGGCGGGGATGGCTTTCGGGATGGCTATGGCACGGAGGTCGCGGTCGAGAGCCGAGAGTGCGCTGACGCGGAGCGAGTCGGCGAAGCGCGCATCGAGGGCGCAGAGGGTCGTTGCACCGGATGCGGCGTTGCGCTGCGCGATGGCCACGACGCTCCCTGCGGCGTTCGTGACGGGGCAGCCGAAGTATTTCTCCTCGTTGGGCGCCGAGAGGCTGTAATAGCTGTAATTGTCGTAAGCCTCGGCCGTTGTCACGGTGGCGGGAAGGGGCTTTTCCTTTTTCTTTGCGGCATAGGCGGAAAGAGCGACCGCTTCGCCCGCTGAGGCTCCTTTGCCGCAGGCGAGGAAGGGGGCATTCTTCAGCCCTTCGACGCTGCAACGGACGATGCCGTAGGAAGAATTCGCGCCGAGTATGCGGAATACGGGCCATGTCCGGCCCTTTGCGTCGACTACTTCGGCCCGGACGGCGCCGTCGAAAAGGTCGTAAGGGGCGACGGTCTGTCCGTCGGCCGTGGCGAAGAAGCCGTAGCCCGACTTGTGGAGCGAGCCGTCGGCCTTGTAGGTGAAGATGTTGACGACACTTTCCGTCTGCGCCGCGGCAGGCAGACAGCAGAGCGTCAGCAGGAGTATGAAGAAGTGTTTCATTGTGCTTTTTTTGTTTTCCGCGTAGCCGGTGTGCCTTTTTGGCTGCCGGCTGCGCCGTTGTGCCCGCTTTCGAGCAGGCTGCGGGCGTTCTGGCGGGCGGCTTCGGTCAGTTCGCCGCCGCTGAGCATGGTTGCCAGCTCGTCGATGCGTTCTTCGGGGCTGAGCAGGGCGATGTGGCTGGTGGTGCGGCCGTCGTGTTCGACTTTGTAGACGCGATATTGCGCGGCGGCCTGTGCTGCTATTTGCGGCAGGTGCGTGATGCAGACGACTTGCCGGCTCCGGCCCATGTCGTGCATGAGTTGTCCCATGCGTCCGGCCATGGTTCCCGACACGCCGGTGTCAATTTCGTCGAAAATGACGGTCGGCAGGCCGTGACGGTCGGAAAGGAGCGCTTTGAGGGCGAGCATGAGCCGCGCCACCTCGCCTCCCGAGGCGGTGTGGGCGGCGTCTTGCAGGGCCACGCCGGCATTGGCCGAAAAGAGCAGCGCTGCGCTCTCGGGGCCTGAGGCTTCGGGATGCTGGCGGGGGGTAAAGGCCACTTCGAGGCGCACGGAGGGCATGCCCAGCGGACGAAGGCGTTCGGCCAGCGCGGCTTCGAGCCCCCGGGCGGCTTCGCGGCGGCGTTTGGCCAGCGCTTCGGCGGCTTTGGCGAGGTCGGCTTCGGCGCGGGCGAGGTTTTTTTCGGCGCGGGCCAGCAGTTCGTCGCGGTTTTCGGCCTCGTCGAGTTTCTGGCGCAGGCTGCGGGCCAGTTCGATGAGGGCGGCGACGCTGTCGGCGCGGTGTTTTTTTTCGAGGGTGTAGATGGTGTCGAGCCGTGCGTGGACGAATGCGCTGCGGGCGGGGTCGAAATCGGTGTTTTCGAGGGCATTTTCGGCTTCGGCGGCGATGTCGGCCAGCTCGATGCGCGCGCTTTCGATGCGTTCGGCCAGTTCGCCGGCCAAGGGCAGTTCGCGGCCGACGCTGTCGAGCGTTGCGGCTGCGCGGCGCAGGTCGGCCAGCATGTTGTGCTCTTCGCCGGCGAGTAGGTGGCTGGCTTCGTGGAGTGCGGCCTTGATGTCTTCGGTGTGGGCCAGCAGTCGGGCTTCGGCTTCGAGTGTTTCCTGCTCGCCGTCGGTCAGTGCGGCGGCTTCGAGCTCGCCGAGGCGGAAACGGTGGTAGTCGGCTTCGTCGGCGCTCTGACGGCTTTCTTCGCCGAGGCGGCTGAGCGTGGCGCGGGCCGCACTCCAGCCGGCATAGGCGCGTTCATAGGCTTCGCGCTGGGCTTCGTGGGAGCCGAGGGCGTCGAGTGTGTCGAGCAGGAAGTCTTCTTGTTGCAACAGGAGGTTTTGGTGTTGCGAATGGATGTCGACAAGGCGGGCGGCCGTCGCGCGCAGGGCGGCGAGGGTCACGGGTGTGTCGTTGATGAAAGCCCGGCTTTTGCCGGCTGCGCTGACTTCGCGGCGCAGGATGCAGCTTTCGGGGTCGTAGTCGGCTCCGGCGGCTTCTATCGTCTCGCGCAGCCGGTTGCCGTCGGGCCGGAAGATGGCTTCGACGCAGCATTTCGGGGCGCCGTCTTTGATGGCGCGGGCTTCGGCACGCTGTCCGAGCAGCAGTCCCAGCGCTCCCATGATGATGCTCTTGCCTGCGCCCGTCTCGCCGGTCAGAGCGGAGAAGCCGTCGGCGAAATCGATGTCGAGGGCGTCGATAAGGACGTAGTTGGAGATGTGAAGGTGGGTGAGCATGGGTGTCGGCGGGGGCTTGGTCGGGGCTGTGGCGGCGTATCGCGGACTTTCGAAAAACTTAGTCTGAGTAAGTTTGAACTTTCTCTGTGTAAGTTTCAACTTACTCAGACTAAGTTTGCAGGTTTTCTGCGCTTTTTCTTTCTTGTTGTTTGACAGGGGATTGCAGGCGGCCGTCGGGCTATTTCTTCAGGTCGTTCCAATAGCGGCTCTGCGAGGGGTTGATTTGCATGAGCAGGTCGAAGGCTTCGGTCTTTTCCTTTTGTGTGCCGTGGCCTTTGTAGATGTTGACTAACTCGTCGCGTTTGTATTCTACAAAGAGCTGGGGCAGCATGGAGAGGCTTTTGTTCTGCCGTGCCTGGCCGAGCAGGCCGAGGCTTTCGCTCACGGCGGCGCGTCCGCGGTCGGCGTTGTCGGCCATGGCGTCGAGTCCTTCGCGGTGGTAGGTGTAGAGCATTTGGCGGAAAGGCTCCATGCCGCCGTCGAGCAGGTCGCTGACGACGGCGTGGCGGTTACGGCTGTCTTCGAAAGCTTTCCAGCCTTTTCCGGGCAGGTTCTGGGCGCCCGAAACGATGTTCATCGCCTCTTGCAGCATGTCGGTGCCGCCCAGCGGCGACATGGTGTCCATGTCGATGCCGATGACGAGATATGCGTAGTAGGCGATGAGTGCCGTGAGGTTGTTGTCGATTACGTCGGGGCGGAAATCGAGTTTGTCGTACTCTTGATAGGTGAATGAAAAGTTGGCGTCTCTCGTCGAGAAGGACACGGTGGAATAGGTCGAGCCGTAGACGGGGCGCGTGGCTTGCAGCGTGAGCGTGCATTGAAAGGAGTTTTCGCTTTCGGAGTATTTCGTCACGGTAATGGCGAAGTTGCAGGCGATTCGCTCGCGCGGAGCGTATTGCATCTGCGTCCACTGGCGTTCGTTGATGAACTCTGTCAGGGCTGTCTCGAGCGTTTCGAAAACGGAAGTGCTCGTGCCCTGCACTTGCTGGTGGTTGATGCTCACGCGGGCGTTGAGTTCCTGCGCCGGCAGGCTGAGCGGGGCCAGCAGGAGGAGCAGCAGGGTCAGTCGAAGAGCGTGCATAGCTTGTCGATGATGGCTTCGGCGGCCTGACGCTTGCTTTGCAGGGGGAGGCGCTGGCATGAAGTGGCGGAAATGAGGGTGATTTTGTTCGTGTCGGTGCCGAAACCGGCGCCGGTGTCGCGAAGCGAGTTGAGCACGATGAAGTCGAGATTCTTGCGCACGAGTTTTTCGCGGGCATGGGCTTCTTCGTTGGCCGTTTCGAGGGCGAAGCCCGCAAGGCGCTGATCTTTTCGCCGCGTGCGGCCCAACTCGGCGGCAATGTCTTGTGTAGGCACGAGTTTCAGCGTCAGTCCGCTGCCGTCGCGCTTGATTTTTTCTCCGGCCTGGCTTTCGACGCTGAAATCGGCCACGGCCGCGCAAAGCACGGCGGCCTGGCACGAAGGGAATATCCGCGTGGCGGCCTCGTACATCTGCGCTGCGCTCTCCACGTCGGTGCGGCGTATGGCGGGATGCCGCACGGCGAGCGACACGGGGCCGCTTACCAACTCCACTTCGGCTCCTGCTTCGGCCGCAGCTTCGGCTAAGGCGAAACCCATCTTGCCTGTCGAAAAGTTGCCGATGAAGCGCACGGGGTCTATCTTTTCAAAAGTCGGCCCGGCCGTGACGAGCAGCCGCCGTCCGGCCAGTCGTCCGCTGCGGGCGAAGTGTGCGCGCACTTCTTCGAGGATTTCTTCCGGCTCTTGCATGCGTCCTTTGCCCGAAAGGCCGGAAGCGAGTTCGCCGCTCGCGGGTTCGAGAATTTTGACGCCGCGCGAGCGCAACAAACTGAGGTTATCTTGCGTGGAAGGATGGGCAAACATGTCGAGATCCATGGCAGGAGCGACCATTACGGGCGCTTTCATCGACAGATAGGTCGTTACGAGCATGTTGTCGGCCACGCCATGCGCCATTTTGCCTATCGTGGCGGCCGTGGCGGGGGCAATGAGCATAAGGTCGGCCCACAGTCCGAGATCGACGTGACTGTGCCACGAGCCGTCGCGGCCCGAGAAAAATTCGCTGACTACGGGTTTCCCCGTCAGGGCCGAGAGTGTGACGGGGGTGATGAATTCTTTTCCGGAAGGGGTGATTACGATTTGCACTTCGGCCCCTGCCCTGACGAGCAGCCGCGTCAGCGTGCAGGCTTTGTAGGCTGCGATGCTGCCGGTGATGCCCAGTACGATGTGTTTGCCGCTAAGCATGTTCAGTTTTTGTTTTCCGGGCGCGCAGCAAGGCTTTGCAGCCGAATGCGCGTGAGCACTTGCTTCGTGTTTTGCGTGAAATCGCCCTGCATCATCCACGAATAATATCCCGGGTCGGTGCGAAGCACGTCGAGCACGCGCCGGCCGCGATATTTGCCGAAGTTAAACACCACGTTGCCGCCCTCGTCGAGCACCATACGCCCGGCCAGATCGACATTGCGCGTCTGTTTGCTGTATGCTGCCAGCATGGCGACATCGGGCTGCAGGTCGTCGTAGCGTTCGAGCTGGGCTTCGAGCACTTCGTAGGTGGCGCGGGTGTCGGCCAGCGCGGAATGGGCGTTTTCCAGCTCCTTATCGCAGTAAAAGCGGTAGGCGGCCGAAAGTGTGCGGCGTTCCTTTTTATGGTATATGGTCTGCACGTCGATGCGACGGGCCTTGTCGATGTCGAAAGCCACGCCGGCGCGCAAAAATTCCTCGACAAGCAGCGGCACGTCGAACTTGTCGGAGTTGTATCCCGCTATGTCGCAGTCGGAAAAGACTTCGGCCAGCTCGGCGGCGCGTTCGGCGAAGCGCGGTTTGTCCTTTACGTCGTCGTCCGTAATGCCTGTGACCTCGGAAGCCTGACGACTGATGGGGATGCCGGGGTTGAACCGCATCGTGCGCGACTCTTCTTCGCCGTCGGGGAAGACTTTGAGATAGGACAGCTCGACGATGCGGTCGTTGGAGACGCTAAGTCCCGTCGTTTCGAGGTCGAAAAAGACGAGAGGCCGTGTCAGTCGCAGTTTCATCAGTCGTTGAGAATCATCGGCATGAGCAACATGAGAATATCCTCGTCGCTCTCCTGTTCGGCCGGTACGATGATGCCGGCGCGGCTTGCATCGGCCAGTTTTATCATGACTTCGTCGCTCTCGATGTTGTTGAGCAACTCGGTCAGGAACGTTCCCTTGAAACCGATGCTCAGAGGATTGCCCGTGTAGTCGCAGAGCAGCGATTCTTCGGCGCTTGT
Source organism: Prevotellaceae bacterium (assembly GCA_022508615.1). Lineage (GTDB taxonomy): Bacteria > Bacteroidota > Bacteroidia > Bacteroidales > Bacteroidaceae > Alloprevotella. The sequence continues at coordinate 1,199 of JAFLUW010000012.1, read as the reverse complement.
TGCGTAGTCGATGTCCTGCGTGGAGAGCGTCAGCCGGCCCGCTGCGAACTGGAGTTTGATGAGTACGGTCGTGGCGTTCGAGAATACGAGCACGCGGCGTATGGCGCTGATGAGCGCGGCGCGGTCTATGGTGGCGATGTTGGGGTTGTTCTGGGGGATTACGCTGTTGTAGTTCGGATAGCGTCCCTCGATGAGGCGGCAGGTGAGCCGGTAGTTTTCGGTCGTCACCGAGGCGTTGCGTTCGTTGAAGGCGATGACGGCTTCGCCCTCCTCCTTGGCGAGCGCGTTGCGCAGCAAAGCGGCCGGTTTCTTGGGCAGAATGAACGAACCTTCGCCCTCGATGCGGACGTTGCGCGTTTTGCAGCAGGCCAGCTTTTGTCCGTCGCTGGCCACCATGGCCAAAGTTTCGGGCAAGATGTCGAAATAGATGCCGTTGAGCATCATGCGGTACGTGTCGTCGGCCGTAGCGAAGAGTGCGCGGCCGATGCCCGATGTCAGCGTGGCGCAGGAGAGCGTCAGCGTGGTGACGCCCTCTCCTATGGCCGGCGTGACGGGATATTCGTCGGCGCTTTTGCCGACGAAGTTGTAGCGGCCGTTCTGATATTCCACCGTGATTTCAAGATTCTCCTTGACGTAGAAGGCCAACGGCTGCTCGGGGATTTCCTTGATGGCGTCCATGACGGTTTTCGCGTTGACGGCGAAGCGTATGTCGCATTCGGTCTCGACGAGTTCGAGGACGGCCGTCATTTCGACTTCGCTGTCCGACGCCGTCAGCGTGAGCGTGCCGTTTTCGATGCAGAAGAGGAAGCACGACTGTATGGGAAGTGCGTTTTTGCCCGAGATGACGCGGCCGAGCACTTGCATGCGCTGCGAAAGCGCCGTACTGGAGACGATGAATTTCATATGTGTGTCGTTTTTAGTTTTTCGTTCGTCCGTCTGCCCCGCGGTGGCGCGGGTGCAGATACGTGGCAAAGTTACGACTTTTGCGTAAGCGGGCAAACGCTTCGGGCCGTCTTTTGGGTCTCGCGGGCAAAAGCAGCGCCGCGTGCGGCCTGCAAAGTGCTGTCTCCGTGTGTCTTTCCTCTGCCCCTGCCCGCCGCGACGGCCGAAGGGCTGCAAACGCCCCTCTCGCATGGTCGGAAAGCGAAAACTTTTCACTTTTTTCCCCTTCCTGCTTCGCGTAAAATCGTCCGACCTTT
>JAFLUW010000119.1 GCA_022508615.1 Prevotellaceae bacterium | reverse complement strand
AAGCCTTGCAAATCGGGCTTAAACCGATAGTCGTGGTGAACAAGGTGGACAAGCCTAACTGCCGCCCGGAGGAGGTTCACGAAATGGTATTCGACCTGATGTGCGACCTCGACGCCACCGAGGAGCAATTGGACTTTCCCGTCGTCTACGGCTCGGCCAAAAACGGCTGGATGGGGCCCGACCACAGCAGCCCGACGGGCGATATCGGCTACTTGCTCGACACGATTCTCGAACACATCCCCGCCCCCGAACAGTTGGAGGGCACGCCGCAACTCCTAATCACGTCGCTCGACTACTCGGCCTACACCGGGCGCATCGCCGTGGGACGCGTGCGCCGCGGAACCGTGGCAAAGGGCATGACCGTCACCATTGCGCACCGCGACGGCAGCAGCGAGCGCACGAAAATCAAGGAAGTGCACACCTTCGAAGGCATGGGGCGCAAGGAAACCGACGCCGTTTCTTCGGGAGACATCTGTGCCGTGGTCGGACTCGAGCGTTTCGAAATCGGCGACACCATTTGCGACGCCGAGACGCCCGAACCGCTGCCCGCCATAGCCATCGACGAGCCCACGATGTCCATGCTCTTCACGATTAACGACTCGCCGCTCTTCGGCAAGGAGGGAAAATTCTGCACTTCGCGCCACCTGAACGACCGTCTCGAAAAGGAACTCGAAAAAGACCTCGCCCTGCGCGTCGAAAAGACCGACGACGCCGACCGCTGGGTGGTCTCGGGCCGCGGCGTGCTCCACCTTTCGGTGCTTATCGAAACGATGCGGCGCGAAGGCTACGAGCTGCAAGTCGGCCAGCCGCAGGTCATCTACAAAGACATCGACGGCGTGCGCTGCGAACCTATCGAAGAACTCACCATCAACGTGCCCGAAGCGTTCGCCTCGAAGATGATCGACATGGCCACGCGGCGCAAGGGCGAAATGACCTCGATGCTTTCCGTGGGCGACCGCGTAGACATCGCGTTTCACATACCTTCGCGCGGCATTATCGGGCTGCGCACGAACGTACTCACCGCCTCGCAGGGCGAAGCCATCATGGCGCACCGCTTTCTGCGCTACGAGCCCTACAAAGGCGACATCACGCGCCGCCAGAACGGCTCGATGATAGCCTTGGAGAGCGGAACGGCCTTCGCCTACGCCATCGACCACCTGCAAGACCGCGGCCGCTTCTTCATCTCGCCGCAAGACGAGGTCTATGCCGGACAAGTCGTGGGCGAACACGTGCACGACAACGACTTGGTCATCAACGTGACCAAGGCCAAGCAGCTTACGAACATGCGTGCCTCGGGTGCCGACGACAAGGCCCGCATCGTGCCGCCCGTAATCTTTTCGCTCGAAGAGGCACTCGAATATATAAAGGAGGATGAGTACGTCGAAGTCACGCCCAAGTCCATGCGCATGCGCAAAGTCATTCTCGACCACTTAGCCCGCAAGCGTGCCGGACGCGACCAGGCCTGAAACGGCTCGCGGCACCCGCCGAGGCGGAACTTCGCCTTTGCAGCAAAGAAAAACGGCCGGGCCGCTTGCATGCATGCAGGAAAGTTCATACCTTTGTCCCGACAATTACGACAACATAACAATAAACCCTTAAAATTCTCACGACTATGGCTTATGTAATCAGCGACGACTGCGTTGCCTGCGGCACCTGCATCGACGAATGCCCCAGCGGCGCTATCAGCGAAGGCGAAAAGTACAGCATCGACCCCAACACTTGCGTAGACTGCGGCACTTGCGCCGACGTATGCCCCAGCGGCGCTATCGCTCCGGGCGAATAAATTCGCATCCCCGTGCGGGAGCACTCGCCCCGCCAACATTTTAGGGAGACTTTCTGCTTTATGGCAGAAAGTCTCCCTAAAATGTTGGCGACTACCTGTTTAACAAGCAATCTGGAAAAATATCCTCTGCGGATTTCTTTGAAGGGCGAGAAGGAAATAGGAACAAGAATTGCCTACAACCGATATCTCTTTTAATTTACAAATATCCTTTGAAAAGTCGCCAATGAAAATGCCACAATTTAAATGCCGGTATCCAGAATGCTTCTTCGGGAAAATGCGTAACCAAGGTCGCAGCACGTCTTACCCCCCCCAAAAAATGACCTGCATGCGTTTGCGAAAAATCATATTTACGATGAGCGACAGTTTTACCAAAATTGCCGGTACGCAAAACCTCTGCTAACACATAACGGCCTTCGCGAGCATCAGGAGTAGCAGGCAAATGGGCGGCATCGAGTCTGAAAATCTCCTGCATAATCCATGATACAGCCGAAGCAAAACGCCCCATATGCATATATTTTAACCGCTCTCGGTCAGAGGCGGAAGGATAACCTGAACGAAGCAAATAATAATAATCCATCAATTGCCGTAATCCTACCCCTTCACCAAAGATATGGCGAAAAATATGAATAAGTTGATAAAGCAGGTTGAACGAATAATCCGGGACACTTACATATCCTGCATTTTCAGGCAACATGACAGTATGTGCCGCTTGAATGGCGAAACTTTTACGGAAATAGTTCTGCAAACGCGCATTTATCCAAGGTGAAGAAAGCCACGAGGGAGTAAAGTGTACCTCAACAGGTATACCAAACAGCCCTTCGACGTCTGTATGATGGTAAAGAACACGTCCATGCGTATCTCCAAGAGCCGACAGAATACAACGGCGGCCACCACTGAGCCAAATATCAATATCACCCGGAACACGCAACAGTGGATCATCGTACAGCACAGCATTTCCTTGGCCTTTGAGAATCACGCTATCAAAACCAAGCGTATGGTAATGCTCTGTCGCAGCCACACAAGCAGCATTAAGTTTCCGGGAAAGAGCTTTCAGGCGTTCTGCTAAAGCATACCATTGCAATAGCAACTCTACTTCAGGCCGCTGACAGGCCGGAAGTTGTTCGATACCAGCATAAAATACGCCAGTCAATGTCTGACGGCAAGCTTGGGCATAGAGTATACGCCATTGTTCAGGAGTCGGACTGCAAGAAAGTGCTTCAGCCGAGCCTACTGATACCCGCAGGAGTTCAAAAAAGAGCTCGACTGTATTCATATCTTTCCGCGTTTCAGAAGCCATAGGAAACGCAACAAGTGTATTTGCCGTTTTATTCGTTTCGGTTCGCGAATGAGGCGATATAGATATTCCATATTATGACGTACCCACCACTCAGGCGCTCTTCGCACATGTCCCGTATAGACATCGAACGATCCTCCCAATCCTTGATAAATAGCCTCATGGCGAGCAGACATCTCTTCCATAAGTAATTCCTGTTTGGGAGAACCCATAGCCACAAACACCACATCCGGACGTGTCCGAACAACATCATCTACCAAATTCTGCCGTTCCTCAACCGTTTCTATATAGCCGTTACGAAAACCGACAATACGGATACCGGGAAAGTCTGTTCGCAATCTATCTACTGTCTCTTCGATAATTTCCTGACGTCCGCCCACCAAATAAAACGTTCTGTCCTTGTAGCACCGTTCTACAATTTTGAGCCATAATTCACATCCGGGAAGTTTAATAGCCTCACAGCCATGCTTTTTTAATGCCAGCACGGCGCCAGCTCCATCACAATAACCTATATTACGATTGATAATCGCACGTGTTTCATCTGTAGCATGCAGAATTTTCTCTGCATTGATCGCCACAAGAATACCTTTGCGTTCGGATATTTCAAAAAACAAACTGTCGAACGACAGAAATGGGAATATCCGCACACCGTTAATCATTATTCCCTCCATATCATTCTCTTATATCTCCTAATAACGCATAAGTTAGTGCATAAAACATAAATGCATTATTCCAACGCATATATGGGATTTTTGAACTCCAATATGCTTTTTTCTGATAATAGAAATATCCTGTTTTATGCTGCATATGTTTTAATGTCCAGCGCATCACATGATCAGCCAAATCCCTATATTGATGCCAACGTCCAAGGCGTTCCAAAGTAACAAATAATTGTGCCGGGCAGTGAATATCAATAGGGTAAACACGATTATGATAGTATTTGGGGCAACCATCCGAGAGAAAGAAATGATCAATATAGAATCGGAAACCTTTTTCTATCTGCAAATCGAAACTCGAATCCCCTGTTTTTTCTCGATAAGTATATAAGGCCTCTATATTATAACCCGTATGAAAACTATCTATCCAATTCTGCACGGGCAAACGTCCATACACCCAAGATCCATCCTTCTGCTGACTCTCCACACATGCTTGTACAGACATTCGTGCAGCGTCCCAATAATCATCCTTTTGCGTATAATGATAAGCATACGACAATAACCTACTACCTAACAGAGAAGCATTATACACTGTATTATTTCCCAAAAGCGGACTATACGCGAACAAAAAACCTGTTCCACATGGAGTTCTGTGAAGATCGCGCATCACAAATTCGGCAGATGACAGTGCAACTTCAAGATATTTCTTTTCATGCGTAATTTCATATGCCTCAAATAGTGCAGAAGCACAGAAGCTGGTTGCCACAACCGTAGGAGTATTTTTCGGGAACAAAAATAGACGACGAGCTTGCCAATCAAAATTATATCCCCAGCAAGCACCACTATAAGGCCCATTCGAACGTAAAGAAAGAAGCAACTTCGCAGTACGGTGGATATTACAAAGCAATGATTCAGAATTTCCAAATAATGCTTCTAACTCCGGCCTCATGTGTACCGCCTTGTAAAGGTTGCAATAACCTTGAAGGAATAATCCGACCCCTTTAGCATTATACTCCTTAGGAACCCTCAATAATCGGCGTAAATTCACGGGACAACGTTTAAAACCTTGTATTACGCACAAACGTAAAAATGCCGAATATTTTAACGGAAGTACAGACTGAATGACACGAGAATTCAAGCCATCATAAGGATCCCAACC
>JAFLUW010000118.1 GCA_022508615.1 Prevotellaceae bacterium | reverse complement strand
TAGAGCATCTGACTACGGATCAGAAGGTTGCAGGTTTGAATCCTGCATGAGTCACCCGAGCGAAATCCGACCCCGAAAGGGTATTCGGATTTGTTTTGCGGCCCATGCAGCGGGACAGTGCCGCGGTGACGAAAGAACGCTCGGGCCGTTAATGAAAACCGCCGCGGACTTGGTTCGTACCAAGTCCGCGGCGGTTTTTGCGCGTAAGGTCTTTTTTCGCTTTTCGATTACGAATCTTTTTGCAATCGCCGAACAAGTTCGGCGCAAGCGTCTTCGAGCAGGTCGAGAACGTGGTCGAAGGCCTCGGGACCGTCGTAGTAAGGGTCGGGAATGTGGTCGGCCGTGTGGCGTGTCAGGCAGTCGGCCATGCGTTTCACCTTGGCCGCGGCTTCGGGCGTCGGGGCCATGCGGCGGAGTTTCTCGACATTGCGCTCGTCCATGCCGAAAATGAGGTCGAAACGCTCGAAGTCGGCCGCTTCGACGGGACGCGAACGGTGCGTGAGCCGATAGCCGCGGCGCGAAGCGGCATGGCGCATACGCTCGTCGGCCAATTCGCCGGCGTGATAGCCGATAAGTCCGGCGCTGTCGGCCTCGACGGCTACTCCGGCCTCGGCTGCGAGCCGCTCGAAGACGTGTTGCGCGGCGACCGAGCGGCAAATGTTGCCGAGACAGACGAAAAGTATTCTCATAGCGGCACGCGACGGGCTTATTTCAGGAACTTATGGCTGCTCATGCCCTGCTCGCCGCGCACCACGAGCAGATAACTGCCCGACGGAACGCCGCCGAGCGCGACGCGAGGCTGCACGGAGCGACGCAAACGCGTGCCGCCCATGTCGTAAACCTCGAAAACCGCGCCCTCGGCCGCGCCTTCCACGGAGAGCGTCTCGCTCGTGCGGTCGTAACGCACGACAAGGGGCGCATCAGCGGCCGTCGGCGTCGAGATGCCGTCGGGCGAAGGGGTTATCGGCGTGAAGCGGAGTTTGTATGTGTAACTTCCCGACGAGGGGACGAGGTATTTGTCGAGCGGACCGGCGTTTTGTCCGCACGAACCGTTGCCAAGGCCCTTCTGCACATAGTCGAAGTGGGCGTAAATGGCCGTCGAGGGGTCGAGATTCCACGAATGGGTGGCGGCTTTGAGCGTCACGTCGTCGTAGTTGAGCAGCGAGAAGGCCACACGGCCCTCGGTTTCAATCATCAGGCCCGCACCGGCCTCGTCGGTCAGGACAAGTTCGCGCAAAGCCTCGCGGTTGCCGCAGGATTGGGGCTTGGTGTACTCCTCGAAGAAGTCGGCGACCGACGAAACGTAGCGTCCGAGACGCGAACCGGCGCAGCGGTCGGCGTAATTCTCCCACGGGCCGCGGGCATAGTAGGCGGCTTCGGAGAACTCGCGGGGGAAGCGCATCGAGAGGCCCATGCGGCGCAAGTTGCTCACGGCAGGCGAGAACGTAGGCTCGATTTCGACCACTCCATTATTATATATGGTGTAGACCAAGCGGTAGGGGCAATTCTTACCCTCGGCCGTGACGGTAACGGTGACGGTCGAGCCGTCGGGAGCCACCTTGAAGGCGGCTTTCTTGTTGCTTACGCCGTTGTCGGCCGAATAGGCGGGGTCGGTACCGTAGGGCGCGTCGTTTTCAATCCAGCGGAAGTTGCTGTATTCGGGAGTATTCGTGCCGCTGATGTTGCCGAGCATCATCGACTGGCCGGCAGCGGTCCACGAAAGCAGGTTGCCCGTCGAACTGAAAGTCATGGAGAGGTTGTCGTTCTCGATAACGTAGCGCGTAGAGATGTCGGCATTGCTGCATGTCAGCGAATGGCCTGCGAGCGGAGCCACGGCGGGCAACTTGACGGGACGTTCGCGCAACACTTCTTGGAACGTGGCCACGGGATAGCCTGCATCGGCCCACGAAGCGGCTTCGCGCAGCACGATGTCGAGATTCAGGCAGATTTCGCCGGCGACATCGGCAAAGTCGGCGTAGGGAATTTCCACCTCGGCGCGTTCGCCGGGCGCGGCGTCGGGCATCGCGAGGCGGCCGGTCTCGATTTCGCGACCGTCGGCCAACACCGTCCACACCAAATCGCAGCCTCCCAATCCGATGAAGGCGTATGCGTTCTCGAACGTGAGACGGCGGCCTGCGCGACTGCGCAACTTGACGTACTGATAGGCGTATTTTACTTCGGTAAGCTTAGGCGTCCACGCGCGGTCGGCCGTAACTACGCCGTTGTTCACGAAGTTTCCCTGCGTGGGGCCGCCATAGTCCGTGCCGGTGCGATATTTGGGGTGTCCGTTGAGGGTATATTCGCCGTTCTTGATGTCTTCGGGGTCGATAATAGCTTGGTCCACCCAGTCCCAGATGCAACCGCCGATGCCGTAGCGCGAGGCTTCGATGGCTTCCCAGTATTCGGTGAGATTGCCCACGGCATTGCCCATGGCATGGGCGTATTCGCACATGAAATAGGGCGCCGAGCGCTTCGTTGCGTTGGCATCGCGCACCACGTATTGGAGTGCGGGATACATGGCCGAGTGTACGTCGGTCGGCGTCGTGCCGGCGCGGGTGGCTCCTTCGTAGTGAATGGGTCGCGGGTCGAGGTTGCGGGCGGCGTTGTAGGCGTGCGTGAAGTTCACTCCGCCGCCGCTTTCGTTTCCGAGGCTCCACATGATGACCGACGGGTGGTTGCGGTCGCGCAACACCATACGCTCGACGCGGTCTATCATAGGCGCGCGCCACGAAGGCGCCGACTCGATGATGCCGCCGTCCGACCAGTTTTTGTGCGACTCGACATCGGCCTCGTCGACCATATAAATGCCGAAGTAATCGAACATGGCGTTCATTTTAGCTTGGCGCGGGTAGTGGCTGGTGCGCACGGTGTTCACGTTGGCCTGTTTCATGAGCACGATGTCGCGCAACATGGTCGGCACATCTATGCTTCGGCCGTGCACGGGGTGCGTATCTTGCGTGTTTACGCCTTTAAGATAAACCTTACGGCCGTTCACGAAGAAGCGTCCGTCGGCGATTTCGACGCGCGTGAAGCCGAAATTCGTGGCAAACACGCTCTCCTCGCCGCCTTCGGCCGTGCGTTGCGACACTTCGAGCGTGTAGAGCGAGGGCATCTCGGCGCTCCACGGAAGCACATCGGAGATAGTGCCGAACGACACGCGTGCCGTCGTCTCGTCCACGCCTTCCGGGAGCACGATGTCGGCCGTGCGCTGCATAATTTCCCTGCCGTCGGGCGCAACGAGGGTCAGCACGATTTGCTTCGTGGCCGCAGCGGCGTCGCGGTTGTCGATTGCGAGCTCCACATCGAGCGTTCCCGTCGTGCCGTCGGCGGAAAGCACGCTCTCTATGCGGTGGTCGCGAACGTAAGTGCGCGGCGTGGCGAAAAGATAGACATCGCGGTGTATGCCACTCATGCGCCACATGTCCTGATCCTCTAAATACGAGCCGTCTGTCCAGCGAATCACTTGCACGGACAGGTTATTCGTGCCCTCGCGCAACGCTGCGCTCACGTCGAACTCGGCATCGTTGTTCGCCCCCTGCGTATAGCCGATGTATTGGCCGTTCACCCACACGTAGGCGGCCGAATAGACGCCGTCGAAGTGCAGGAACACGCGTTCGGCGAGCCATGCGGCCGACACGTCGAAGCTGCGGCGGTAGGAAGCCACGGTGTTTTTCAGCCCTCCTTGCATGTTGATGTAGGGAGGGTTGTCTGCGAAGGGGTAGTTCACGTTAATATAATAGGGCTTGCCGTATCCTTTCATTTCGAGGCACGAAGGCACGCTGATCGTGTCCCATGCCGCGGTGTCGACGGCTTCTCCCCAGCTTTCGTCCTCGCCGGGCAGCGCGTCGTTCTCGCCGATTTCGTCGAAGCGCAGACGCCACAGGCCGTTCAGGCTCATGTAGCGGTCGGAGCACTTGGGGTCGAGCCAGGCTTTCCCGTAGCGCGCGTCGGCGCGCAGCGTTTCGGTCGAGCCGTAGGGGATGTAGGTGGCGTGGCCGGGTTCTTTGTTCACGCCGAAGACTTTTTCGTTCTGCCAGTCGGGCAGCGGTTTCGCCGGGGCGGGCATCATGGCTTGCAGGCGAAAGCATGTGCTGCTGTCGTCGGCCTTTTCGGCCTTGTAGAGCGTTCCGTCGGCGTTCACGCCCACGTATCGTGTCTGCGTGCCTTGTTTGTCGCTGCGGCATTCGATGCGGTAGAGTTTCGTTCCGTCGGCCGTTTCGACGTCGTCGGCCGGCAGGATGCGCATCATCTGGTTCCAGTTGGCCGTGTTGCCTTCGGCCGGCGGCCATTGCAGGAAACTCTTATTGTTCGTGTTGAACGCTGCGTCGACGGCCTGGCCGTAGCGCACGCTGAAAAGCTGATAGAACTCGCCGTAGCCCGTGGCGTCGGGCACGCGCAGCATCCATTGCTGCCCGTATTCGTCCTCGACGGCCGGGTCGCAGTATATCGGCGCGTTGTTCTCGCCGTTGCCGCGATTGGACAGCACGCCGCCCGTGCGCACGCTTTCGAAGCGATACTCCACGCAGGGCACCGGCCGCCTCAGGTCGAGGAAGCTCTCCGTTTCCTCGACGCGAAAGTACGTATCCTCGCTCTGCGCGTCGGTTCCCATGCGCAGGGCACCGTTTTCGTCCACGGTCATCACGCGCGACGGCTCGACAGCGCTGAACAGCTGGTAGATACCGTCCATACTGCCCACGGGAACGATTTCGAACAGCTGGTTCGCATCGCTGAACTTGGGCGTCCATTGCAGCAGGCGGTAGGCTTCTTTGGCCTTCGGGGCCATGTCCATACATTTTTCGGAGGCTTCGTTGAAGAGGGCGAAGGCTGCATCGCCGTTGCTCTCGGCGCGCACGGCCATCCAGCGTTGTGCGGCGTCGTTTTCGTCCACATCGGCCAGCGCGATGAAGGTATCGTTGTCCTGGCTGCCGCCATTGGTCAGCGCCTTCCCGCTGCGTGCCGCGATGATGCGGTAGGTCGAGCCGCCCGTCTGCGCCAGGGCTGCCGAGGCGGCGGCAAGGAGGCAAACTGCGGTCATCAGCATCTTTTTCATAGGAGATGTTTTTAGGTTTTGCCTACAAATGTAGGATTTTTTCTCCGCATACGGACGTTTTGCGCCCGTTTTTGTCGCAAACGTGCCGCCGCTTGCGGCGCAACGCAGAGAAAGGCGAAACTAACGCT
>JAFLUW010000117.1 GCA_022508615.1 Prevotellaceae bacterium | reverse complement strand
GGTAAAGAATTTTAGTTTCTTCATAAGTTATTAATGTTTTTTAGTGTTTTCTCGCCGCAAAGCAATTAAAAAAAATAATAATGGCCAAATAAATATGTAACTTTTTCTTTAAATTTTTAAGTTTGTATTTTCTTAAATTTGTACGACAACCCGTAAAAGAAAAGTCCGGCAAAAAACAGGCTGCAAATTTGGCCGCTGCGGCCGAACAAACGAACTTTGCGGCCGAAAAACGAAGTTTTGCCTATGAATTTGTCTTTCTGCCGTCCGGTTGCGGCGGCCCTGTTGTTGACTCTCAGCGTAGCGGCGCGCGCACAGAGCGGCCGCATGGAGCGCGCCACGCCCGAATCGCAGGGTCTGCCGTCGGCTGCCGTGGCTGCGTATTTCGAACGTCTGCTCAACTGGCCCTCGGCCGAGATACACAGCGTCGTCATCGTGCGCCACGGCCGCGTGGTGGCCGAACTCTATCCCGCCCCCTTCAGGGCCGAAGGCGCACAGACGCTCTATTCGGTTTCGAAAACGTTCACCGGCGCCGCCGTGGGCCTGGCCGTGGCCGAAAACCGGCTGCGGACGACCGATCGCGTGGCCCCCTATTTCACGGGACAGATGCCGACGGCCGTCAGCGAGACACTGGCCGACATGACCGTGCGCGACCTGCTCACGATGCAGTCGGGCATACGCCCCGACAGCCAGTTGCGCACCCGCACGCGCGATTGGACGCGCACGCTGCTGGCCCGGCGCGTCTCGGCGCCCGGCGAGAACTTCGCCTACGACTCCATGTGCTCCTATCTGCTCTCCTGCATCGTCCAGAAGGCCACGGGGCGCAAACTGCTCGACTATCTGCGCGAGAAAGTATTCGGCCCGATGGGCATCACCGAGGCCCAGTGGGAAGAAAGCCCCGAGGGCTACAACACTGGCGGCTGGGGCCTGCGTCTGACGAGCGAGTCGCTGGCCAAATTCGGCCAAATGCTGCTCGAAGGCGGGCGCTGGAAGGACCGGCAACTGCTGCCCGAGGCCTGGGTGCGGGAGATGATGCGCCTGCAAACGTCGGCCGAGGCCGGATACGGCTATCAGATGTGGCCCTGTCCCGAATCGCCCGGCGCAGCGCGCATGGACGGCGCACTGGGGCAGTATGTCTTCGTCGTGCCTGAGGCCGACATGGTCGTGGTGCTCACGCAGTGCTGCACGTCGGGCCTCGGCGAACAGCGCAAACTGCTTTGGGACATACTGCTGCCCGCCTGCACGGACACGCCGCTGGCCGAAAGCGGAGCGTTGCGCGCCCTGCGCCGTCTGGAGGCCGAAGCCCGGCTGCCGTTTCCCGAAGGCGCTCCCGTCGGCACGACAGCCGCACAGCTTCATCTGGCCGACCGCGAATTCGTGCTGCCCGCCAACGATCTTAAATGGAAATCGCTGCGTCTGCACTTCACCACCGCGGGCCCCACGCTGCATATCCGGAAAACCGACGGCACGTCGATGGTCGCACCGGCCGGCCACCGCGTGTGGAGCGAGACCGTCACCACCGCACTGCCGCCCTATTCCATCGCACCGCTCGACCGCTTCAAAGGCATCGAGCGCCGCTTCACGCTGGCCGCCGCCTACGCTTGGCCGGAGGCCGACGAACTGCATCTGAGCCTGCACTTCACCGACTGGGGCAGCGGCGTTCTGCTCACGTTCAAGACCGACGCAAACGGAGTCGTGACCCTCACGCTCCGGGAAAACTATGCCGCGCGCACACTGCGCATGACGTTCAGAAAATAAGCCCCGGTGAAACGATTCGTCCCCACGCTTCACGTCTTCAATCCCTGGCACGACGAAGCGCTAGCTTCCGGCTCGCCGCTCTACTGTCCTTCGCTCGTCGCCCAACACTGGGCGGCACGCATGGAACGCCTTCCGTTCCTCTGGGCCGGGGCCGAGGACGCTGTTCTTCTGGCCGACGGCCGCCTGCTGGGCGCCAACGGGCCGTTGCCGGCCGGCAACGTCTGCATCGGCCGTGTCTGTCCCTGGGGATGGGACGCCTTGTTGTGCCGGAAGCTGGCGAAAGCGGGACTCGACGGGCGGCTGCTGCCCGACGAAGCGGTGATAGCCGGCATTCGTGCCCTGAGCCACCGCCGCCACGCGGCGCGGCTGCTCGAAAAGTTGCGGGCAGACACTCCTATATATATAGGTCGCGCGCGCGAAGTGCGCACAATGGACGAAATAGACAGCCTTTTGCACCGTTGGGGGCCGCTCGTGCTGAAAGCACCTTGGTCGGGCAGCGGGCGAGGCGTGTGGAAGTTGCTGCCCGACGCGCCCGAAACGTTCCGAAGTCGCGCCGAGCGGGTCATACGCCTGCAAGGCAGCCTCATGGCCGAGCCGCTCTACGACCGGCAGCAGGATTTCGGCATGGAATTCGAGGTCCGCGCCGACGGAACGGTCGCCTATTGCGGACTTTCGCTCTTTTCCGCCACCTCAGGCGGCGAATATACGGGTTCATGGCTGCTGCCCGACGAAGAAATGGCCCGACGCATCGCAGGAACAACCCCCAAAACGCTGACCACGCTGGCCCGGCGGCTCGAAAGGCTGCTGCAAGAATCGCTGCAGGGGCGCTACGCCGGCCCGCTGGGCGTGGACATGATGATTGTGGCCTGCGGCGGCGAACTTCGTCTGCATCCCGCCGTCGAAATAAACCTCCGGCTCACGATGGGCCACGTGGCAGCGCGCTTTCTGGCCCGCTTCCCGGAAACTTCGGGCCGCCGGCTCACGCCTGAAGAAATGTTAAATCACGCAGAAAGCCGGGCACGGTCTGCAAAGTTTTCGTAATTTTGAGTGCGTAAACCGATAAAACCGAAAGTATATGAAAAAATTTTTCCTCACGGCGCTGCTGGCCGTCGTAACGCTGGCATCGCACGCACAATTCGAGAAAGGAAAGAAATACATGGGCGCCTCGCTCACCGGAATAGGCTTCTCGTACAACAAATCCGAGAAAGTCACGTTCGGACTCGAGGCTATGGCCGGATATTTCTTTGCCGACAACTGGATGCTCCGCGGCAATTTCGACTATACGCACCAAAACAAGCTCAACGCCGTGGCTTTCGGCGCATTAGCACGCTACAGTTTTCAGGAGAACGGCGTGTCGCTGGGTGCCGGCCTCGAGTTCAATCACTATTTCTCGGAGCAAAACGACCTTTCCGTGCCGGTGGAAATCGGCTACACGTGGTTTCTCGGCCGCAACTTGACGATAGAGCCGGCCGTCTACTACAAAATGTCGCTTTGCAACTTTGCCGACAAATCTACCGTAGGCCTTCGCATCGGCTTGGGTTATTATTTCTAAACTCAAGCCGCAGCAAATGACGGAAATCAGCGAACTCGGCGAATTCGGCCTGATACGCCGGCTCACCGAAGGGCATGAGACCGTGCAATCCTCGACACGCCTCGGCGTGGGCGACGACTGCGCGGTTTTGTCGTATCCCGACAGCGACATAGTCGTGACCACCGACATGCTTATGGAGGGCATCCATTTCGACCTCCAATACACGCCGATGAAACATTTGGGCTACAAGAGCGCAATGGTCAATTTCAGCGACATATATGCCATGAACGGCCGGCCGCGACAGCTCACCGTGTCGATTGCCATAGGCCGGCGCGCGACTGTCGAAATGATGGACGACTTTTACGCAGGCCTGCGGCTGGCTTGCAGCCGCCACGGCGTAGACATCGTGGGCGGAGACACCACTTCGAGTCTCACGGGAATGGCTGTCAGCCTGACGTGCATCGGCAACGTGGCGACGGGAGAAGCCGTGCGGCGCGACGGTGCGAAGGAGACCGACATCATTTGCGTTTCGGGCGACCTCGGCGCCGCCTATATGGGACTAAGGCTCATGGAACGCGAGAAAGAAATTTTCAACCGGCAGCGAGAAGAGGGAATGGAGGCCGCCCAGCCCGACTTTGCCGGCCGCGAATATCTCGTCGAACGGCTTTTGAAGCCCGAAGCGCGGCGCGACATTGTCGAAAGGCTGGCCGAAGCCGGTATCCGCCCCACTTCGATGATCGACATCAGCGACGGCTTGTCGAGCGAACTGCTCCATCTTTGCACGCAAAGCCATACGGGCTGCCGCATCTACGAAGAGCGCATCCCCATAGACTACCAGACGGCTGCAGCAGCCGAGGAGTTCAACCTGAACGTGACGACCTGCGCCATGAACGGCGGCGAGGACTACGAACTGCTCTTCACCGTCCCCCTTTCCGAACACGACCGCGTCGCAGCGCTCGACGACGTGCACGTCGTCGGCCACATGCAGCGCGAAGCGTTGGGCTGCGTGCTCGTGGGCCGCGGCGACGGAGCCGAAGAGTTCGAAATCAAGGCACAAGGCTGGAATCACGCCGAAAAGAGCGGCACCGAAGCCTGAATCATACAACCCATTACATCCGGAACACAATGAAAAAAATCCTCATCCTTTTGCTCCTCGCGCTCGGCACGCAGTCGCTGCCGGCGCAGGGCCTACTTGACAAGGTTAAACAAGCCGTCGGCGCCTCGGGCAGCCAGACGGGCCAAACGGTCGGCAGCGCAGTGGGCGTGCTCTCCGACCTGCTCGGCGCCAACACGCTGACAGAAAAAAGCATCTGCGGCACGTGGACTTACAGCGGCTCGAGCATTGCCTTCGAAAGCGAGAATCTGCTGAAAAAGGCCGCTTCGTCGGTGGCTTCCTCCAAGCTCGAACAGAAGCTCGACTCCTATCTCGCCATGGTCGGCCTGAAACCCGGCGCATGCACCTTCACGTTCAACGCCAACAAAACCTATACGGCCGTCATCGGCAAAACAAAACTCAACGGCACCTATACGCTCGACACGAAGACCAAGACGCTGACGCTCAACTTCACGTCGAAAAGCGTCGGCAAGGTGACGGCGCGCATCACCGGCTCGTCGGGCAAGATGAGCCTGCTGTTCAAGGCCGACAAGCTGCTCGCCATGCTGACCGCCGCCACGAAAATGACGGGCAGCACGACGCTGGGCACCGTTTCCAAGCTGCTCGGCTCCTACGACGGCATGATGCTGGGCCTCGAGTTTAAGAAATAAGCCGCCGGCGCGCCGAAAGCCGGTGCCAAAGGGCGGCAGCGCGCAACCGACGCGCGCAAAATCCCGAAAGGGGCTGCAAAAGCAGGCGACACACGCCTCTTGCAGCCCCTTTCGGGATTTTGCGCACAGTTTTTCAGGGCGTTACGCAGCCCCGACCCCAACTTTTTCCGAAACAGCCCGGCCCGACGAGGCCGCAGCACACGCCGCAGACGGTG
>JAFLUW010000116.1 GCA_022508615.1 Prevotellaceae bacterium | reverse complement strand
ATATTAGACAACATTGACACACCTTCCAGCCTACTTTTTGCATATTAGGCCAAAACTTAGTCTGAGTAAGTTTGAACTTACTCAGACTAAATTTTTGTTATCGCTGCGTTCGTGCGCCGCAGCTGCCGCAAAGGCGACGAAAAGCCCGGCCTGCGCGCTGCTGGCGCTGGCCGGGCGGGCTGCGACGCGCGGCGGGCGTCGCAGAGGTGGGGCTGACGGGTGGTTAAGCGTTTTCGGGACGCAACTTGCGGACGGTCTCGCCCGTGCGCCACATTTCGCTTTCGTGCAAGGCTTTGAGTTCGGCTTCGAGACCCGTGCGATAGTCGGGCTTCGAGTTGGCGTCGATGGAGATTTGCGCCTCGTTGCCGCTCTCTACGCTTTGGTAGAGGCGCTCCATGACGGGCTTGATGGCGTCGTGGAAAGGCGTCATCCAGTCGAGCGCGCCGCGCTGGGCCGTGGTGGAGCAGTTGGCGTACATCCAGTCCATGCCGTTTTGCGCGAAAAGAGGCATGAGGCTCTGCGTAAGCTCTTCGACCGTCTCGTTGAAGGCTTCGGAAGGCGTGTGGCCGTGTTCGCGCAACACTTCGTATTGCGCCAGCAGCAAGCCTTGTATGGCGCCCATGAGCGAACCGCGTTCGCCCGTTAGGTCGCTGGTGGCTTCGCGGCGGAAGGTCGTTTCGAACAGATAGCCCGAGCCGATGCCCACGCCCACGGCGAGGGCTTTTTCGACGGCGTGGCCCGACACGTCCTGATAGACGGCATAACTGGAATTGAGGCCGCGGCCTTCGAGGAACATGGTGCGCAGCGATGTGCCCGAACCCTTGGGGGCTACCATGAATACGTCGATGTCGGCGGGGGGAACTACGCCTGTGCGGTCGCTCCAATTGACGGCGAAGCCGTGGGAGAAGTAAAGGCTCTTGCCGGCCGTCAGGTAGGGCTTGATGGTGGGCCAGAGTTGCATCTGGGCCGCGTCGGAGAGGAGCATGCAGACGATGGTGCCGCGCTGTGCGGCTTCTTCGAGCGAGAAGAGCGTCTGTCCGGGCACCCAGCCGTCGGCTACGGCCTTTTCGTAGGTCTTGCCTTCGCGCTGGCCGACGATGACGTTGAAGCCGTTGTCGCGAAGGTTGCAGGCTTGGCCGGGGCCTTGCACGCCGTAGCCGAGCACGGCGATGGTTTCGTTTTTCAGTACTTCGCGAGCCTTTTCGAGGGGAAACTCTTCGCGGGTCATCACTTCTTCGATGACGCCGCCGAAATTCATTTTTGCCATAATTTGATATATTGTTTTGGTTTTTCGATTACGATGTCGGGGTGTGCGGCCGTTACAGGGGAGCGAAGCGCACGAGCGCCTTGAAAAGGCTGCGTTCGTCGTCGGCCCGTCGGATTTCTACGGCGCTCTCGTCGGCCGAAAAGTCTTGTCGGTAGAGTCGAAACGCGTCGCCCATGCGGGCTTCGGCGGCATAGGCGGCCTCGATGCGCTGCGGGCGCTGCGTGTCGTAGCGGTCGGAGCCGAGTGCGTCGAGGGCCATTTCGATGTAGCGGACGGAATTGACGTGTCCGTTGATGTCGAGGTCGCAATATCCGGCCGTCAGCGTGCGTTCGGGCTGCGCGGCGTCGATGCGAAAGCGGCCGGCAGGGGCGATGGGCACGTCGCGGGGTTCGAGGGCGGCCGAAAAGCCGCCGTCGGCGAGCGTGTCGAGGTTCAAAGGCCGACGTGTGGTCGTGTCGATTAGGGCCCAGATGCTGCGGGCGTGGCCCAGCGGCGTCCCGTCGGGCGCAGTCAGCGAAAAGAGGCGGTCGGTGAACTGACGATAGAACGACGGCACCCACGTGGAGAGGCTGAACGCTTCGCCCGTGCGGGGCATGCGCTCCATTTCGACCACAAGGCGCGAGAGCACCCAAGCATGTCCCGTGCGAATCATGTCGTCGTAGCCGAAACCGTGGGCCGCGGCGTGGAGCGAGGCCGTGCGCAGCAGCCAGTTGCCCAATATGCCCCAGCGAAGGCGGCCGGTGTGGTCTTCGCTGAAAGGTTCGACGCGATAGTTCAGCGTGAGGGTGCGGTTCATGGCTATTCGGGGCTTTCGGCCGTCGCGCTTTTCGCCGTTGTCGAGGCTTCGGCGGCTTGCCGGCTGCGTTGTTCGAGAAATTCGCTGAGCTCCTCGCGCCGGCTTTTGGTGACAGCCACGACGCCCGAGCCTACATATTGCAGCAGGCAGCCGCGGCTTTTCAGCGCGTGGTAGAGTTCGCGCACTTCTTCGTGCAGCCCTTCTTTCGAAACAATGGCGTAGATGGAGTTTACCTCGACTATTTTGGCGTCGTGGCGGCGAATGGCTTTCGATATTTCGCGGTCGGCCACGAGGCGCGCCGAGGCTATTTTATATAAGGCCTGCTCCATGACGTAGACTTCGTCGTCTGTGTAGTAGCGGGCCATGATGACGTCGATTTTCTTTTCGAGTTGCAGGGCCACGGTGCGAATCGTTTTCGCGTCGGTGCGGCAGGTGATGGTGTAGCGGTGGATTTTTTCGAAACCCGAGGGCGAAACGTTGAGGCTCTCGATGTTGAGTTGCCGGCGGGTGAAGACGCCGGTCACGGAGTTGAGCACGCCGGCCAAGTTCTCGGAGAAGATGATGAGCGTGTAGAGCGTTTCTTGCGCAGGGATAGGGGTCATGGCGTCGCTTCTTAGTTGAAATCTTCCGGGGCTTTGGCTCCGGGCGGAATTTGCAGGAGCATGTCGCCCGAATCGTGGCCCGGGCAGCACATGGGCAGCACGCAGTCTTCTTCGAGCACGGCGACTTGCAGCAGGAAGGGGCCGTCCGCATCGAGCATCTGCCGCACGGCGCCGGCGAGGTCTTCGCGCCGCTCGACGGTCAGCGCCGGAATAGAATAGGCGCGGGCGATAAGTTCGTAGTCGGGGTTGAGCATTCGCGTGAACGAGTAGCGTCGGTCGTAGAAAAGTTCCTGCCACTGGCGCACGTTGCCCAGATAGTTGTTGTTGAGCAGGACGATTTTCACCGGTGCGCGCTGTTCCATGATGGTGCCGAGCTCTTCGATGGTCATTTGCAGGCCGCCGTCGCCCAGAAACAGGCAGACCGTTCGGCCCGGCGCGCCGTAAGTGGCGCCTATGGCGGCGGGAAGGCCGAATCCCATGGTGCCCATTCCGCCCGAGCTGATGAAAGAGCGGTTTTCGACGAAGCGCGAGTAGCGTGCGGCAAACATTTGGTTCTGTCCCACGTCGGTCACGACGATGGCGCGGCCCTCGGTGGCTTCGGCCACGGCGCGCACTGTCTCGGCCATGCGCAGCGGGCCCGAACCGGGCTGTGTCTGCGGGCGGACGACGAGGCTTTCTTCCTGCTCGTCGTAGACGCGGAAACTTTCGCGCCATGCCGTGTGGTCGCGACGGGCGATAAGTTCGGTCACGGCGGGCAGCGTTTCCTTGCAGTCGCCGGTTACGGCTACGTCGACGGCTACGTTTTTCCCGATTTCCGAAGGGTCGATGTCGAAATGGATTTTTCGTGCCCGCGGAGCGTAGGTCGCGAGTTTTCCGGTAATGCGGTCGTCGAAGCGCATGCCCACGGCGATGATGAGGTCGGCCTCTTGTGTTTTTTTGCCGAGGGATAGTCGGCCGTGCATGCCCAGCATGCCGGCGTTGAGCGGGTGGTCGGACGGCAGGGCCGAGAGTCCGAGCAGCGTGCAGCCCGCCGGTGCGCCGGCTTTCTCGATAAAGGCGCGCAGTTCGGCCGTGGCACGGCCCAGTTCGACGCCTTGTCCTACGAGCACCAACGGTCGTTGCGCTTCGTCGATGAGCCGTGCGGCCTGTTCCAGCGCTTTTCGGTCGGGACGGGGCACGGGCACGTAGGAACGAATGAAGTCGGTGCGCACGGGGCGGTAGACGGCCTGTTCCGTCTGCGCCGAGCGCGTGAAGTCGAGCACTACGGGGCCGGGACGCCCGCTTCCGGCTATGTAGAAGGCGCGGCTCACGGCCCAAGCCACGTCTTCGGCCGAGCGTATCTGGTAGGCCCATTTGCAAATGGGCTGTGCGATGTCCACCATGTCGCATTCCTGAAAGGCGTCGCTGCCCAACATTTGCGTGCCGACCTGTCCCATGATGACGACGATGGGTGTGGAGTCGGTCATGGCGTCGGCGATGCCCGTAACGGTGTTCGTGGCGCCCGGACCGCTGGTGACGAGGCAAACGCCGGTGCGTCCGCCGGCGCGGGCATAGCCCTGCGCGGCGTGGGCGGCTCCCTGCTCGTGACGGCAGAGAATGTGGTGCAGCCTGTCGCGGTAGTCGTAGAGCGCGTCGTAGACGGGCATAATCGCGCCGCCCGGATAGCCGAAAAGCGTGTCCGTGCCGTGGTCGATGAGCGAGCGCATCAGGATTTCGGCGCCGCTGAGCGTGGTGTTTTCAGGGGTCATGTGTCTGTTTGTCTTCAATCTTCGAGCACCCGCACGCCGCCTTTGTCGGCCGAGCTCACGGTAGCGGCGTAGGCTTTCAGCGCTGCCGACACTTCGCGCCGACGGGCGAGGGGCCGCATGGGCCTTGCGGCGAGTTCTTCGTCGGAAAGTAGCACGCGAATGCTTCGTGCGGGAATGTCGATTTCGATAATGTCGCCGTCGACCACCTTTCCGATGGCTCCGCCGGCGGCTGCTTCGGGCGAAACGTGGCCGATGCTCAGCCCCGACGTGCCTCCCGAGAAGCGGCCGTCGGTGACGAGAGCGCAAGCCTTGCCCAAGTGGCGGCTTTTCAGATATGAGGTGGGGTAGAGCATTTCTTGCATGCCGGGGCCGCCTTTCGGGCCTTCGTGGGTGATGACTACGACGTCGCCGGCCTCGACTTCGCCCGAGAGAATGCCGCGGCAGGCGTCGTCCTGCGAGTCGTAGACGCGCGCAGGGCCGGAAAAGCGCAGCAGCGCTTCGTCTACGCCGGCCGTTTTGACCACGCAGCCGTCGGCAGCGATGTTGCCGAAGAGCACGGCCAGCCCGCCGTCGGCCGAGTAAGCGTGCGCCGTGTCGCGTATGCAGCCCCCGGCGCGGTCGGTGTCGAGACTTTCCCAGCGGCAGTCCTGCGAGCCGAGCGCGGTCGAAAACTTGCGGCCCGGCGCGCACGTATATATATGGAGTGCTTCGGGGCTGATGTCGCTGCGCGTGATGCAATAAGTGTCGAGGTCTTCGCCGAGCGTGCGTCCCGTGACGCGCCGCGCGTCGGTGTCCAACAATCCGGCCGCGCGCAGCTCGTTCATGATGCCCATCACGCCGCCGGCGCGGTTGCAGTCTTCGACGGCGTAGCGCGTCGTG
>JAFLUW010000115.1 GCA_022508615.1 Prevotellaceae bacterium | reverse complement strand
TACGAAAAACTTACTCTGAGTAAGTTTGAACTAAGCCTGAGTAAGTTTGAACTAAGTCTGAGTAAGTTCGAACTAACGCCCTGCAATTTACGCTGAGTTGAGCGACGCGTTTTCCGGCGTCTTGCGCTGTGCCGTTTGCCGCCCTGCCTCAGGCTGTCGGCGGGGCTATGCGCGCTCCTCGTTGAGCGTGCCGCAGTGTGCGCAGCGACCCAGCCGTTTGAGCGGCCGGCCGCAGTGGCCGCAGGTATAGGGTGCGTGGTGGCGGGCGAAGTAAACGCAAAGCGCAGCCGCGGCATAGGCGGCCAGCAGCGGATAGCCCGCATAGAAAGGCGTGGTGAGCGAAAAGAAAAGGTAGAGCACCACGCCCACGGCCAGCATGCCGAGCAAATAGCTGAAGCCCGTGTGGTCGGAGTCGGGCTGATTGTGCAACTCTTCGACCACGGCGACAAACGTAATCACGCCGAGCCACATCAGGGCGAGGAGGAGGCGCAAGATGAGAGGAAGTCCTTCGTCGAAAGGCCAAAGCGTAGGGTGGAAATAGAACTCCACCCACGTTTCGGGCGCGAAGCCCTGCAACGTGCCGTAGCATGTGGCCGCCGAAGCCACGATGAGACAGAAAAGCGTGGGATAGAACGAGTTGATATCGTCGAAATGGACGATGCGGAAGCGCCGGTGGCGCAAGATGCGTGCCACATAGGCCGCCGCCGTCACGCCCAGCAGGGCGGCGAAAAGCCATATCCGGCTGCCCGTGAAGGCTTTGATGAACAGAGAAATGGGGTCGTCGGGCGCAGCGCGTGCCAGAAGGTCGCTCTCGCGCGTCCAGCCCTGCAATTGCTGGTCGTGCGCCACTTTTATCCAAATCGAGTCGATGCTGTCGGCCGAAACCACGCGCACGTCGGCCACTACGATGAGGCTGTGCGGCGCGAGGCGCACGCTGTCCGAGGGAAACAGACTCCCGAAGGCTTCCTGCCCGGGCAGTTCGCAGCGCAGCGTGAGGCTGTCGCGGCAGACGAAGTTGAAGTCCGTCCAGTAGTGGTGCGCACGGCGAAACATGGCGCTGTCGGCAGCGCCCAGCGTGCTGCCCACTTCGTCGGTTTGCGGCGTATGGGGGCGATACTCGCACGAAGCAAGCGCCAGCAGTGCGATGAGCGCGGCCACGAAGCGGGTCCGGACGGTTTTCATGAGTGTTCTCGGGGTTGGACGTCGGGCAATACAAGCATCCGGCAATTTTTACAATCGAATTTCAGTGCGAATTGCCGCCCGCCGGGCAGCCGGAGCGCCAGCGATTCGTGCAGCGTGCGGCCGCCGGTGGCGCAATGCCTGGGGCAGGCGCCGAGAGCCAGCCGCAGGCAGTGTTTGCACTCCATCAGCACGACTTCGCCCGTCGGCCGGCGCCGCTCGAAGGCCGGCGCCGCAATGTGGGCGCCACGTTTGGCGTAGAAAGCAGCCGCAAGGCGGTTGGAAACGTTTTCGCGGTAGTCGCCGGCCAAACATGCGCCGCAATCTTCGGGCACCGGTCGTGCGTCGGCTCGCGTTTCGCGGACGTGACTGCGGCGTATTTCCTCTTGCAGCGCGTCGGTGGCGGTGCGTCGGGCCGTCGTGAGCAGCGAGGCGGGAATGAAAAAGTCTTCCGCCAGGTCTATGCGTATCTCGCGTGCCTCGAACGGCGTGTCGCCCAGCTTGGCGAGCGTGCGCATCTGCGTTTCGCGTTGCGGACGCGCCGCTGTTTCGTGCGGACAGGCGAATCGGTATGCAATCGTTGCGCCCGTTTCCGCACGGGCCGTTATGACGAAGCCTTCCGTCGCAGCGCTGAGCGTAAGGTCGGTCGACAGTGTGCGCCGGGCCGTAGAGCGCGACAACGATTTCTCGAAGACTTGGTCGAAATTGCGGTAGAGGGCCGTGCCGGGGACTATGCGGGGCATCGAGGCCGGAAAGATTTCCTGCTGCGCTGCGCCCGTTTCCGACTGTTGCACGCGGTTCACGCGAAAACCCTCGAACGTTCCGTCCGTGCCGGCGAAGCAGAGCCCGTCGCCGGCCGCAATTGTCTTTTCGGTCTCGACGGTCAGGCTGCGTCGGCCCGTTTTGACGATTTTTCCCGCATATTCACCACGCGACTTGGGCGTTTCGAACGACCAGAAGGCCTCGCGACCGCGGCCATGCAGGAAATATTCCGTAAATCCCCGGTTGAAACTTTTCTCGGGCGCCGGCTCGAAACCGATGATGCTGCGGCCGAAGGAAGCACGTTCGCAGGTTTCGGCCCTTTCGGCGATGGCCGCATCGAGCAGCCGGCGATAGTGCGCCGTGATGTTCTTGACGTAGGCGGCATCTTTGAGCCGTCCCTCGATTTTGAAGGAAGAAACGCCCGCATCGATCATGTCGCCGACACTATGGCTGCGATTCATGTCGCGCAACGAAAGCAAGTGGCGATTGTGCAAAAGAGTTTCGCCCCCGGCGTCGATTAAATCGAAAGCCAGTCGGCAAAATTGCGCGCACCGTCCGCGATTGGCCGAACGGCCGAACAGATATTCCGAAGCATAACAGCGTCCGCTCAGACTGACGCAGAGCGCGCCGTGTACAAACGCTTCGAGCGATACGCTGACCGCTTCGCCGATGGCGCGTATCTCGCTGAGAGAGAGCTCGCGGGCCAAAACGAGTTGCGAAAATCCGGCCGCTTCGAGCCAGCGGGCCTTTTCCGGTGTGCGAATGTCGGTCTGCGTGGAGGCATGGAGGGCTATGGGCGGCAAGTTCATCTGCAAAAGCGCCATGTCCTGCACGATTAAGGCATCGACGCCGGCCGCATAGAGTTCGTGAACGATGCGTTCGGCGTCAGCCAGTTCGTTGTCGTAGAGAATCGTATTGAGGGCGACATAAATTTTCGCCCCGTAAAGGTGCGCAAAGCGGCACAATTCGGCAATGTCGGCCGTCGCATTCCCCACGGCGGCGCGTGCGCCGAAAGCAGGGCCTCCTATATATACGGCGTCGGCGCCATGGAGAATGGCCTCGCGGCCGCAGGCGGCGTCGCGGGCCGGAGCCAACAGTTCGATTTTGCGCTTCGTGCTCATGTGCGTGTGTCTTCGCGAACTGAGAAAGTCCTCGAAGACCGTAGTCTTGAGGACTTTTCTCTCGGGTGGCTAATGGGATTCGAACCCATGACATTCAGAACCACAATCTGACGCTCTAACCAGCTGAACTATAGCCACCATCGCGGCTTTCTTTTTCAAAAGCGATGCAAAGATAGGAATTTTTCCTCTTTCCGCAAAGTTTTGTGCGCTTTTTTAGCGGTCTGCTCTCTCTGGCGGACTGTTGTGGCCGTTGCTGCGGCTGTCCGTCCGGCCGAAGTGGCTGTCGTTTCGGGTTTTCCGCCCCTCTCTTTACAGCGAATAATGAAGCTTTCGTTTCGTCACTCTGATTTTTTCATACTACTTTTGCAAAGGAAGCATTTCTCCACACCGTTCAGACACTTAACCTAACATCCGATACTATGATTCAGGAAAACGACCGACTCCTTTTGCAGCAGAAAGGAATCTCTGTGCAACAGATGGAAGCGCAGCTCCGGCAGATTCAGGCCGGCTTCCCTTTCCTCGAACTTCATGCGGCTGCGGCCGCGGGCCGAGGCATCTTCGTTCCCGATGCCGGCGACGAAGAGGCTGCTGTCGCGGCTTGGGAGTCCTATTCCGGCCAGGTGGTGAAATTCGTACCCGCTTCGGGCGCTGCCAGCCGCATGTTCAAGGAACTTTTCGCCTTTGCCGGCGGCGACAGTGCCCTGCCTGCGACGGAGGTCGTGAGGCTTTTCTTCGAACGTCTCGGCGATGCGCCTTTCTGCGACGCGCTCGACGAAGCCTGCCGCCGCATATACGGCGCCGGCATCGGCGAACTGACGGCGTCGGCGCGCCATCGCGACGTGGTGTGCGCGCTGCTTTCGGCCGAGGGGCTCAATTATGGCGCGCTGCCCAAAGGTTTGCTGAAATTCCACCGCTATGCGTCGGGCGCACGCACGCCTCTCGAAGAGCATCTGGTCGAAGGTGCGCTCTATGCACGGCGTCCCGACGGCACGGTGAGCGTCCATTTCACGGTGTCGCCTGAACATCGCCCGCTCTTCGGACAATTGGTCGCCGAGGTCGCACCCCGTTATGCGCAGGAGTTCGGCTGTCGCTTCGAAGTCTCGTTTTCCGAGCAGAAAGCCTCGACCGACACGGTGGCGGCCAATCCTGACGGCACGCCGTTCCGACAAGCGGACGGCTCGCTGCTGTTCCGGCCCGGCGGACACGGCGCGCTGATTGAAAATCTGGGCGAAATCGACGCCGACATCGTGTTCGTGAAGAACATAGACAACGTCGTGCCCGACGGACGCAAAGCCGATACCGTGCGCTACAAAAAACTGCTGGCCGGCATGCTCGTCAGTTTGCAGCGGAAGGCTTTTGCCTACCTCGAACGCCTCGACAGCGGCTGCTATTCGCGCGAGGATTTGATGGAAATGCTCACTTTCGTGCAGAAACAGCTGTGTACGAAAAATCCGACGACCAAAACGCTCGAAGACACCGAGCTGGCCATCTATCTTCGCAGCAAACTCGACCGCCCGATGCGCGTTTGCGGCATGGTGCGCAACGTGGGCGAACCCGGGGGCGGCCCTTTCCTGGCCTACAACGCCGACGGTACCATCTCGCCCCAGATTCTCGAAAGTTCGCAGATAGATATGGCCGATGAAGCCCGGCGCGCCATGTTCGAACAGGGCACGCACTTCAATCCCGTCGACCTTGTCTGCGCCCTTCGCGACTACAAGGGCCGCCCCTTCGACCTGAAAAAACACGTCGACCCGCGTACGGGCTTCATTTCGCAAAAGAGCAAAGACGGTCGCGAGCTTCTGGCCCTCGAGCTGCCCGGCCTTTGGAACGGAGCTATGGCAGACTGGAGCACCGTCTTCATTGAAGTGCCCCTGTCGACGTTCAATCCCGTGAAAACGGTCAACGACCTCTACCGCCCCGAGCATCAGCCCTGAACCACCGGGCGCAGCCGGCACGCAGCCCCCTTGCCGTCCGCGCCGTCGGCTTTCCGGAGAAAAATATGCAGAAAATGAAAGCAAAAAGCTTTGAAACAGGCACGACGTTGGCCGAAGCCGGCGTGTTGGCCTTCGTGTTCCACCTGCTTGCAGGCCGTACAGCCGTGTCGGGCGCTGCGCTGGGCATGGCCGCTGCGCTGGCCGGAGCCAGTGTGGCCGTTGCGGTGCGCTCCGTCTGCCGCCGAAACTTCCGAGTGCGCCGACTGGCGTGTCCGTTGGCCCTGCTGCTGGCCGTTTGTGCCCATGGGCCGCTCTTTGCCGCGGCATGGCCGCCTGCTCCGTGGGCGGCAGGCATCAGCGTGGCGCTGGCAGTGTGGGTCGCAGTGGGCAATGTGGCTTGCAAGTTGGGCTTCCCGCTTCTCGTCGCGCTGTCGGCCGCGGCCGGCGCCCTGTTGCTCTGAAAGGGCGCATAGTGTGCATTTCCCGACGGGGAAAC
>JAFLUW010000114.1 GCA_022508615.1 Prevotellaceae bacterium | reverse complement strand
CCTGGCGCGTAGAACGGCCCGCGCCCGGTTGTCACGGCCCGCCGGTCTCAGCGAATGAAGAGCATTTCGCGATACTTGGGCAGCGTCCACATTTCGTCGGCCACGATGAGCTCGAGTTTATCGATGTGGTAGCGAATCGTGTCGAAGAAGGGCGTAATCTCGTCGTGATAGGCCACGGCCAGCGCGCGTTCGCCCTCGATGCGGTTGATTTCCTTGCGCTTTTCCGTCATTTCGGTCACTTTTTCAGCGATAATCGACGTGTGGCGGCCGATGCGCTCGATGATGTCGATGTTGTAAGCGCACAGCTGTGCGGCCTGCTCGGCCGGGAAGCACTGCTGCATCTTGTGCACGTTGTCCACGAGCTGACTTTGGTAGCGCGTGGCCACGGGAATAATGTGATTCATGCTCAAATCGCCCAGCACGCGGCTCTCGATTTGGATTTTTTTGTGATACGTCTCCCATTTGATTTCATTGCGCGCCTCCAATTCGTGACGCGTCATGACGCCCGTCGTCTCGAACATGCGCACACTAGCCTCATCAAGGTAGCGGTCGAAAATCAGGGGGCACGACGTTTCGCAGTCGAGCCCGCGGCGGGCGGCTTCGGCCTTCCACTGATCGCTGTATCCGTTGCCGTCGAAACGAATGCTCTTGCAGGCGCGAATGTCTTCGCGCAACACGGCGAGAAGCGCCGATTGCAGGCTGCGGCCGCCCGCTCTGAGGGCGTCGACGCGGCGGCTGAAGTCCGTGAGCGCCTCGGCCACAGCCGTATTGAGGGCTATCATGGCACTGGCGCAGTTGGCCGTCGAACCTACGGCACGAAACTCGAAGCGATTGCCCGTAAAGGCGAAAGGCGACGTGCGGTTGCGGTCGGTATTGTCGATGCTCAGCTCCGGAATCTGCGGAATGTCGAGCAATTCCGTGTGTTTGTGCTGCATCGAAGGGAGTT
The DNA here is from genome assembly GCA_022508615.1 of Prevotellaceae bacterium. GTDB lineage: Bacteria > Bacteroidota > Bacteroidia > Bacteroidales > Bacteroidaceae > Alloprevotella. The sequence goes on along the minus strand of JAFLUW010000114.1, from coordinate 4,577 downwards.
CGTCGCCCTCAGAGCGTTCCACTTCGTCGAGAAGTGCCGAAAGTTGCGAACCGAGAAAGGCCGACATGATGGCGGGCGGCGCTTCGTTCGCGCCGAGGCGGTGTGCGTTCGTCGCGCTCATGATGCTGGCTTTCAGAAGTCCGTTGTGGCGGTGCAAAGCCACAAGCGTTTCGACCACGAACGTGAGGAAGCGCAGCGTATCGGCCGACGTCTTGCCCGGGCCGTGGAGCAACACGCCCGTATTCGTCGTCAGGCTCCAGTTGTTGTGCTTGCCCGAGCCGTTAATGCCGGCAAAGGGCTTCTCGTGCAGAAGGCAGCGGAAGCCGTGCTTGCGGGCGATTTTGCGCATGAGCGACATGACGAGCATGTTGTGGTCGACCGCCAAGTTGCACTCTTCGAAAATCGGCGCCAACTCAAACTGATTGGGCGCTACCTCGTTGTGACGCGTCTTGCACGGCACGCCGAGTTCGAGCGCCTGTATTTCGAGGTCCTGCATAAAGCTTTGCACGCGCTCGGGAATCGCGCCGAAGTAGTGGTCTTCCATTTGCTGATTCTTCGAACTCTCGTGGCCCATCAACGTGCGGCCCGTCAGCAGCAAGTCGGGGCGCGTAGCGTAGAGTCCTTCGTCGACAAGGAAATACTCTTGCTCCCACCCGAGGTTCACGGTCACGCGTGTTACGTTTTCGTCGAAATAGCGGGCCACGGTCGTGGCGGCTTTGTCGACGGCGGCCAGTGCTTTTTTCAGCGGAGCCTTGTAGTCGAGCGACTCACCCGTATAAGAAATGAAAACGGTAGGAATCATCAGCGTGTCGCCGATGATAAAAACAGGACTGGCGGGGTCCCATGCCGAGTAACCGCGGGCTTCGAACGTCGAACGAATGCCTCCGCTCGGGAAAGACGAGGCATCGGGCTCTTGCTGGATAAGCGCTTTCCCGTCGAACTCTTCAATCATTCCGCCTTTCCAATCGTGTTCGAGGAAAGCGTCGTGCTTTTCGGCCGTTCCCTCCGTCAGGGGCTGGAACCAGTGCGTACAGTGCGTCGCACCCATGTCCATGGCCCAGCGTTTCATGCCTTTGGCCACTTCGTCGGCCACTTCGACCGTCAGCGGCGCGCCGTTGTCGATGGCTTCGCGCAGGGCGTTGTAGACCGAGAGGGGTAAGTAGCGGAACATCTTGGCCTTGTTGAACACATATTTGGCAAAGTACTCCGAAGGGCGCCGATCCGGCACATTTACCTCGACGGGACGTTTGTGGAAAGCTTCTTCCACGACCTTGAATCTCAGATTGCTCATTCCTTTATGTATTTTGTTCTTGTTTTCTTGTTCCGGCCAGCCAGTTGCCCAGACGTTCCATTGCTTCGCAGCAGTCTTCGCGGTTGCCAAAGGCCGTAAGGCGTACATATCCCTTGCCGGCGGGGCCGAAACCCGCGCCCGGCGTGCAGACGATGCCGGTTTCGGAGAGCAGCGTCTCGAAAAACGGCCACGAACCCTCGCCGGCGGGCGTTTTCACCCAGAGATAGGGCGCATCTGTCCCGCCGAATACCTGCAAACCGGCCGATGTGAGCGCCTCGCGCATGATTCGGGCGTTTTCCATGTAGTAATCGACCGTCTCGCGCACCTGCCGGCGGCCTTCGTCCGAATATACGGCTTCGGCAGCGCGCTGCACGACGTAGGCCGTGCCGTTGAATTTCGTGCATTGGCGGCGCAGCCAGAGTTCGCCGAGCGAAACTTTCGTCCCTTCGGCCGTTTTGACCGTAAGTTCGCGGGGAACGACCGTATAGCCGCAGCGCAGACCCGTGAAGCCGGCCGTTTTCGAAAACGAGCGGAACTCTACGGCGCAGCGGCGGGCGCCTTCGGCCTCGTAGATGCTGTGCGGCACGCCCGGCGTGCGGATATAGGCCTCGTAGGCGGCGTCGAAAAGGATAATGCTGCCTGCGCGGAGCGCGTAGTCCACCCATAGTTGCAAGTCGTCGAGCGAAAGCGTCGTGCCGGTGGGGTTGTTGGGATAGCAAAGGTAGATGATGTCGACTTTTCCCTCGGGCAGTGCCGGCCGGAAGCCGTTTTCAGCCGTGCAGGGGGCGTAGACGAGGCGGTCCCAGCCCGTTTCGGCAAAGTTGCCGGCGCGGCCGGCCATCACGTTGGCGTCGACATAGACGGGATAGATGGGGTCGGTCAGACAGACGACGTTGTCGGGGCCGAAAAGTTCACCGAAGTTGCCCGTATCGCTCTTGGCGCCGTCGTTCACATAGATTTCGTCGGCGCTGATGTCGAGTCCGCGGCTGCGAAAGTCGTGTCGGGCGATGGCTTCGCGCAGAAAGTCGTAGCCCTGCTCGGGGCCGTAGCCGCGAAACGTGGAGGAGTCGCCCATTTCGGCCGCGGCCTTCGTCAATGCGCCGACCACGGCGGGCGGAAGCGGGCGCGTCACGTCGCCGATGCCCAGCCGGATAAGCCGAACCTCGGGATGCGCGGCGCGGTAGGCCTCTACCTTTTTGGCAATGTCGGCAAAGAGGTAGTTTTTACGGAGTTTCAGAAAATTTTCGTTGATTTGCATGACTTTTTACCTGTTTTCTCCCGAATAGGGTTTGTCCGATTTCAGATTTTCAGTCGTCGATTTCCACGCGGCCCTCGAACACGATTTCGGCCGGGCCGGACAGGAGCACTTCGCCCGTTGCTTCGTCCCACTCGGCATGCAGGTCGCCGCCGTCCATCGCGATATCGACGGTTCGTCCGCTTCGTCCGGTCAGAAATGCCGCCACGGCTACGGCGCATGCGCCCGTGCCGCAGGCCATCGTCACGCCCGAACCGCGCTCCCATACGCGAACGCGCAGCGAACCGTCGGCGCGAAGCGTGGCGAACTCGATGTTGCAACGCTCGGGAAAGGCCGTTGCGCGTTCGAGCAACGGACCGTCGGCCGCGATGTCGCGCGTCGCGGCGTCGTCGCAGAAGATGACGAAGTGCGGATTGCCCATCGAGACGAACGTACCCGTGAATTGTCGGCCGCCCGCCTCGACCACGCCTTCCAGCAGCTGTCCGCCGGGGGCTGCACACTGACTTGTGTCGGCCGTGCACGGCGCGCCCATGCCCACGGTCACGGCTGCGGCCCGTCCGTCGGGACCGGGCGTAATGTGCAGCCGCTTAGTGCCCGAGAGGGTTTGCAGCGCAATGTCGGTCTGCCGCGTCAGGCCCTTGTCGTAGACGTATTTGCCCACGCAGCGCGCACCGTTGCCGCACATCATGGCTTCCGAGCCGTCGGCATTGAAGATACGCATAGAAAAACCGGCAGCGCCGGACCGCCCTATCAGAATAAGTCCATCGCTGCCGATTCCCTTGTGCCGGTCGCTCAGCACACGGCTCGTGCGTTCCGGAGAGAGTATGGGGAACCGCTCGGTGTCGACATAGACATAGTCGTTTCCGGCGCCGTGCATCTTCGTAAATTCCAATACCTTTTTCATAACGCCTGCAAAGGTAGCGATTATTCTGCAAAAACGCGGCATGCAGAAGCAAAAATGTTGCATAAACGGGCGAAAAAGTTACATAAAGAAACGAAAATAATTTACAAACTGACAAAATATGTATGTTTTGCGGTATTTTATGGCTATTTGTCCGCAGCGAAAGGCCAAAAACTTCCGCAGCAGCACGCGCAACGGAGACGCCGGCCCCGCCGGCCGGCCGTTGTGCCGCGGCTGTCGCATTTTGCCGGGCCGGCCGAAAGGGCTAACTTTGCTGCCGCGCCGCCCGGCGGCGCGCATCTTTTCCGCACCGACCGACAATTTTCCCATGGCACCCCATATTATATATATAGACGCGGCATACGCCGGCACAGTGGCTTTCAACCTGACGGTAAACTTCGAACGCGTGCTCGATCGTCGCATCGCCGAGGCCGACCTCGGCCTGTGGTTGGACTGCGTGGCGCTCGACGGCGGACAGACGCCCGACAGCGAGGCCGAAGTGTGGGCTTGCTTCTTTCGCGACGCGGCCGAGCCGACGCTGCGCTGCTTCCGGCCGTCGCACTTGGCCGACGAAATCGACGGCCGCGGCTTCGACAGCCGCGTGGCCCGCTTCACGCTGCTCGACATGGCCGCCGAGGCGAAAGTTTCGACGCCCGCCGACCTGATGCGCGCCACCATCGAGGCGCACGCGGCCGAAAAGCAGGTGGTGCGCCAGACCGTGGTGGGCGAACTGGCCGAATGGCAGCCCATGCTCAACGAAATGGCGCGGCGCGACGGCGCGAAAGCGCTCACGCTGCTCGCCATGGAAGAACCCGCGGGGCGCACGGCGTTCGTCTGCGAGAATCTGGGGTTCAGTCTGCTCAAAGCGCTCGGCGTGCGGGCCGAAGAATTGCGCTGAGCAAGGCGTTGATTTCCAGTTGCATGGAAATAGCAAAAACTTACGCCGCGTAAGTTCGAACCAAGTTCGCGCTTACGCGGCGCTATTTCTGCTTTTCTCCCCGCTAACGCCGCGAAAGCGGGGACGAAGTTCGTCGGTGTACGCTTATTTCACGTTTTTTGCGGGCACAATACCTATAATATTTTGAATTTCGCCCCATTTTTCGTGTTGGCGATAGGCTTCTACGGCATCT
>JAFLUW010000113.1:2694-5577 GCA_022508615.1 Prevotellaceae bacterium | reverse complement strand
TTCGCGCCATGTCGGTCACTTCTTCCGGCCGTTCGTCGATGAGAAGCATCATGAGATAGGTGTCGGGATGGTTGCGGGCGATGGCATTGGCGATTTCTTTCATCAGCATGGTCTTTCCCGTTTTGGGTTGCGCCACGATAAGCGCGCGCTGGCCCTTGCCGATGGGCGAAAACAAATCGACCACGCGGCACGAATGGCTTCCGGCCCCGTTGCGGGTGAGATCGAACTTCTCGTTGGGGAAAAGAGGTGTGAGATGCTCGAAAGCAATTCGGTCGCGCACCTGCTCAGGCTGGAGACCGTTGATGCGTTCTACGCTGTGGAGAATAAAAAACTTGTCCGTTTCGCCCGGGACGCGCACACGGCCTTCGATGACATCGCCTGTTTTCAGGCAATATTGGCGGATTTGCGCCGGAGCTACGTATATGTCGTCGGGAGAGGTGAGATAATTATAATCGGAAGAGCGAAGGAATCCGTAACCGTCGTTGGTGATTTCCAATACGCCGCGTCCTTCAAGCAAAGTGTCTAATTTTTCGTTGTAAAGCGGCCGGGTGGAGGCCGTTTCGCTTTTCTCCGCACTTCCTGTGACTAACGGATCATCTTTGAAACGGCGGAAGCGGGGATGTTGTTCCCCTGTTTCGTCGTAATTCTGGTAGAAGGGAAAAGCATTGTCCTGTTCGATTTCGTGAACGTCTTCGACAATGATGAAGTCAGGCTCTTCACCGGCCACGATCCGGCCGGCCGGACTTACAGGTTCTGTGATATGCTCTTCTTGTCCGCTGTCATTTCCGGCTCGGCGGTTTTCGTCGAGCTGTTCCTGCACGAAATCCGGAAGAATCTCAGCCACAGCCGGCTCCGACGAAACGATAATAGTTGCCTGCTCGCTTGCCGCAGGGAGTGTCTCTGTTGCCGCTGTTTCTTCCTTTGAGGGGCGACCGCGCTTCCGCTTGACGGGGGCGCTTTGCGGCTCAGTTGTTTCCTGCGGAGCCGCACTTTTTGCCATTTTGCCGGACGAACGGTAAACTTTCTCAGGAGCAGGCTGCATTTCGCCGACTCTTTTACGGCGTACCGTTGTTTCAGGAGCCGGCTCTTCGGGCGTATCGGAAAATAGGGAGGCTTGTGCGTCGAGAATATTGTAGATGATGCTTTCGCGTGCGGCATTGCTGCGCAACTTTATTTGTTTAAAGCCAGCCGCAATGTCCAAAAGTTCTTCGCGAGACATACCGGAAAGTTGTTCCTTGTTGAAAAGAGCCATAAAAAAGAGGATTTTGTTCGGATACCGCTGGCCTGCGGAGGCACTCGTCCGGCCTGAGGCAGGCGAAATGCGGATGGGCGCAGCAGATTGGGGATTATGGTGAAACGGGAGGCGGATTTGCAATATATCGGGCGCATCAAGTTGCGGCGCCAGCCGTTGCAAAACCCTGAATCGGCCGCAAAAGTAGCAAAAAAACAACGCACGGACGAAACCTTTGCATCTTTTTTGTACTTTCGCGTTGTAATTATGGCAGTTTTACTCGATATACAGCATTTGACGAAGCGTTATGGCGCGCTTGAACTCCTTACAGACGTATCGTTCTCTGTGGACGAGGGACAGAAAGTGGGTTTGATAGCCCGGAACGGCACGGGGAAATCCACCTTCCTCTCTATTCTTGACGGAGATGAGGACTACGAGGAAGGAAGCATCGTCTTCCGCCGCGATGCCCGTGTCAGTTATCTTCCTCAGGAGCAGCATTTTCCGGCAGATCTCACCGTGTTGGGAGCATGCGTCCACGGAAAAAATGCCGTAGAGCTTCCGGCTGAACAAATGCTGACCAAGTTCGGACTGGGCGACCGTCTTGACGCTCCTATTGGCCTGCTCAGCGGCGGCGAACGCAAGCGTGTAGCATTGGCACGGGCTTTATTGAGTGATGCCGACCTTTATGTGCTCGACGAGCCGACCAATCACCTTGATTTGGCTATGATCGAATGGCTCGAAGAGTATCTTCGCCGTTCGTCGAAGGCTATTTTGTTGGTTACGCACGACCGTTATTTTCTCGACCGCATTTGCAGCCGCATTGTCGAGCTCGACGGCGGCACATTCTACACGTATAAGGGAAATTATCGCTATTATCTCGAAAAAAGAGAGGAACGCCTCGAAGTGGAACGGGCCAACGCGGCGCGTGCCCGCAACCTTTACTCTCGCGAGCTCGAATGGATGCGGCGCATGCCTCAGGCCCGCGGCACAAAGGCCCGTTACCGTAAAGAAGCCTTTCTGGAACTCCAGCAGCGAGCTCGTCAGCGCAGCGAAGAACGGCAGGCGCGTCTCGAAGTGAAGAGCGGATATATCGGTTCCAAGATATTCGAGGCGCAATATGTGTCGAAACGTTTCGGCGAAAAGGTGTTGTTGCAAGATTTCTACTACAATTTTTCACGCTACGAGAAAATGGGCATCGTAGGTCCGAACGGTGCGGGAAAAAGCACATTCGTGAAGATGCTTCTCGGCCGAGTGCAGCCCGATGCCGGGCGCTTCGATATCGGCGAGACCGTCCGTTTCGGCTATTTTGCGCAAGATCAGATGGAATTCGATGGACGCGATAAAGTTATCGACGCCGTGCGCAAAGTAGCCGAGACCATCGACCTCGGCGGCGGCCGTCGATTGACGGCCATGCAGTTTCTCGATCATTTTCTCTTTCCTCCCCGCCGTCAGCAAGACTATATCGCAAAACTTTCGGGCGGCGAACGCCGCCGATTGCAACTTTGCATCACACTGATGCAGAATCCCAATTTCCTTATCCTCGACGAACCGACGAACGACCTCGACATCGCCACGCTGACCGTGCTCGAAGAGTATTTGCAAGACTTTTGCGGCTGTGTAATCGTCGTTTCGCACGACCGATATTTCATGGA
>JAFLUW010000113.1:0-2594 GCA_022508615.1 Prevotellaceae bacterium | reverse complement strand
CTGACGGCGCATTCGCGGCTTTTGCCGCAGTTGAAAGACGCGCTCGACGAGAAAAGCATGCGTTGGCTCGAGTTGAGCGAAATAGAGAGCCAATAGTTTTTCCGTCACCACCCATTTATTATATATAGTCCCTCAGAAAAACAAAACCATGAAGCCCCTTGCCGAACGATTGCGCCCCCGAACGCTGGCCGACTATGTCGGACAGCGCCATCTCGTGGGCGAAGGTTGCCCCCTGCGCCGTATGATAGAGCAAAAGCACGTCAGTTCGTTCATTCTCTGGGGGCCTCCGGGTGTGGGCAAGACGACACTGGCCGGTATCCTTGCGCACGAGTTGGACGTCCCCTTTTTCACGCTCTCTGCCGTGAACAGTGGAGTGAAAGACGTGCGCGAAGTCATTGACCGCGCCAAGAGCGAACGATATTTCGGGGGACAAAGTCCGATTCTCTTTATCGACGAGATACATCGTTTCTCGAAATCGCAGCAAGACTCCCTGTTGGCAGCCGTCGAGCAGGGTACGGTGACGCTGGTCGGGGCGACGACGGAAAATCCCTCGTTCGAAGTGATTCGTCCGCTGCTGTCGCGTTGCCAGGTCTATGTGCTTCAGAGTCTTGACTGCGATGATTTGGAGCGTTTGTTGAAGCATGCCGTCGAGTCGGACGTCGTGTTGAAAGAACGCACGGTGGACGTGCGCGAGACCGAAGCGCTTTTTCGCTACTCGGGCGGCGATGCGCGCAAATTGCTGGGCATTCTCGATTTGCTGGCCGCACAGACAGACGAAGACGAGCCTATCGTCATCGACAATCGCACCGTGGCCGAGCGTTTGCAGCAAAATCCCGCCGCCTACGACAAGCAAGGCGAGATGCACTACGACATTATTTCGGCTTTCATCAAGAGTATTCGCGGCTCCGACCCCGATGCGGCCCTCTATTGGCTAGCCCGCATGATCGAGGGCGGCGAAGACCCGAAGTTCATCGCGCGCCGGCTCGTCATATCAGCCAGCGAAGACGTGGGGTTGGCCAATCCCAACGCCCTGCTGTTGGCCAATGCCGCTTTCGACGCCGTCGAGAAAATCGGTTGGCCCGAAGGGCGCATCCCGCTGGCCGAAGCCACCGTCTATCTGGCGACAAGCCCGAAGTCGAACTCGGCTTATATGGGCATAGGCACGGCTTTGGAGGCCGTAAAGGCCACGGGTGATTTGCCCGTGCCGCTTCATGTGCGCAATGCGCCGACCAAGCTCCTGAAAGAGTTGGGTTATGCCGACGGCTACAAATATCCGCACGACTATCCCGGCAATTTCGCCCGGCAAACCTATCTGCCCGAGCCTTACGCCGACACCGTTTTCTGGCATCCCTGCGACAATGCCGGCGAAGCCAAGATGCGCGAGCGCATGAACCGCTGTTGGCCCAATAAACCGCGCTGAAAAATTTGCCGCACGGCCGCTTATTTCTTGTTAATACTGACAAATGATGCGACAACGCCTGCTTTCTCTCGATATATTGAGGGGCTTGGATCTTTTTCTCCTTGTTTTTCTGCAACCTGTGCTGTGGAAATGGCTTTCGCTCTGCGATGTGCCGTGGACCGAGGCGTTACGCCGGCAACTCGATCATGAAGTGTGGCAAGGATTCCGCTTCTGGGACCTCGTGATGCCGCTCTTTCTGTTCATGAGCGGCGTTTCGATGCCGTTTTCCCTGTCCAAATACTTGAAGGGCGAGGCGCCGTTGCGCGCGGCCTGCGGCCGAATCGTAAGGCGCTGCGTCTTGCTGTTCCTGCTCGGCATGGTGGTGCAAGGCAACCTGCTCGGCTTCGACCCCGACGCGATTTATCTCTACACCAACACGCTGCAAGCCATCGCTGTCGGCTACTTGCTGGCCTCAATCGTGGTGCTCCGCCTGCCGTGGCGCGGGCAAATCGTCGCAGCCGCCCTGCTGACGGCCGCATACGCCGTGCCGATGACCCTCGCGGGCGACTTTTCGCCCGAAGGCAACTTGGCCAACCGCATCGACAGCGTCGTGTTGGGTCGTTTTCGGGGCGACCCTACCTATACATGGTTGTTGAGCAGCCTGAATTTCGGCGTAACCGTTTGGCTCGGGGCGGCTTGCGGGCAAATCATTCGCCGCACCGAGCGGACGAAGCCCGGACAAACGGCGCTTCGGCTCGCGTTCGTCGGCCTCGGTCTTGTTGCAGGCGGCCTTTTGTGGGGCTTGGAAATGCCTGTCATCAAACGAATCTGGACGAGCAGCATGACACTCTTTTCGGGCGGCCTGTGTTTCCTGCTCATGGCCGCGTTCTACTATTGGATCGACGTGAAAGGGCACGTTCGCGGCCTGTTGTGGCTCCGCATCTACGGCATGAACTCGATTGCGGCCTATATGTTGGGCGAAACGATCGATTTCCGTTCGGTCGTCCACTCGCTGAGTTACGGCCTTGCCCCGCGCATGGGCGACTACTACGGCGTTTGGCTGACATTCGGCAATTTTCTGATCGTCTTTCTGATTTTGTACGCCCTCTTCCGCGCCAAAATTTTCATCAAAGTATAGTCCCGAAACGAAGTCGGAAAGGCCTTGCTTTTCACTGACTTCGAAAAGACCGAAACT
>JAFLUW010000112.1 GCA_022508615.1 Prevotellaceae bacterium | reverse complement strand
TGCCACAACGACTTGGGCATGGCCACGGCCTGTACGCTCGAAGGTGTAATCAACGGTGCGCGACAAGTGGAAGTTACGATTAACGGAATCGGCGAACGGGCGGGAAACACAAGCGAGGAAGAGGTGGCCATGATACTGAAATGCCACCACGACCTCAATATCGTGACCAACATCAACACGCATAAAATCAACGCAACGAGCCGTATGGTGTCGTCGCTTATGAATATGCCCGTACAAGCCAACAAAGCCATTGTCGGACGTAACGCTTTCGCCCATTCCTCCGGCATTCATCAGGACGGTGTGCTGAAAAATGTCGAGACTTACGAAATTATCAACCCAAAAGATGTCGGCATCGACGACAACAGCATTATTCTTACCGCACGTTCGGGCCACGCAGCGTTGCGTCATCGGCTCGAAGTGCTCGGTGTGGAAGTGGAAGACTCCGAATTGGACGAAATCTACGAGCGTTTCTTGAAATTGGCCGACAAAAAGAAAGAAGTTACCGACGACGACATACTCGTATTAGCCGGCGACAAGCGCACCGTGGCCGACCATATTAAATTGGATTATTTGCAAGTGACCAGCGGACACGGTGTTCGCCCCGTAGCCGCGCTTACGCTCGACATTGCCGGCGAAAAGTTCAGTGCAACGGACACGGGAAACGGCCCGGTAGACGCAGCAATCAACGCTGTCAAGCAGATTATCAAGCGTAAAATGACGCTGAAAGAGTTTACCATTCAGGCCATCAACCGCGGCTCGGACGATGTCGGAAAAGTGCACATGCAAGTGGAGCACGACGGCCAGCAATACTTCGGTTTCGGCGCGAACACGGACATTGTCAGCGCGAGCGTCGAGGCTTACATCGACTGCATCAATAAATTTCGAAAGTAATGCAGGACTTTCCCAAGTGGATGCTCGCCCTTGCCGGATTGAATCTCGTCGGAATACTGCTCGCCCCGCTTTATTTGTTCGGCGGACTGCAACCTTTCGGCTCAAGCGGGAGCATCGTCTTGCGGTTTCTGCAATATCTGCTTGTACAAAGTTTCTGGATTGTGCCTTTGCTGCTGTTTTTCGCGAGCCTCGACCGCTATCGCCGCGGATGGCCGGTACGAGGAATTGCATTCGCGCTCATCGGCACGGCCATAGAAATTTGCGGAATCAGTCTTCTTGTCTAATCAATTACGTTATAAACCTATGAATACGCTTTTCGACAAAATTTGGGACAAGCACGTTGTACAAATTATCGACGACGGCCCTACACAATTATATATAGACCGTCTCTATTGCCACGAAGTGACCAGCCCGCAGGCTTTCGAAGGAATGCGGACACGCGGGTTGAAATGTTTTCGGCCCGAGAAAATCTTCTGCATGCCCGACCACAACACCCCTACGCACGACCAAGACAAGCCTATCGCCGACCCCGCATCGCGCAAGCCCGTGGAAACGCTGGCTAAAAACGCAGAAGAATTCGGCCTTACGCACTTCGGCATGAATACGCCCAACAATGGCGTTATCCATGTCGTAGGCCCGGAGTTGGGACTCTCGCTTCCCGGCATGACTATCGTGTGCGGCGACTCGCATACTTCGACCCACGGCGCAATGGGCGCCGTAGCCTTCGGTATCGGCACGAGCGAAGTGGAAATGGTTCTGGCCTCGCAGTGCATTCTGCAAGCCAAACCCCGCTCCATGCGCATTCGCGTAAACGGAACGCTCGGTAAGGGCGTGACGGCAAAGGACGTCGCACTCTACATCATGAGCAAAATCACGACAAGCGGCGCAACGGGCTACTTTATCGAGTACGCCGGAAGCGCAGTCGAGGCGCTCTCCATGGAGGGCCGCCTGACGTTGTGCAATTTGTCCATCGAAATGGGCGCTCGCGGCGGTTTCATCGCTCCCGACGAAAAGACTTTCGAATATATCAAAGGCCGTCCCTACGCGCCGCAGGGCGAAGATTGGGAAAAGGCCGTAGCCTATTGGCGCACGTTGAAGAGCGGCGACGACGCCGTCTTCGATAAGGAAGTCGAATTCGACGCTGCCGACATCACGCCCATGATAACTTACGGCACCAACCCCGGTATGGGCATCGGCATCGACAAAAGTATCCCCCAGGCCCAAAATGCTTCCGACGAAAAGGCCCTTGCCTACATGCAATTCACGTCGGGCGAAAAAATGACGGGCAAGAAGGTCGACTATGTCTTTCTCGGCGCCTGCACCAACGGCCGTATCGAGGACTTTCGCGCCTTTGCGTCCATCGCAAAAGGGCGCAAGAAGGCCGAAGACGTGGTGGCGTGGCTCGTTCCCGGCTCTTGGCACGTCACGAAACAAATCAAAGAAGAAGGCCTCGACCGCATTTTGGAAGAAGCCGGCTTCGAAATCCGCCAACCCGGCTGTTCCGCCTGCTTGGCCATGAACGACGACAAAGTCCCGGCCGGCAAGTTGTGCGTATCCACCAGCAACCGCAATTTCGAAGGCCGACAAGGCCCGGGTTCACGCACCTGCCTCGCCTCTCCGCTGACTGCCGCGGCCGCAGCCGTGACCGGCGTCATCACCGATCCGCGCACCTTGCTTTAATTCATAGACCCAACGACACATGAAACAGAAATTCCACATCATAAAGAGCACTTGCGTGCCGCTTCCGCTCGAAAATATCGACACCGATCAGATTATTCCTGCGCGTTTTCTCAAAGCTACCGACAAGAAAGGCTTCGGCGACAACCTGTTTCGCGATTGGAGATACAATGCCGACGGCACTCCGAAAGATTTCGTCTTGAACAATCCCGCTTATTCCGGTGAAATACTTGTCGCAGGCAAGAATTTCGGTTGCGGTTCGAGCCGCGAACACGCTGCATGGGCCATTGCCGGCTACGGCTTCCGCGTAGTCGTGTCGAGCTTCTTTGCAGATATTCACAAACAGAACGAACTGAACAACTTCGTCCTGCCCGTTGTCGTGAGCGAGGGCTTCCTGTCCCGACTTTTCGAAAGTATCGCGGCCGATCCGCGCACTCTGGTCACGGTGAACGTGCCCGAACAAACCATTACCAACGAGTCGACGGGCGAGAGCGAAACTTTTGAAATCAACGGCTACAAGAAGTATTGCCTGATGAACGCACTCGACGACATCGACTACTTGCTCGAAAACCAAGACCGTATCCTCGCTTGGGAGAAAGGGCAGTAAGTGCCTCCCTACCCCATTTCAGCCCTACGGAATGAAGAAGACTATCGAAATACTCGACACTACGCTACGCGACGGCGAGCAAACCTCCGGCGTTTCGTTCGTTCCCGAAGAAAAATTGCAGATTGCGAAGAAACTTTTGTGCGACGTACATGTCGACCGCATCGAGATAGCCTCAGCTCGCGTGTCCGAAGGCGAACGCCGCGCCGTGACCGCCATTTGCGAATGGGCCGCACGCAAAGGCATCGTCGAGAAAGTCGAAGTGCTCGGCTTCATCGACCGACACACCTCGGTCGATTGGGTGCATTCCTGCGGCTGCCGCAATATCAACCTGCTTTGCAAGGGCTCGCGCAAGCATTGTGAGTGCCAGTTGAAGAAGACTGCCGAACAGCATCTCGGCGATATTCTCGAAGAAGTCCGCTATGCGCACTCCTTGGGGATATCCGTGAACATCTATCTCGAAGACTGGTCGAACGGCATCGCCGATTCGCCCGACTATGTCTTCCAAATTGTCGACGGGCTGAAAGATAGCGGCATACGGCGCTTCATGCTGCCCGACACGCTCGGCGTGCTCAATCCTCTCGACACCGTGAAGTTCCTGCGCAGAATGCGCAAGCGCTATCCGCAACTGCATTTCGACTTCCACGCCCACAACGACTACGATCTCGCCATCGGCAACATCTGCGCCGCTCTGCTTTGCGGCTGCCACGGCATCCATACCGCCGTCAATGGTCTCGGCGAAAGAGCTGGCAACGCGCCGCTTTCCAGCGTGCAGGCCATACTAAAAGACCATTTCCATGTGGAAACCGGCATCGACGAAAGCCAGCTTTTCGAAATTTCGCGCCTTGTCGAGAGCTATTCGGGCGTAGCTGTCCCTGCCAATTGTCCCATCGTCGGCGAAAACGTCTTCACGCAAGTGGCCGGCGTACATGCCGACGGCGACAACAAGTCCGGACTCTACTGCAACGCCCTTTTGCCCGAACGTTTTGGCCGTCAGCGCGAATATGCTTTGGGGAAGAACAGCGGAAAGGCCAACATCTTGAAAAACCTCGAGACCTACGGCCTCGAACTCACGCCCGAGCAGACACGACGCGTCACAGAGCGCATCATCGAACTGGGCGATAAAAAAGAAGTCGTCACGGCCAGCGACCTGCCTTACATCGTTTCCGATGTGCTCAAACATCAGGTGCGCGAGGAGAAAGTTCAGCTCATCAGCTACCTTGCCACTACAGCTTACGGCTTAAAGCCCACCGCCTCGCTTAAAATTAAGATTTGCGGCGAGCTGTTTGAATCCTGCGCCATGGGCGATGGTCAATACGATGCTTTTATGCGCGGCGTGCGCGAAATCTATCGCAAGCGACTCGGCCGCCGCTTCCCTGCCCTCACCGGCTATTACGTCACCATTCCGCCTGGCGGCCGCACCGATGCGTTCGTCCAGGCTGTCATTACGTGGACCATGGACGACGGCCGCACCCTTCGCACGCGCGGTCTCGACGCCGATCAGACCGTTGCTGCCATCAAAGCCACAATTAAAATGCTGAATATTCTCGAAGAGGAGCAATAAATAAAGGTATTGCCTTTTTACTTTCTCAAACAGAATCTTTTCTTCTTGATGTAGATTCTCATGAATAGGGCCTTTGACGATAATACATCAAAGGCCTTGTTTGTTTTCTTTATCTGTTTTTTTCTGTTATTGGTGTATAGGTCGGTTTTACTATCGTGTCGCGTATTCCTTTCAGCAAATTATTGCAATAATTAATTTTTATATATCCTTTTTTCGGCCCTTTTTCAACAATTTCAAGCCCACTATCTCTTAAAATTTGTGGCGTTGATAATAACTCATCATCCTCATATAGAAATCTCCATTTTCTTGTTTTATTATCATAGTTGTAAATCCTATAATATCTCCATTGGCTATTTATCCATGTATGGAGATACCCCCATTCATCCTTTCCGTCTCTATCTACGTCTCCTTCATATACAAGCAAAGGAGTAGCCCTTCCGCATCCATACATTTCAATGGTAGGGAGATTGCGATTATTTGATTTCGCATAATATTTATATCCTTCATCCATATCGAAGGTATCTATTATTTCTTTGACAACATATATTGTATCGAGTCCAAGACCTGTAAAGTTCCCTACTATCTGTTCTTCTTCCTTATGTCCTTTGACTGAATTGAGATAAACAGGTAACCCGTATTCATCCAAGTATTCTTCTTCGTTTTTCACACTATCAGATGATGAAATCTCTGTATTCGAGGATTCTTTTCGAGAGCAAGAAAAGAAAACACAAATAGCACAGAAGGTTAATGCGTTAAGTGTTAGTTTCATGATTTATAAAAACGTAGTATTTTAGGCAAATTTAGTATTTTATATTGGCTTTTACGACATCTATCATTACGATTTCTTCTTAATGT
>JAFLUW010000111.1 GCA_022508615.1 Prevotellaceae bacterium | reverse complement strand
GACTTTTTTGCTCGGATTTTCCAAAGTTATCAACACCTTTTCCCTCGCTATTATTATCATTATATATACGTTTTCGAAAACCTCGAAAAACAGAAAAATATTATAATAATTATGGCAGGCCGAACGTTTTCGAGGGAAAATGTCTAACTTTGCGAAACGAGATGCAAGGTCGAAATCAAATCGGTTGCGACTTGCGAAACTCTGACCATACCACTATGCTCAAACGATTGCTCAAACGCCTCATACCGCTCAATACGCGGATACGCCTGCTTCAACCCTTTGTAGACTATTATCGACACACCCGAAAGCAGAATTTGCGCAAATACGGGCCGCATACCGAACTTTTTGGCCCGCTCTCGCTCTCCGGACAATATGTCGAAATGGACAATCATACACGATTGCAGAGCGGTGCTCGCGTGATCAGCGCCGGAGGCGTTTTTCGGGTAAAAAAGTATTCGGCTATCGCAGTCGAATGCATGATAATACCCGGTACGCATGTCCCCACGGTGGGGCTTCCGCAATTTTTGAGCATTACGCATATTAACGACACATGTTCGGAGGTAGTGATCGAGGAAGACGTGTGGGTCGGCGCACGTTGCATCTTTCTCCATCGCGCCCATGTCGGCCGAGGGGCTGTGATCGGAGCCGGCAGCCTCGTCACCAAAGAAGTGCCGCCTTACAGCGTGGTGGCCGGAAGCCCTGCACGCATCATGGCTGTGCGTTTTACGAAAGAACAAATCTTGCGCCACGAGGCGATACTCTATCCGCCCGAAGAACGCATGGCTGAAGAAGAACTCGACAGACTCTTTGCCACTACCTACAAGGACTTGCGGGCTATCGGCACATCGGAAATGTCTGACGAAGACCGCGAATTGCTCCGGAAGAAAAAAGAGGAATACAACATTCCGGTTTATGCAGACTGCTAATCGCGTTTTAGTCAATAGCCTCGCGCTTTACATCAACATGGGGGTGACGATGATTGTCACGCTCTTGGCTACCCGTTACGCATTGCAGGCTTTGGGCAAGGAGGCTTACGGCGTCTATATGCTTGTGGCCAACATCACGGCTATGTTGTCTTTTCTCAATGTGGCTATGGCCGGTGCCACGCAGCGCTTTTTAAGTTTCTCATTGGGTGCATGCGGTGAAAAAAAGGATTTGAACGAAGTGTTTGGGGCCAGTTTCGTTCTTCATATCGGCATTGCCACTGTGCTTTGTCTTGCGATTCTTGTGTTGGGAGCGGGCGGCATAGCCTTTTTGTTGGATATTCCGGCTCGCTTCACGCAATCGGCCTATGTCGTATTGGCCTGCATGGCGGCCGGCGTGATGTTTTCGGTCGTTTCCGTTCCTTATGAGGCGGCGATGAACGCACACGAGGACATCTATCAAATCGCCATAATCAATATCGTCGATGCGTTGCTGAAACTGTTGGCCGCAAGCGGATTGTTTCTGTTCGATACGGGCCGGTTGCCCGCATATGCCCTGCTCGTCATGGGCGTGAGTGCCGTGACCTGTTTGCTGAAATACGGTTTTGCCCGTCGACACTACGCCGAATGTCGTTACCGGCTGCGCCAATGGCCGCCGCGGCAGACGATGCGCCGTATCGTTGGCTTTGCAGGTTGGAATCTCGTCGGGAACGGGGCCTCCATCTGCCGCTATCAGGGTACGGCCATTGTGCTCAATGCCTTTTTCGGCGTAGTTGTCAATGCTGCCTACGGCATAGCCCAACAGATCAACGCGTTCTTGCTGTTTTTTTCGAACTCCGTCATTCGTCCGCTGCGACCGCTCGTCGTGAAAGCCGAAGGTGGCGGCGACCGCAAGCGCATGATTCGGCTCTCGTTTTCCATGACGCGGCTCACGCTATTGATGATGGCGTTGGTCGTCACGCCGCTCTATATCAATATGCCTTTCATACTCCGACTCTGGCTCGGCGAATATCCTGCCAGCACCATTGCTTTCTGCCGCTTGTTTTTGCTGATTACTTTGGTTCTGCAATCCGGCATGGGGCTTGTCACGGCTATCGAAAGCGAAGGGCGAATCAAGTGGCTTCATCTCGGTGCGGGCCTGATGCATATCCTGCCTGTTCCGATAGGCTATGCGCTGTTGCAGCATGGATATGCACCGACGGCTATCCTCGTGGTCGTATTGGTCGAAGAAGTAGCGGCAACTTTGCTTCGGCTTTATCTTGCTCGCCGACAGACCGGGCTTTCGGCCCGCCGTTTCCTGTTCGGCCTGTTGCTGCCGGCCTACGGTGCGCTGTTTGCGGCCTTTGGTGCGGCATGGTTCGTCGCCGCGACACAGACTGAGGGCTGGTCGCGTTTGTTGGTTTCCGGCAGCGTCCACACACTGCTCGTTGTTGTGTTTTTCCTGCCCGTCCTTTCGGCAGAAGAGCGCGGAAAGATAGCCGAAATTGTCCGAACCGCTCTTTCTAAACTTCTTAATCGACACTAAATGCCCGTTGATTTACAATTTGCATCATGAAAGACAAATCTACCCTTCCTCACGTCCGGATTCTCATGTCCACCTACAACGGGGAACGCTATCTCGGGGAGCAATTGCTGTCAATCTATGCGCAAAGAGAGGTGAACGTCAGCGTACTGGTTCGCGACGACGGCTCGACCGACACTACACACACGCTTCTCGACAAGGAGCAGGCCGCAGGAAAACTCACTTGGTACACCGGCCCCAATCTGCGGCCGGCACGCAGTTTCTGGCATTTGCTCAAAACGGCTGCCGAAGCCGATTTTTATGCTTTTTCTGATCAGGACGATTTTTGGTTGCCCGATAAGTTGAGCACAGCCGTCGCCATGTTGGGCGAGCCGGATTGTCCGTCGCTCTATTTCTCGCAAACGCAGCTGGCCGACGAAAACCTGAACCCGTTGCCCAACGTGCAGTTGCGCCCGTTGCTCACCTACGAAGAGGCGTTGGCCTATATTTTCGTCGGAGGCAGCACGATGGTAATCAGTCGCGCCATGCGCGAGATACTGTTGCGCTATGAGCCGGGTTATATGCAGATGCACGACTTTTGGGTGTACGATGTGGCGCAGGCCGTCGGGACGAAAGTGGTTTTCGACCCCGTGCCCCATGTGCTCTATCGGCAGCACGGCGGAAATGTCATCGGGTTGAGCGCCGGTTTCTCCTATCGTTGGCGCAATCGTCTCAAACGCTGGTTCTCGCGCGAACATATCCGGCTGCGCACGGCCGAAGAACTTTTGGCCGGATACGCCGACATGATGCCCGAAGCCCATCTTGCGCTGACGCAACGCGTCGCGGCTTGTCGCCACAGCCTTAGGGCTCGGCTCTATATGGCTTTTGTACGTCCGCTGCGCACGGCTCGTGCCGGCGTCAGTTTGTCTACCCGTTTCGCCTTCCTTTTCAATTTGTTCTGATTCGATGAAAAAGCCCGTAATCTCCGTCATTACCGTCTGTCGCAACAGCGCCGCCACGCTCGAAGAAACGATTTGCAGCGTGTTGGCGCAGGATTACGACCTTCTCGACTATGTCATCATCGATGGCGGCTCGACCGACGGCACGCTCGACATCATCGAACGCTATCGCTCGCGCTTGGGTTGCGTGGTCAGCGAGCCCGACCGCGGCATCAGCGACGCGTTCAACAAAGGTATAGCCCGCGCCAAAGGCGACATTATCGGCATCATCAACAGCGACGACGTCATGCTGCCCGGCGCTCTGCAAGCCGTAGCCGAGGCCTACGACGGCGCGACCGACCTCTATCGCGGCTCTGTGGTCATTGTCAACAAGGCGACCGGCTTTCGCGGCCGCGAAAATCCCTCGATGAAGTTTCCGCTGGCCCCGTTTGTCATTCATTGTGCGCACCAAGGCACTTTTATTTCGGCCGATGCCTACAAACGGTGGGGTGGATACGATATTAAGTTCCGCTATATGATGGATTTCGACCTTATGACACGCATGTATCAAGGCGGCGCCCAGCTGAAACGCGTCGAGCACGACATCGCCGAGTTTCGTCTCGGCGGCGTTTCGACGACCAATTCCATTAAGAAAAAGCGCTATGACGTCATTCATGTCGTCACCAACAACGGCGGAGGCCGGCTGCGCGCGGAGTGGTTCTACCTATACATGCGCCTCTACGACTTCGCCAAATCCGCATTCATCCATCTTTTCGGCCTCGACCGCCTGAAACGCCTGCACTACCGACACAGCGACCGGACGGACAATTCTGCAACCTCTACACAAAACCTATAGAAATGCAAACTTTTCTGCACTATTCCTTTCTTTCGGGACTCTACAGCTTTTTGCTCACGCTGATCATCATGCCCCTTGTGCTTTATCTATGCAAGAAGCACCACATCTACGATTTGCCCGACAGCCGCAAAGTCCACAGCAACTTAACGCCCCGGCTGGGCGGCCTGCTTTTCGTTCCTGCCACGGCCTTCGGCACGCTGCTCTCCATCGTCTGCATGACTGGCAATCAGGAGATGTTGCTGCAATTTCATGCCGCCTCGCTGACCATGGCTTTCGGTACAGTCATCATCTATCTCATCGGCATCATCGATGACCTCACAGGCATGCAGGCCAATTACAAATTTCTCATCCAAATCATCACCAGCTCCTTTTTCCCGCTCTCGGGCATCTGGATCAACAATCTCTACGGCGTCTGCGGCGTCTACGCCCTTCCCTTCTGGGTCGGCGCGCCGCTCACTGTGTTTCTGGCCCTGCTCGTCATCAATGCCCTCAATCTCATCGACGGCATCGACGGCCTGTCCTCCGGCATGACCATCGTGATGCTCTCGGCGCTGACATGGCTGTTCTGTCTGGACGGCCGTTCCGCCATCTTTCCCCTCTTTTCCTGCGGGCTCATAGGTTCGCTCGCCGCTTTCTTTCTCTTCAACAAATTCGGCAGCAACCGCCGGGGGACAAAAATCTTCATGGGCGACGCCGGAAGTCTCTTTCTGGGATATGCCATCAGCTACCTCTGCATCAAATATGCCATGGCCGACAGCAGCGCGCCCGACAACTTTTTCAGCCGCAACGGTCTGCTCGTGGCCTACACGCTGCTCATCGTTCCCGTCTTCGACCTCATACGCGTAGCTTTCGGCCGCTTGTTCAAAAGACGCGGCATCTTTTCGCCCGACAAGACGCACATCCACCACATACTCATGGCCCGCGGCCTCTCTATGACCGCCACGCTGCTCGTCATTCTCGCCTTTCAGCTGTTTTTCATTGGGCTAAACTTCGTCCTCCTGCGTGCAGGCCTCGGCATCACGTGGATTTTCCTTGCCGACGTCGTTCTGTTCGCCGCATTCTTCGCCGTTTTCCGCCCTTATCGCCCTTATCCGGAGAAAGCATAAACTCAGTGCCGCTGCAAAGCAACATATCTGGACGACGGAGACACTGTCCACGACCTTCCGGGACGGCGCACCGCGTCGACGGCGAAAGACCTCAACATTGCAGACGGCAAAAGGCAATTGCCCGGCAAACTCCCGCACCACCGCTTGTCGCATTCAGAAACCGGCCGTGTTTCCTCGGGGAAACACGGCCGGTTCGATGCTTTCGCACCGGACACGAAAGGCTTGGAACGCGCTGACGCGAAACAAGGGAAAACTTACTCAGCGTTAGTTTGAACTAACCCAAAGATAGTTTGAACTTA
>JAFLUW010000110.1 GCA_022508615.1 Prevotellaceae bacterium | reverse complement strand
TTCGAACCCAAGACCCACGCCTTAGAAGGGCGTTGCTCTAATCCAACTGAGCTACGGAACCGCTTTTCGGAGAGCAAAAGTAGTATTTTGTTTTATACTGACCAAATTCTCAGCCGTTCATCCCCGCGCAGCATCGCAAAAACCGCCCTACCCCGTCCGCAGAAAGGACGAGCGAAAAGACCTGCCCGCATATTTTTCCGTATCTCACTTTTTATTGGTAACTTTGTGACGGAAACGACACACATCTACAAAACAAACAAAAAACTATGGCAACTATCGACACCTGTAACTTCAAAGGCTCGAAGGTTATCGTACGCGTGGACTTCAACGTACCGCTCGACGAAAACGGAAACATCACCGACGACACGCGCATCCGCGGCGCGCTGCCCACACTCCGGAAAGTGCTCGCCGACGGCGGCGCACTCATCATCATGTCGCACATGGGCAAGCCCAAAGGCAAGGTCAACCCCAAATTCTCGCTCAGCCAGATTAAAGAAGCCGTGAGCGAAAAGCTCGGCACGGCCGTACAGTTCGCCCCCGACTGCGCCAAGGCTGCCGATGCCGCGGCTGCGCTCAAAGAAGGCGAAGTGCTCCTGCTCGAAAACCTCCGCTTCTATCCCGAAGAAGAGGGTAAACCCGTCGGCATCGACAAGGAAGACCCCGCATACGAGGCCGCCAAGAAAGAAATGAAGGCCCGTCAGAAAGAATTCGCAGCCACGCTGGCCTCCTATGCCGACTACTACATAAACGACGCCTTCGGCACGGCACACCGCAAGCATGCCTCGACGGCAGTTATCGCCGACAGTTTCGACGCCGAACACAAAATGCTCGGCTACCTGATGGAAAAGGAAGTCGAGGCCGTACACAACGTGCTCGACAACATTCAGCGCCCCTTCACAGCCATCATGGGCGGCTCGAAGGTGTCGACGAAAATCGGCATCATCGAGAACCTCATGGACAAGGTGGACAACCTCATCCTCTGCGGCGGCATGACCTACACTTTTGCCAAGGCAAACGGCGGAAACGTAGGCAAATCCATTTGTGAGGAAGACAAACTCGACCTTGCGCTTGACATCATCGCCAAAGCCAAAGCCAATGGCGTCAATCTCGTGCTGGCCACCGACTGCGTAGCCGCCGACGATTTCTCCAACGACGCCAACACGCAAATCGTTCCGGCCACAGCGATACCCGAAGGTTGGGAAGGCCTCGACGCCGGCCCCGAAGCGCGCAAGGCTTTCGCCGCTGCCATCGAAAATGCCAAAACCATCCTGTGGAACGGCCCTGCCGGCGTTTTCGAAATGGAGAATTTCACCGCCGGAAGCCGCGCCATTGCCGAAGCAATCGCCAAAGCTACGGCCCAGGGAGCCTTCTCGCTCATCGGCGGCGGCGACTCAGTAGCCTGCATCAACAAGTTCGGCATGGCCGACAAGGTTTCCTACATCTCGACGGGCGGCGGCGCACTGCTCGAAGCCATCGAAGGGAAAACCCTGCCCGGCGTAGCTGCCATCGAAGGCTGATTCCGCCACATTTCCCTACGTCCGGCCCGGCTTCCCGCCGGGCCGGCTTTTTATGGCGGCTCCGCGCAGGAACTGCAACAGACACGGCCGAAGCTGCGCCTGTTGCCGGTTCGGCCAAATTGCATTAACTTTGCAGCAAACCGCATATCCGTGAAGCGAATCCTTTATATCTTTCCCCTCATGCTTGCCGTCGCCTGCACAACCGGCCGCAAGGAAGCGCCGACAGCAGACAAAGCCGACAGCCTGCCCGCCATGCGGCTCGCATTGCTGCCCAACGACGACTGCCTGCCTTTCTACTATGCCGCACAAAGCGGACTGTTCGACACGCTGGGCCTACACGTCCGAATTGACACCTACTTTTCCCAATTCGACGCCGATACAGCCCTGCTCGGACAAGCCGACGCCGGATATACAGATTCCTGTCGCATAGCATATTACCATAAAAACGGAAAAGAATTGCTCGAACTGATGCCGACACGCGGACGCTGGGCACTTGTCGCCTCCGGAAATCTGCGCATCAGGAAACTTTCCCACCTGAAAAAGCGCATGGTGGCTGCCGCGCGCCACAGCGCCTCCGACTGGCTGTGCCGTCAGATGGCAGCCGAAGCCAACCTCCCTTACGAAGCGCTCTATCATCCGCAGATAAACGACTGGCTGCTGCGAACCGGCATGCTCGACGGCAATCAGGTGGAAACGGCCATGCTGCCGGAGCCTTTCGCCACACAAGCCGGGCAAAAAGGACACCAGCGCGTGTGGAACCGGGAAAGTACGCTGGGCCGCATCGTCACACGCCGCAAGAATTTCGACGCCGACGCGCTGTTGCGCGCCTACAAGCAAGCCTCGGATTCCCTTAACAAATACGGAATAAACAGTGTCCGCAAGATTCTTTCGGACATCTACCGGCTCGACAGGACTGCGGTCGACTCGTTCATCCTATATAAATACTGATTCATGGATTGTCCTACGTCTCATCTTCTGATTTCCGATGCCCGGCGGGCTTTAGACGAGTTGCGGCTGGCCGATGCACTCGACACATGCGAACATCTCGGACTTGAAGAACGCATCCGGCCCACACGCGAAGCCTATCTCCTGATGCTCGACTATCTGGAGCGCGGAACGCAGGACAAAGAGCGTCCCGGCATGTACAGACGCTTCGTACGCGAAACGCATGAGGCGCTCGACTACGCAGAACGCGAACTGTGTCTGCAGGATACGCCCTCCCTTTATTCGCTTTCGCACCATCATCCCGTCAATAGCTTCGACCGTACGTTCACATTACCCGCACTCAGCTTGCAGGAGGCCGGAGAGATCACCGGGAAACTGGATGACGAGCAAATCACGCAGGAAGAAAAATGCCTTACACTCAGCGCGCTGCTGCTGGGACTGCTCTATTTTTTCGATGCCCGGAAAATGCAGATACTTATGCGCTATCTGCATCACGAAGATTCCCACATTTCGGCCCGGGCGCTGACAGGCGCCGTGCTGGCCCAGTTATATTGGCACAAACGTCTCGCCTTCTACCCCGAAATCACCATCCAATGGCAAGGCATCGACGTACTCGGCATCCAAATGCGGCTGCTGCTCACGCTCGAAACAAAGAAAATCGAAAAATCCATACGCGAAGACATCATGCCCGGCATGATGGAACATCTCGACCGGCTCGGCATCAATCGTGGCAAAGGGATAGAAGATATGGCCGCCCAGTTGCAGGAAGCCATGACAGCCAATCCGGACTGGGCCGCCGACGAAAGTCTGCACGACCGCATAGCTGAAAAAATACAACAAATGGCCACATGGCAGCAGCAGGGCGCCGACATTTATCTCGGCTCGCTCGGCGCAGCCAAAACAAGACTTTCTTATTTCAAAAATACGGCCAACTGGTTTCGTCCCTACAACGGAAAACTCTCCTTTCTGAACAAAACTAATCTTTGTGACTCGGACAAGTGGACAATCGAGCAATTCGCCGACGCTATGCCCGCCATGCAGCAGCGAATGCTGGAAGAACTCGGAAACAGCGAGACTTCTTTTCCGACGAGCGGCCATTCTTCCGGCCGGACACAGCTGTCTGAAATTTCTTCCTACCTGCAAGATCTCTACAGATTCTTTCATTTACACCCGCAACACCGCCGGTCGGTCAATCCTTTCAAATGCGATTTACTGCTGGCGGGCTATGGCGTTTTCGACGACCGCATAGACGACGCCCAGGCCTTGCAGCGCATCGGCCTGACTTGCATGAAACACGGCGATTACGGACAAGCCGTCCGTTATCTCGAACGTGCCGATTTGTTGAAGTCCGATGACGTCTGGACTCTCGGACGTCTGGCTTTCTGTCACCGCGTTTTAGGCGAAACGGAGCAAGCCATTCATTATTATAAGGCCGTAGAACGTCTCTTGCCCGACGACAGCCGCAACTTATGCCGGCTCGGCGAATGCCTGATCCGGCTGAAACACTACGACGAAGCCTTCCGCTATCTTTTCAAGGCCAACTATCTCTCCGACGACGCACCGCAGACCGTGCGGGCGCTGGCCTGGTGCGCGCTGCAAGCCGGGGAAACGGAAAAAGCCGAGACCTTCTATGCCAAATTGCTTGGCGGAAAGCCAACTGTCTCAGACTGGATCAACGCCGGACACACGGCTTTAATCCGGAAAGACGCGGCAACTGCCGTCGACCGCTATCTTCACGCCGCCGAACCCGGAGATATTTTCTCGGAAGACCGGGACATGATGCTGGCACACGGCTTCACGGCCGAACATCTGGCCTGGATCACCGACATGGCGGCGTTGAAGAAACGCCGGCAGCGCACTGCGGACTGAAACACCGCTGCAAGCCCCTCACAAAAGAGCAACTCCCCTTTCGTACATGTACATCAACGACCCCGTCTACGGCTTTACCGAAATCAACGGCACGCTTTTCAAAAAAATCATTGCCCATCCCTTTTTTCAGCGCCTCGGCCGCATCCGTCAGTTGGGCATGGGCGCTTTTGTCTACCCCGGTGCGGTTCACACGCGCGCAGCCCATTCGCTCGGCGCCTTCCATCTGATGAACTGTGCGCTCGACGGACTGACCCGTCGCGGACATTTCATTTTCAACGCCGAACGCGAAGGCGCGCAGGCGGCCATTCTCCTGCACGATCTTGGCCACAGCCCCTACTCGCACGTGCTCGAACAAGTCCTCGTGCGAAATGTTTCCCACGAAAACATCACTCTGGCCATGATGGAGCACATCGACCGCGAGTTGCAGGGCGAACTGGGCATGGCCATCAAGATTTTCAAGAACGAATACCCTAAACATTTTCTCCATGACTTAGTTTCCTCGCAACTCGACGTCGACCGGCTCGACTACCTCTGCCGCGACAGCTTCTACTGCGGCGTGCGCGAGGGCAACATCGGCGCCGCCCGCCTTTTGCAGACATTCGATTTGCACGACGACCGCCTTGTCATCAGCGCCAAGGGACTTGGCTCGGTGGAAAACTACCTCATGTCGCGCCGGCTCATGTATTGGCAAGTCTATCTGCACAAAACAGTTGTCGCAGCCGAGGAAGTGCTGCGTTCGGCGCTGCGCCGGGCGCGCTTTCTGGCCGCCGAAGGCCGCCATCTGCCCTGTTCGCCCGCGCTTCGCTACTTTCTCTACGGCCGACGTACGCTCGACGGCGAAACGCTGGCCCGCTTCGCCCTGCTCGACGACAGCGACATTCTCTCGGCCCTCAAAGCCTGGACCGAAGCCGGCGACAAAGTGCTGGCCATGCTCTCCTCGGCTTTCGTCAACCGCAACCTGTTCCGCGCCGACACCTACGAAGACGAAATTCCCGACGGCATCCTCGAAAGCCACATCGACGAAATCGCCTCAGCCCTTTCCCTCTCGCGCGATGAGGCCGCCTACTTCGTGACAAGCCGCACGGTGGAAAAAGAAATGTACAACGCCCGGACCGAAGGCATCGGCATACTCGGCCCCGACGGCACGATATGCGACGTTTCCGACCTTTCGCGCCTCATACAAAGCGCCAATCCCAGCCGCTGCGACCGCAAACACTACGTTTTCCGCCTGCGGCTCTGATTTCAGAGACTTTCCGTCTCCTCTTTACGCCCTCTTTCTTCGCTTACAGCGCTGCTGCGAAACGAAAACTTTTCACTTTTTTCCCCTTCC
>JAFLUW010000011.1:8190-28311 GCA_022508615.1 Prevotellaceae bacterium | reverse complement strand
GTATAAGCAAATGAGGGAATGATTTAATATAAATTATTCCCTATAAATTATTTTATTCCCTCATTTGCTGTAAAGAATAAAATTTGGTCAATCCTGCTCCAAACTTTCGGCGTAATCCATTTCAGCTTGTACGACATACAGGAGATCGTCAGCCGAAAAGATTCCTACTTTCTCCTTGCGGGACTTTTCGGCCACGTAAATGGCGATAGCTTCTGCATCAAGGGTGATGTATCCTTCGGTATCAGGCTGTTGTTCAAGTACGCCGCTTTCTGTATAGTATTCGACGATCACGTCCAGAAAGTAGTATAGATCTTCTTCCGTAAACTTTTCCTGAAGTTCCTGAGGTAAACGGGTGCGAATGAAAGCTACGGCACATGCGTCGTCCTCGGCGTCGAGAAGCAATTCATCATCAATAGCAGCCATGGGTACGGCTTATTTGAGTAGCGCTTCAATTTTTTCAACAAATACGCTCATGGGAGCGGCACCGACGTTCTTATCTACCACTTCTCCGTTCTTGATGAAAAGTACGGTGGGAACATTTCGGACACCAAAGCGTGCAGGTAGCAATTCGGCTTCGTCTACATCGCATTTGCCAATGATGACTTTGCCGGCATAGGTTTCGGCTAATTGTTCGAAATAAGGAGCGATGCGCTGGCAGGGACCACACCATGTAGCAGAGAAGTCTACTACTACAGGAAGGCCTTCTGCAAGGATTTCCTCAAAATTTTGGTCGTTGATTTTTCTTTCCATAGTTATTATTGTTTATGGGTTAATGAGAATTGATTTCATAAGATAAACGTAACGTGCCCGTAAGGTTGTCTATGAGAGATTTCGTGACATTAACCTTAAGATTTGTGCTATGCAACCGGACTTCTGAGCCTGTTTCATCTTCGAAAGTGAAGAATACGTCCGTATTTCCAGGCGATTGCTGTAAGGTTTGGGATAGTTCAGAGCATTTCAGATCGTTGAATTCTTTCAAATCAATCTTAATATTGATATTTTCAACTTTCGATTCTTTTATTTCGTTAAGAAATTCAACTTTGTTGATATTCAGATCAATGCGCTGCTGGTCATAACGCCCGCTCTCCATACGGCCACTGATGAAAAGGGAGTTGCCTTCTTGCATATAGCCACACCAATCAGCCCATTGCTTGCCGAAAAGCGCAATTTCGCCTGCGCCGCTAAAATCTTCCATTGTTACAATGCCGTAATTACTGCCTTTTTTTGAGACTCCGCGCCGGACTGCTGTAACAATGCCACCCAACGTTACCTCTTTGTCCCTGAAATCTTCGCGGTCTTCGATATTTTCCATGCGCAGGTTGCATATATGTTCAAGAATGACGAAATAGTCATCAAGAGGATGTCCGGAAAAGTATAGTGTGGTCAAAGCCCGTTCTTTGTTCAAACGTTCGAGAGCCGACCATTTTATATATTCTTTCTCTGGTTGAGGTTTTGTAATTTCAATTGCTGTGGAATCACCGAATAAAGATATTATATTGCTTTGTCGTTCTTCTTGATGACGGAGTCCATAGCGTATCAGACTATCCAAAAAAACTTCACCACGTTCATTAAGGGTAAGATACTGTTCTCTGCTGAAACCGAAACAATCGAGTGCTCCTGATATAGCTAAAAGTTCGAACGCCTTTCGGTTACATGCCCGTAAATCTATTCGTTCGGCAAAATTATAAATATCTTTGAATACCCCATTGCGGTCGCGCTCTTCAAGTATGGCCAATGCTGCCTGGCCTCCCATACCTTTTATCGCACCGAGGCCATAGCGGATTGTTCCGTCATGAGCTGCGGCAAACTTTAGACGACTCTCATTAACGTCCGGACCGAGCGTGTTAATGCCCATAGATTTGCACTCATCCATGAGTTTGCTGACTTCCGTAATGTTATCTTTTGCACGACTCATTACAGCGGCCATATATTGAGAAGGATAATTGGCCTTCAGGTAAGCAGTCTGATATGCGACCCATGAATAACAAGTGGCATGGCTTTTGTTGAAGGCATACGAGGCAAATGCTTCCCAATCAGTCCAAATTTTGTTAAGTACCTGAGGCTTATGTCCGTTTTCGATGCCTTGAGAGACAAACTGTTCTTTCATATGATCCAGTTTGTCTTTCATTTTCTTGCCCATTGCCTTGCGAAGCGTGTCGCTCTCTCCTCTTGTAAAATTGGCAATTTCCCTTGAAAGAAGCATGACTTGCTCTTGATAGACAGTAATGCCGTAAGTGTCTTTCAAATATCTTTCCATGCACGGCAAATCATAGGTAATGGGCATGTCACCATGCTTGCGGGCGATGAAGTCCGGTATATATTGCATGGGACCCGGCCGGTAAAGTGCATTCATTGCAATCAAGTCCTCGAAAGTCGAAGGTTGAAGTTCGCGCAAGTACTTTTGCATACCGGCCGATTCGAACTGGAATGTGCCAATAGTGCGTCCGTCGCAGTAAAGCTGGTAAGTAGGCTTGTCCTCAATATCGATTTCCTCTATGTTAACGACGATACCGAGACTTTGTTTGATATTTTCGACGGCCTCCTTGATGATGGAAAGTGTTTTCAACCCGAGAAAGTCCATCTTGATGAGTCCCGTGTCTTCGATAACTCTCCCCTCATATTGCGTGCAGTGCAATTGTTCCTTGGTCTCTTTATCGTAAGCCGTAGATACCGGCACCCAATCGTCAATCCGGTCCTTACAGATAATGAAACCGCAAGCATGTACGCCGGTTCCCCGCACGTTCCCCTCGAGCATCTTTGCATAACGAATCGTATCGCGCATCAAGGGATCATTGCTGGCTTCAGCATCGCGCAGTTCGGGGATGGCGGCAATGGCATTGGTCAAATTCATCTTGGGCGTTTTCCCATCTGGACCTTCCGGCAATTTATCGGGGATGAGTTTGCACAACTGATTTGAGATATTGAGAGGTAGTTTCTGTACGCGGGCCACATCTTTAAGTGCCATCTTTGTGGCCATAGTTCCATATGTAATAATATGGGCAACGTTGGCCTCTCCATATTTTTGCGTGACCCATTGCAGCACACTGCCGCGGCCGTCGTCGTCGAAGTCTACATCGATATCGGGAAGTGAGATTCGGTCAGGATTCAGAAAGCGTTCGAACAGTAAATCGTACTTGATTGGGTCCACAAGCGTGATGCCGAGACAATAGGCTACCGCACTTCCGGCCGCGCTACCGCGTCCGGGGCCTACGCTGACGCCCAATTCTTCACGGGCAGCCCGAATATAGTCCTGCACAATGAGAAAGTAGCCGGGAAAGCCCATCGTTTTCATAACGTGCAGTTCGAATTTCAACCGTTCAGCCGTTACGTCATCGAGAGGATCTCCGTATTTCTTTTTTGCACCGTCGTAAGTGAGTTTTGCCAGATAGTCTGCTTCGAGTTTGATGCGGTAGAGTTTGTCGTATCCGCCGAGCTTTTCTATTTTTTTGCGGGCTTCAGCCTCTTCCATAACGACATTTCCGTTTTCGTCGCAGGTAAATTCGTTGAAAAGCTCTTTTTCATTTATTCGTTTCCGGTATTCTTCCTCCGTACCGAAATCTTCGGGAATGTCGAAGTTCGGCATAATCGGGCCGTGGTTGATATTATACGTTTCGACCTTGTCGCAAATTTCGCAAGTATTTTCGAGCGCTTCGGGAATATCGGCGAAAATCTCATTCATTTCGCCACGCGTCTTGAACCACTCTTGCTTCGTGTAAAGCATACGGGTCGGATCGTCGAGATCACGCCCCGTTGACAGGCATATCAGACGATCGTGCGCTTCGGCGTTTTCTTCGTCGACGAAATGCGTGTCATTGGAGCAAATAAGCTTGATGCCCAATTTGTGGGCGATGTTTATAAGTTCGGCATTGGTCTTTACTTGCAAAGGATAAGTTTCTCGGTTGGCTCGCTGCTGCGGATCTTTGACTTCGTGGCGCTGCAGTTCGATGTAATAGTCTTCTCCCCAAATATCGCGAAACCATTTTGCAGAGGCTTCCGCTCCGGCGATATCGCCTTTCATGATTTTTTGCGGCAACTCCCCACCGAGGCAGGCCGAACAGATGATAAGCCCTTCTTTGTAGCGTTCCAGCTGTTCGTGATCTGTTCGCGGCCGCATGTAGAAACCGTCGACCCACGAGTTGGAGACAAGCTTTATCAAATTATGATAACCCGTTTTGTTTTTGGCCAATACGATGAGATGCCATCCGCTTTGGTCTTCTTTCGTCTCCTTGGCAAGCATCCCCCGGCGGGCACAATACATCTCGCAACCGAAGATTGGTTTGAACGCAGCCGTGCGCCGGGCTTTCTCGAGCTGTCTGCATATCGATTCCCGCTCTTCTTCCGCTGAAACAGCCGCCAGTTTTTCCTCGAGTTCGGCCACTTGTTTGCCCGCTTTCGCAGTCATTTTGTTCGCTTCGTCGAAAAATTCCTTGATACCCATCATGTTGCCATGGTCGGTCACAGCCATTCCGCGCATGCCGTCGGCTGTAGCTTTGGCCAGCAGTTTGGCGACGGAGGCCTGGCCGTCGAGAATGGAATATTGGGTGTGTACGTGCAGGTGGACGAAGTCTAACATTTTCGTGTGGGCTTTCTGATTGGATTATTGGTTAAGCATCAGAGCGCAGCGCCGATGATTGCGTGTACATCGCTTACATGGTGGCTGTCGAGCCACTGCCCGATGCCGCGGACAATTTTTCCGGAAACGGCTGGATCGATGAAGTTGGCATATCCGATTTCAATGGCGGAGGCTCCGGCCATAAGAAATTCAATGGCGTCTTCGGTCGTGCAGATTCCGCCTATGCCGATGACAGGTATTTTCACGGCACGGGCCGTTTGCATGACCATGCGCACTGCCACCGGCTTCATGGCCGGGCCGCTCAGGCCGCCGGTTCCGATGGACAGGTGCGGTCGCCGTCGTTCGATATCGATACTGGCGCCCATCAGGGTGTTGATGAGCGAAACGGCGTCGGCTCCGGCCGCTTCGACGGCCATGGCAATCGAGGCGATGTCCGTCACGTTGGGCGAGAGCTTGACGATTAGCGTTTTGTGGTACACTTTCCGCACGGCTTCGACCACTGTGGCCGCGCCTTCGCAGGTTGTGCCGAAAGCCATGCCGCCGTTTTTCACGTTGGGGCACGAAATGTTCAGCTCGATGGCCGGAATGGCTTCGAGAGCGGCTATTCTTTCGGCGCAGGCCGCATAGCTCGGGATGTCCGAGCCCGACACGTTGACCAGAACGTTCGTGCCGAGGTCCTTGATGCGGGGATAGATGTGTCGGCAGAAATAGTCTACGCCTTTGTTTTGCAGTCCCACGCAGTTGAGCATACCTCCGGCCGTTTCCACCATGCGCGGATAGTCGTTGCCCTCGCGCGGGTCGAGCGTAGTGCCTTTGACGATGAAGCCGCCGAGGTCTTCGAGGTTGACGAAATCGGCAAATTCCAGCCCGTAGCCGAATGTGCCGCTGGCCGTGAGTACGGGATTTTTGAGCGCGAGCGCTCCGATGTTTACATTCAGTCGAGCCATTGCAAATCCTGGGTATTGAATACGGGGCCGCTCTGGCAGACGCACAGGTTGCCCGTTTTTGTCTTTTCCACACAGCACAGGCAGGCGCCGAGTCCGCATGCCATCATGTTTTCGAGCGAGGCTTCGCAGGGAAGGCCTTTCTCCCGTGCCTTTCGCGCCACGGCCTGCATCATGGGCTTGGGACCGCAGGTGGCGACGGCGTCGAAATGTCCTTTCCACAGGCTGTGGTCGGTCACGAAGCCGCGCTCGCCGGCCGATCCGTCCTCGGTCGTGAGGTATACATCGCCGTATCGGGCAAAGAGGTCGCCTTGCAGCACCCCTTCGGCCGTGCGACCGCCGAGAAGGAACGTCGGACGGCATCCCGCCTCGCGCAATCGTCGGCCGTAGTACAACAGCGGAGCCGTTCCCACGCCGCCGCCGACGAGAAGCACGCGCGCGCCCTCCGCATGGATACGGAAACCGTTTCCCAAGGGTAGGATGCAGTTCAGCGTATCGCCCTTGCGAAGCTTTCCCAGGGCGCGGGTGCGCGCACCTATTTCGTGAATCAGCAGCCACAGCTCGCTGTTGTCGGCTGTTACGAAGTTGATGGAAATCGGCCGGCGCAGACCGGTGTCGCTTGCGCTTCCGGCTCTGACTTCTACAAACTGCCCCGGCTCCATCGGCGGCAACGTGTCGCTTTCGGCCGCACGAAGTTTCAGCAGCGTGTAGCCTTTGGCCGGACGTTCAGCGGCATGCACCGTGAGGTCTTTGATGTATTTTTTCATCGTGTGCTTGATTGCTTGTATATGGCAAAGGTAACGATTTATACCGATAGCGCTTGCGTGGCGGCGCAAGAAAAAATGCCCTTTGACCCTGAAGGCGTAGGCCATGGCGCAACCAGGGCGAAAAGAAGCCCCTGAAAGTGGGAAAACGCGTCGGCTGTATGCCACTGAAAGCCAGCAAGATGAAAAAGTCGCAAAGATAAGCAAAACTAACTCAGACTAAGTTTGAACTATCTCTGAGTAAGTTCAAACTTAGTCTGAGTTAGTTTTTCCAAATGCGGCGTTATTTCGCCCGAAGTCAGCCGAGCGGTCGCGAAACGGCCGGAAATTCCCTATTAATTGTCGCGCCAGCGAATGCCCATGCGGGCTTCGACGACGTTCATCACATAGTCGGCCAATTTCTCGCATTCGCCGATGAGATCCATGTACATCGTGCCGATGGCATAGGTGTATTTGTGGTCGTTCACGTCGTTGATGTTCTGGTTCTTCAGCTGGTTGCGGAAATTGTTGATTTCCTTTTCGATGTTGATCGAAAGATTGGCGTCGATAACCTCGCGGCGGCTGTTGAGCATGACGTTCATTTGCGTGAGACTGTCGTCCGTGAGCCGGAACATCTGGTTGATGTGTTCGTACTGCTGTTCCGTGAAATCCTCGTTGCCCGACATTTTCCGGTTGAGCGTGCGCGCCAGGTTGTAACAGCTGTCGCCGATACTTTCGAGTTCGGAAATTTCGCGCAGCATGGCGCGGATTTTGGCTTTGGTCTCGTCGCTGAGGTGGGCATCGCTCACATTGTCGAGATAGGTGGCGATTTCTATTTCCATTTTGTCGCTTATGCTCTCATATTTCTCGATGCGCGAGAAAAGTTTGATGAACGCCGTGTCTTCCTTCGTGTTCATCAGGTCGCACACCATGCCGAACATGCGTTGCGTGCGCTCGGCATACGACTGAATCTCCTTGCGGGCCTCGAGCACCGAAAGTTCCGGCGTCTCCATGATGCCTCTGGTGATGAAGCGCAGACGGAATTCCTCTTCCTCTCCTTCGACACGGGGTTTGATCACGCGGCACACGATTTTCTCGATTTGCGGAATGAACCAAATGAGTATCGAGGTGTTGATGACGTTGAACGTCGTGTGGAAAGCGGCCAATACGAACGAGAGCTTCGCCGCATTGTTCACAAAGTTGGGGTCGCTTTTCGGCATGGTCTCGTCGAAACCGACGAAACCGCAAATCATGTCGATGAAGGGGCGGAAAACAAAAAGCATCCATACGACGCCGAAAGCGTTGAAAAACATGTGGGCGAACGCAGCGCGGCGTGCCTGTACATTGGCCGTGAGCGCTGCGATGTTCGAAGTGACGGTCGTACCGATATTCTCACCCATGACGAGCGCAATGCCCTGATAAATCGGAAGTACGCCGCTCGAGCAGAGAATCATCGTGATGGCCATGACGGCAGCCGAAGACTGAACGGCAAATGTCAGCACGCCGCCCAGCAGCAGGAACGCGATGGTTGTCAGGAAGCTGTCGGGATCGAACGAAGAGAAAAAAGAAAGGATGGCTTCATTGTCGCCGAGATTCATGTCTATGCCCGTCTGGCGCAGCGTGCCCAAGCCGAGGAACATGAAAGCGATGCCGAAAAGAAAATCGCCCATACTCTTTCTCTTCTTGCTGTAGATAAGGATAATGGCGATGAAGAATGCCGGATAGACAAAGTCGGCGATGTTGAAAGAAAAGCCTGCGCTCATGATCCAGGCCGTCAACGTAGTGCCGATATTGGCGCCCATAATGACGGAGATGGCCTGACATAGCGTCAGCAAGCCGGCGTTGACAAAAGATACAGTCATGACAGTTGTAGCCGTCGACGATTGTACGGAGGCTGTCACGAACGCTCCGGTCAGCATACCGGCAAAACGGTTCGTCGTCATGGCCTGCAACACGTGGCGCAACTGAGATCCTGCCATCTTCTGCAAGCTGTCGCTCATGGATTTCATGCCATACATCAACAAGGCAAGCGATCCGATCAACTTAAAAAATATCCAGACAGACATGTTTTGTTGGTTGGTTATAAATTAGGACATAAAAATATCGGATAGCCGGAGGAAACGTGCCGTTTGTCCGGTTTTTCGTTTGCAAAGATAGTCTTTTAACAATTATAAACCCAATAAATCTTAAATTTTGCAACTTTTATATCTGTAGCAAAACGAATGACAGGAAGAAAGAGCTGTAGTGTTTTTTTCGTACATTTGCAGCAGAATGAAACAGCGTGTTCTTTTTATTGTAAACCCCGTGTCGGGAACCGGCAGCAAGCAGAAGATTCTTGCTGCCGTTGAGCAATATCTCAATACCAATCTGTTTATCCCCGAGATACGCGAGACGCAGCGTGCCGGACATGCGGAAGAAATCGCCCGCGAGGCTGCTGCAGATGCCGTCGACGTCGTAGTGGCCATAGGCGGAGATGGAACGGTGAACGAAGTGGGCCGAGGTTTGATTGGCACGTCGACCGCACTCGGTATCATCCCTTGCGGTTCGGGCAACGGGCTTGCACGCCATTTACACATACCGTTGATTCCGCGACAGGCTGTCGAACTGCTGAACAGTCGTGTCATTCATACGCTCGACTACGGCCGAATCGACGGCAATCCTTTTTTCTGTACGTGCGGCGTGGGCTTCGACGCCATTCTCTCAAAAGGATTCGCTGAAGCCGGCCGGCGAGGACTGATTACTTACCTGGAACAAGCGCTGAAGCAATGGCTTTCTTTTCGTCCGCAGTCTTATATTATAGAAGATGCGCTCGGCAGGCACCACTATGAGGCTTTTCTCATCGCGTGCGCCAATGCTTCGCAATACGGGAACAACGCCTATATCGCTCCGGAGGCGTCGATGAGCGACGGACTGATGGATGTTGTCGTCATAGAGCCATTCAATATGTGGGAAGCCGCAGAAATGGCACTCCAACTCTTTTCCCGTACAATCCTTTTCAATTCCCATGTTAAAGTATTCAAGAGCGACCACATACGCATCCGGCGCTCAGGAGGCGGAGTTATTCATTGCGACGGCGATCCGCTGATTGCCGGAGAAACCGTTGACGTGCAGCTGATTGAAAAAGGGCTTCGCGTCGTGGTATGTCCTCCGGAAATGAAAAAACAACCCTATGTAGAGCACGCTTTTGAGTCTTCGATGCGTCAGTTTTACGGCTTCCAGCAGCAATTTCAGCATGGCCGCGAACAGCTCGGACGTCTCAGCAAGGAATCGCTCGGTCTGCTGAAAAAGAAATAAGGAATGTATCGTCAGCATTTGGCATGGATTTTCCTGTCGCTGTTGCTTGTATCGCATTTACCGGCACAGCGGTCGATGAGGCTGATGGAATATACAATGTGGAGAATCTTTTCGATACGATAGGCAGCCCGGAAACATACGATACGGCTTTTTCTCCGCAAGGTTCCATGAATTGGAATACATCGCGCTACATGAAGAAAATCGGAATGTTGGCCCGAGCCATTGCAGCCGCTGGCGGAGACCGTCCGGTCGATTTTATCGTACTCTGTGAGGTGGAAAATGACAGTGTCGTGAGCGATTTAATCGACAAAACCTCCCTACATCGCTTGGGTTATTCTTATATAATGACGCACGGCGT
This sequence comes from Prevotellaceae bacterium, assembly GCA_022508615.1. Classification (GTDB taxonomy): domain Bacteria; phylum Bacteroidota; class Bacteroidia; order Bacteroidales; family Bacteroidaceae; genus Alloprevotella. The sequence goes on along the minus strand of JAFLUW010000011.1, from coordinate 18,399 downwards.
TGATGTACGCGGCATTAACATTGCCCTACTCTATCGTCCTCTGCACTATTCTCCGTTTCATACAGCATGTTTGCGCCCGTTTTCAGCAGAGGACAGCTGGACTACGCGCGATATTCTTTATGTCTCAGGCCTTACTCATTCCGGCGATACATTAGATATTTTCGGTGTGCATTTTCCCAGCCGTTCCGGAGGGGCACAAGGTGCCGTGCGAAGGAAACGAGTTGCAGCTTTTTTGAAAGCGAAAGCCGACAGTGTAGTCCGACGCCGTATGCGGCCGAGAGTCGTCATTGCCGGGGACTTTAACGACGAAGCCTCCGATGTCAGTATCCGCAGGACGCTCTGTGGAGACGGAAAATTTGTCGTTCTGCATCCCGATAAGTCCGTCGTGGGCGGCACTTACAAATATCGGGGAAAGTGGAACGAACTCGACCATTTCCTCGTCAATGCCGAAATGCACGAGGTTTCGTTTACTTCAGTGAAAATCCTGACCTCCGATTTCCTTCTCGAACCTGACGCGGTACATGGCGGACGAAAGCCGCGCCGCACCTATCTCGGACCGATCTACAAAGGAGGTATTTCCGATCATCTTCCCGTTGTTATGGAGTTTCTCCCCTGAATGTGCTATTTTCTTTTGCTCCGGCTGTTTCGGACGGCTTTCCGTTCTTCCTTCCTGCTGTCATTTTTTCTTTTCTCCTGACTTTTTCGCGCCTGAGGTGCCACTCCGTAAAGCCTTTCAATGAGGTCCAGACGCCCTATGCGGCGTAATTCCGCCATAATCTTCTGCTGTTCCTCCTGCTTGTACCAGAAGAAAAACTGCCGCTGCGCCGATTTCTCGCGAGGGCTTTGAGCCGAGAACATAGGTTCGAGTGTGTAGGGATGATAACCGGAATACCATGTTTCGGTGGCCACTGTCATCGGCGTAGGCGTGAAGTCTTGCACCTGTTCGAGCCGGAAGTCCATGTCTCGCGTCTCTGCTGCCAGTTCGGCCATGTCTTCTGACGTGCAACCCGGGTGCGAAGAGATGAAATAAGGGATAATCTGCTGATTGAGTCCGGCTTCGCGGTTAATGCGGTCGAATATTTTCTTGAATTGCCGGAACTGGACGAACGAAGGTTTGCGCATTTGCTGCAATACGCGGTCGGAGGTGTGTTCCGGCGCGACTTTGAGCCGCCCGCTGACGTGACGGACGATAAGTTCGCGCGTATAAAGTTCCGTTCCCTTGTCTGTTGCGGCGTCTCCCGTACGATGAAGCAGCATGTCGTAGCGAATGCCGCTCCCGATAAAGCTCTTCTTGATTCCCGGCATGGCGTCGACGGCAGCATATATGTCGAGCAGCGGCCGGTGGTCGTTCGACAAATTCGGACAAATTCGGGGAAAGATACATGAAGGACGTTTGCATTTCCTGCACAGCCCACGGTCCTTTCCTCCCATCATGTACATGTTGGCCGAAGGGCCGCCCAAATCGCTGAGATAGCCCCGAAAGTCGGGCATCTGCGTGATTTTGCGCACTTCGCGCAGGATGTTTTCCTTCGAGCGGCTCATAATGAATTTGCCTTGATGGGCCGAAATCGTGCAAAAGGCGCACCCGCCGAAACAGCCGCGGTGAATGTTGACCGAAAATTTGATCATTTCGTAAGCCGAAATGCGTTTCCCTTTATATTTCGGGTGCGGCAATCGCGTGTAGGGGAAGTCGAACGAGCGGTCTATCTGTTCGGTCGTCATGGGCGGGAACGGCGGATTGACGACGATGAACTTGCCGCCCGTTTCCTGCAGTATGCGCTGCGGATGCAGCTTGTTGCTCTCCTCTTCGATGTGCCGGAAGTTGGCAGCGTAGGCTTTTTTGTCGTGCAGGCAGGTTTCGTGCGCATTCAGCATGATGTCGTCCGGCCGTATGCCGCCGCAGATGTCTTCACGCCGCTCCAGCGTGACCGTCTGCCGCACAGGATATTTGCGCAGCAGCTGACGGAAATCGCTGGCCGAGGCGAAAGAGTCGTCGCGGCCGTGACAGAGTTTGCGTTCCACGAGACGGCACAGCTCGGCCGTGGGCAATTCGCCCATGCCGTAGACCAACAAGTCGGCACCCGCGTCGCAGATGATGGATGGCCGCAGCTTTTCCTGCCAATAGTCGTAGTGCGTGACACGGCGTAGCGATGCCTCGATGCCGCCCAGCACTACCGGTGCGTCGGGATAGAGTTGTTTGAGAATTTGCGTGTAGACCACGGTCGGATAGTCCGGTCGCAAATCGTGACGCCCGTCGGGGCTGTAAGCATCCTCGCTGCGCAGCCGGCGGGCGGCCGTATATTTGTTGACCATCGAGTCCATCGCTCCGGGCGCCACCGAGAAGAATAGGCGCGGCCGCCCCAATTTTCTGAAATCGCGAAAATCGCCGTGCCAGTCGGGCTGCGGCACCACGCATACGCGGAACCCCTCGGCCTCGATGAGCCGCGAAATGACGGCTGCGCCGAACGAAGGGTGGTCCACGTAGGCATCGGCCGAAAAAATGATGACATCGGCCACATCCCAGCCGCGCAACTCCATTTCGCGCCGCGTGGTCGGCAGCCAGTCGGTCAGTTTGTAGTCCATCGGTCCCGTCTTTTCGTTCATTTTTCCCTGCGGGCACACTGCCAGCCGGCCCAAACCCGTATCGGCCGGCCGAAGCCGCAGGCTTTCATCCCGCAGCGACAGACGAAGTCGGCGCAAAGGCCGGGCAGGGTTCACTGTCTTCGGCCTTGCCGGCAGTAAAGGCACGTTCCGTTCGCATTGGGCCGGACTTCATGCAGGGTTGGCGGCTGTTTCCGCCAGTTTCCGGCAAAATTACGAAACTTCGGCCGATTTTGTAAAATATTTTGACAAACGCCTGCTTCGTTCCAGAACGGAAAGCAGCATTTTCCGCCCCGCAGCGGGGAAAAATTTTCCGCCGAAAGCGGTCTGCCGGAAACTTACAGGGAGATAGTTGCAACTTACGCCCTGCAAATTCAAACTTTCGGGCCGTAATTTTCCTTCTTTCCTTGTGCAATTTCGGTCTTATCTCAGACTTTTTTCGCCGTTTCGCGCGTCGGTTTTCTGTTTGATCCCGCCGTATTCGGCTGAATGCCATGTATTTCCCTACTTTCTGCCGTCGTCCCGATTCTTTCGCCCGAAAATCATGCAGCCGCCGGGCGAAAGGAAATACGCCAGCCACGTTGCCGAAAATTGTAAAAAATATGGACAAATTTTCTTCCGGTACAGCCATCGCGCGGCAGGGCGGAGCAAAATCCTGAGCCGGGAAGCGGCGTTTTCTCCCGTTGTTTCGTAACTTTGGGCCTGTTTACCGACAGACGACGACATGAACATCCGGACATTTATCCCCGCCCTCGCGCTTTTCTGCGGCCTTGCCGGCCCTGTCGCGGCCCAGACGCCGGCAGAAGAAAGCCGGCAACGCTTTGCCGAAGCCCGTTTCGGCATTTTTCTGCACTGGGGCCTCTACGCTACCTTCGCCCAGGGCGAATGGTATCTGCAAAACGCAGGAATCGACCGCAACGAATACGCCAAAGCCATGAATGCCTTCTATCCGCACGCCTTCGACGCGGCGGAATGGGTCGCAGCCTGCAAAGAGGCCGGCGCCCGTTACATCTGTTTCACGTCCAGGCATCACGAAGGCTTCTCCATGTGGGACACGGCGCAGAGCGACTACAATATCATGCACACGCCGTTCCGCCGCGACGTGGTGGGCGAGCTGGCCGAAGCCTGTCATGCGCAGGACATGGGCTTCCACCTCTACTATTCGCACATCGACTGGACGCGCGACGACTATCCGGCCGGACGAACCGGCCTGCATACCGGAAAAGACCCGAAGAAAGCGGACTGGGCCAGCTATTATGCCTTCATGAACCGCCAGCTGGAAGAACTGCTGACCCGTTACGGGAAAATCGGCGCGATATGGTTCGACGGCATGTGGGACCACGACGCCGACTCCGTGGCTTTCGACTGGCAGTTGCAAGGGCAGTACGACCTGATACACCGCCTGCAGCCCGGATGTCTCGTGGGCAACAATCATCATCAGACGCCCTATCCCGGCGAAGACATACAGATTTTCGAACGCGACGTCCCCGGTGAAAATCACGCCGGACTTTCCGGACAATCCGTCAGCACGCTGCCGCTGGAAACGTGTCAGACGATGAATGGTATGTGGGGCTACAAAGTGGCCGACCAGAATTACAAACCGGCCGGCGAACTGATACGCCTGCTGGTGCGCACTGCGGGAAAAGGCGCGAATCTCCTGCTCAACATCGGCCCGCAGCCCGACGGCAACCTGCCCGAAACGGCGCTGGCCCGACTGAAAGAAATCGGAACGTGGTTGCGCGCGAACGGAGAGACTATCTACGCGACGCAGGCCGGCCGGGCCGGCGACGGAGCGGACATCGTCTCCACGGCCAAGGGGCAGCACATCTTCATTCATCTGCTCGACGACAGTATTTCCGGCGACATCGAAGTGACAATTCCTCATAAAGTCAGGAAAGTCACGGCTTTCGGAAACGGCATGCCTCTGTGTTACAGAAAAAAAAGCGAGACGCTGACGATTTCCGTCGGCGCATGCCCCGCCAGCGGCCCCGACCGTATCATAGACGTCGAGATTGTAGAAAACCGCAAGCGCTGAGACGAAATGCACGACGGCAGTCTGGATACGATAAGGCGTTTTCTGGCCGGAAAAACAGAGACTTTTGCTTGTTACCGTCTGCCTGACGAAACGGACGCCACGCTTCTGGCGGGTAAACCGGAGACCGTAGAAGAAATCTGCGGCCGAGGCTTCGCCATTGCGCCATTCTGTCGCACGGAAGGCTGTCCGACGGTCATGATTCGCCCGGAGCGTATGGCCGTATGCCGGCTTTCGGCAGACGAACAGCCGTTTGTTGCGGAAATATGCCCGGAAAATCGCCCGGAAGAGCGCAAAGCGTACGCCGCAGGCTTCGAAAAATGCAAACAGGCGCTGGCCAGCGGCAAACTGAAAAAGGTGGTTTACGCGCGACGCCACGTCATTTCGCTTCCCGCTAGCGGAAAGGATGCACTTTGTGCCGGCTTTTTACGCGCATGCCGACTTTATCCCCGCAATTATGTGGCCTTGTGGTGCACGCCGCAGACCGGAACATGGCTGACGGCCTCGCCCGAACTGTTGGTGCGGACGACGGAAAAAGATGCTCGGACATCCGGTGCCACAATGGCGCTGGCCGGCACGCTTGGCGCGACGGACGGGCAACTACCGGCTCCGGGCGCATGGGACGAAAAGAATCGTGCGGAACAACATTTGGTTACCCAATATATAATGGAGCGGCTGGCCGATTGTTGCACGGACATACAGGCCGTCGGCCCCCGGCCGATGAGAAGCGGAAACGTGGTTCATCTCTGCACCTCGGTGTCGTTCCGCTACGGAAAGGCGGATGCCGGCGTCATTGCCCGCCGGCTTCACCCTACCCCTGCGATTTGCGGCTTTCCCTCGGCAGAAGCCGCCGCTGTGCTGGCCGAAGCGGAAAATGGCCCTCGACGTTATTATGCCGGATATTCGGGACCTTGCGGAATCTGCGACGGACAGACGCATTTGTACGTGTCGTTGCGTTGTCTCGAAGCAGAAAGCACGCAGGCCACGCTCTATGCCGGCGGCGGCTTGCTGCCCGAAAGTACGGAAACGGCTGAATGGGAGGAGACACAGAAGAAACTTGCGGCCATATTGACCGTTGTGGGAATTTGACGCCCGTTGCGGCGCTTCGCAGACCGAATAACCGACAATATCATGTTTTGTGACAAAGACAATGTAAACATACTGACCAGTTTGCTCGCGGCACATCGAATCAGAGACGCGGTGGTCTGTCCCGGCTCTCGGAACGGCGTGATTATACATAATCTACAAGAATGTCGTGCCCTCCGGCTGCATCCTGTGACGGACGAACGCAGCGCCGGCTTTGTGGCATTGGGTATTGCCCTTGCGAAAAAAGCGCCAGTTGCAGTCTGTGTGACATCCGGATCTGCGTTACTCAATCTGCTACCTGCTGTGGCCGAGGCTTTTTACCAGCATGTTCCGCTTATCGCGATCAGTGCCGACCGTCCGTCCGATTTAATCGGACAATTGGACGGACAAACCATTGTACAAGCGGGAGCTTTGCAACCTTATGCGCGGACATTCGAAATTGTCGAGCCGCATGACGAGAATACCCGCCGTTTTGCCAACCGACGAGTCAACGAAGCTCTGTTGCAGGCTTGGGACGGGAAATGCGTACATTTGAACATTCCTGTCAGTGAGCCTCTTTTTTCTTTTCATACGGCAACGCTTCCCGATGAACGGGTCATCAGACGTCTTTCGCTGGTTGAAACAGTAGAAAAAGTCCGTCGGGCCCATTTCCCGCTGCTGATTTGTGGTCAAACGCATAGCGTAGATCCTGCGCTTTTCTCTTTATTGGAAACGAGAAACGGGATATTGGTGCTTCCGGAGCTGCTCGCTAGTGCAGAAGGAAGCTATCGACTCGCTTTTATCGAACAGAACGGCTGGCCGGAGGGACTCATAGAACCGGATCTCGTAGTACATATAGGAGGAAACCTCATACACAAGCGACTGAAACAGTTTTTGCGGCAGCAGAAGGCCCTGGAAGTGGTGCGTGTGGCTTCCGATGGCGAAATGCCCGATACTTTTTTTTATTTGCAAGGATGTTGTGCGTGCGAAGAAGCGCAGTTGTTAGAAAAATTAGCTGAGATCGAAGAAAATACTTGTGTTAAAGAGGCTAAAACGGCTTTTTCTCATTGTGTAAATACAATAACGTCAGAAGAATATGCTGTAATAACCTTGCACGATGCGCTGTCGAAACAATCTGTCGGGTCGCTCCATTTGGCCAACAGCAGTGCAGTGCGGATAGCAGCCCGTCTGCTTTCGTCTTGTTCTTGTCGGGTGTTATGCAACCGCGGAACAAACGGCATCGAAGGCTCTCTGTCGACAGCTGTCGGCTATGCATTGGCTGATTCCTCAGCGCTGGCCGTATGTTTAATCGGGGATCTCAGTTTCTTCTATGACCAAAATGCACTTTGGAACACCTGCCTTCCGTCCAACTTGCGCATTGTTTTGCTCAATAACGGCGGCGGAAAAATCTTCGACTGTCTGCCCGGCCTTTCGGATAGTCCTGCGAAAGAATCTTACATTAAAGCTGCACATCACGTCTCTGCCCGTGGAATATGCGAAGCATACGGCGTAGACTATATCCTGGCAAAACAACCCGAAGACTATGCTGAAGCCTTTCAGGCGCTGTTTGCCGGCACGCAGAAACGGGCCGCTCTAGTCGAAATACTCATTCCGTAAAGATATATCTCCATGGAAAGAATCTGGAACAAACTTCTCGATTTCGAGGAAATCCTTTTCGATGAATTTAACGGTATTGCCCGCATCACCATTAACCGCCCGCGCTACCGCAATGCCTTCACACCACTCACAATCAAGGAAATCGGCGAAGCGCTCTCCTATTGTCGCGAAACGCAGGACATTGCAGTCGTCGTCTTGACAGGTGCCGGTGACAAAGCATTCTGTTCGGGCGGCGACATGCACGTCAAAGGCCACGGCGGATATGTCGGCAACGACGGTATTCCCCGCCTGAATGTGCTCGATGTACAGAAACAGATTCGCACATTGCCGAAGCCAGTTATCGCTATGGTCAACGGTTATGCCATTGGCGGCGGCCATGTGCTGCATTTGGTCTGCGATTTGACGATTGCGTCCGAAAATGCAATTTTCGGACAAACCGGGCCGAAAGTCGGCAGTTTCGACGCTGGTTTCGGAGCCAGCTATCTGGCCCGTATCGTGGGACAGAAGAAAGCGCGGGAAATTTGGTTCCTCTGTCGTCAGTATTCGGCCCGTGAAGCTTTGGAGATGGGCATGGTGAACAAGGTTGTGGCGCCCGAAAGTCTGGAAGACGAGGTCGTAGCGTGGAGCGAACAGATGATGCAGCACTCTCCGCTGGCTCTTCGTATGATTAAGGCCGGACTTAACGCCGAGCTCGACGGACAAGCCGGCATACAACAGCTGGCCGGCGACGCCACAATGCTCTACTATATGCTGGACGAAGCGCAGGAAGGCGGACGCGCTTTCCTCGAAAAGCGCAAACCGGATTTCAAAAAGTATCCCAAATTGCCGTGAGTCTGCAATATCGCATACTGCTCCGCACTTTGCGCTTTAAAACGCCGGCCGGTACGTCGCGCGGCGTCTATCGTACGCGCAATGTCTGGTATGTCGTGCTGCGGCAGGGCGAGAAATACGGACTTGGCGAGTGTGCCCCGTTGCCGGACCTGAGCGAGGACGCCTTGCCCGGTGATATTTACACGCAGCGTCTTGACTCGTTTTTGCGGCAATGGGCTGAAACAGGGACTTTCGATTTTTCCGCGCTTCAAAATTACCCGTCGATGCTGTTCGGCATAGAGACGGCGTTGCGCACACTCGACAACAGGCTGCTTTCTCCCTTTCCCGAAACGGCTTTTGCCCGTGGAGAAGCTGCTGTTCCCGTTAACGGACTTGTCTGGATGGGCACTTACGAGGAAATGGCCGTTCGGATGGAAGAGAAGTTGCGACTCGGTTTCCGGTGCATCAAGATAAAAATCGGCGCCATAGGCTTCGAGCAGGAATATGCACTGATAAAGTCGCTGCGAAGTCGTTTTCCTGCGTCGCAAATACAGATTCGCGTGGATGCGAACGGCGCTTTTTCGCCCGGTGAGGCGTTCGACAAAATCGAACAACTGGCCAGGCTCGATCTGCACAGCATCGAGCAGCCCATTCGGGCCGGACAGAGGGAAGCAATGGCTGACATCTGCCGTTTCACGCCGCTTCCCGTCGCGCTTGATGAGGAACTTATCAGCATACACGGTCCGGAAAAAGCCCGACTGCTCGACCAAATCCGCCCGCAGTATGTCGTACTGAAACCTTCGCTTCACGGCGGCATCAGTGGAGCCGAGGAATGGATGACCGAAGCGCGCCGGCGCGGCATCGGTTATTGGCTGACGAGCGCGCTCGAAAGCAATGTCGGCCTGAATGCCGTGGCCGGACTGGCGGGCGCCCATCCCGAAATCGCCATGCACCAGGGATTGGGCACGGGAAGCCTCTTTGTGGAAAACTTCGGCCACACGGAGCTGTATCTCGAGGGAGAAAACATGTGGGCACGCAGGCCGGCGCAACTGCAATACGAACAAAAGTTGTGCGAACTGAGGCAATCGTGGGAAAACGACAGGACAACCATGCACTTGCACACCTCCGGCAGCACAGGAACGCCCCGTCCCGTGGAAGCGGAAAAGGCAAAAATGCGCGCCAGCGCCCGCCGTACGTGCGCATTCTTCGGCCTGTGCGCAGGCGACACCGCTCTGCTCTGTCTTCCGTTGGAGTATGTCGGCGGCATGATGCAGGCCGTGCGCGCTTTCGAGGCAGGAATGCAGCTGATTCCCGTGGCACCCTGTGCGCAACCGCTGCGATATTTGCGCCGCAGCCCCCGCTTTGCGGCCATGACCCCTCATCAAGTCTACGAAACGCTGCGCCATCCGCGTCAGCGCCGTCTGCTGGCCGGCATCGGCGACGTCATTGTCGGCGGCGGAGCGATAAGCCCCGAACTTGCTGCCGCACTGGCCGCTTTGCCTTGCCGCGTGTGGAGCACCTACGGCATGACGGAAACGCTCTCGCACATCGCGTTGCGACGTGTGGGCGGCGCCCGGCCCGAACAGGTCTACCGGCCGCTTTGCGGCGTGACCGTCCGGCTGAACGCCGAGGGTTGCCTGTGCATCTCGGACCCGGCGGTCTGCGACAGCGAAATCGTGACGAACGATTTGGCAGAAATCGCCGACGGCGGCTTCCGGATAACCGGCCGCCGCGACAATGTCGTGTGCAGCGGCGGGCTAAAACTCCAGATTGAAGCGCTGGAAGCACGGCTCGGCCCGATAGGCGCGCCCTGTGCGCTGACCGGTGTGCCCGACGCCCGCTTCGGCGAGGCCCTCGCGCTCGTTTTCGAAGGGCAGCCCGCGCAAGTTCCGGCTGTCGCGGCCCTTGCAGGCGAAAGGCTGCAAGGCGCGGAGCGCCCGAAGCACATATTGTGCGTGCCCGGCCCGCTCCCGCAGACCGAAACGGGCAAACCGGCCCGGAAGGCCCTGAAAGAGCTGGCCGAAAGGCTGCTGAAAAACAATATGTTGGACTGAGCGAAAACTAACGCCCTGTAAGTTTCAACT
>JAFLUW010000011.1:0-8090 GCA_022508615.1 Prevotellaceae bacterium | reverse complement strand
CTTTTCGCCGGCAGCGCGATTCTGTCGATTTTGCCGGTGTGTCCGGACATCTTCGGAGAGTTTTGAGTAACTTTGTCCGACTTTTACGACCATAAGACGCAGAAAACATGATGCAACACGGATTTGTCAGAGTCGCAGCGGCCGTCCCGACGGTGCGTGTGGCCAACGTGATCTACAATGTGGAGCAGGCCGAACGCCTGCTGCTGCAAGCCGACGGCCGGGGAGCCGACGTTTGCGTTTTTCCGGAACTTTCGCTCACGGGCTACACCTGTCAGGACCTGTTCCGTCAGCAGTTGCTGATAGAGGAAGCCGAAACGGCGCTCGTCAAACTGCTCGACCTGAGCCGCAACCTTGCGGTAATCGGCGTGGCGGGGCTTCCCGTGCTCCACAGGGGGGCGGTATACAATTGTGCAGCCGTCATCCACCGCGGCAAGTGCCTGGCACTCGTCCCCAAGACCTACCTGCCCAATTACAACGAATACTACGAACAGCGCTGGTTCGCTTCGGCGGCATTGTTAGAGGGACGGACGGAGAACATACGGCTCTGCGGCCAGCAAATACCGCTGACGCCTTGCGGCGTGTTCTGCGCCGGAGGATGGAATTTCGGCATCGAGCTGTGCGAAGACCTTTGGGCCGTCGTGCCGCCCAGCTGTCGTCTTGCGGCAGCGGGTGCCGAAATCATTCTGAACCTTTCGGCAAGCAATGAGCAGGTCGGCAAGAACGCCTATCTGCGTTCGCTGGTGAACGGACAGAGCGCCCGCACCATCAGCGGCTACGTCTATGCCGGCGCAGGCTGGGGAGAAAGCTCGCAGGACCTTGTCTACAGCGGCCGGGCCTTTGTTGCTGAAAACGGACAGATGCTGGCCGAAGGCGAACGCTTCGCCATGAAGGAACAACTCGTCGTCAGCGAAATCGATGTACAACGGCTGCGGCTGGAACGCATCAACAACACCACCTTTCGCGCAACTACGGCCGACAGAGGCGCAGTGGAATATCTTGACATCGACACTTCGGCCGACAGCGGGCGCGTATGCGACGATTCGCTCCACCGTTGTGTCGACCCTCACCCGTTCGTCCCTTCGGGACGGGCGCTCGACGAACGCTGCGAAGAGATTCTGTGCATACAAAGCGAGGGACTGGCCCGGCGCATCGAGCATACCGGGGCCGAAACCGTGGTGCTCGGCATCAGCGGGGGGCTCGACTCGACCTTAGCCCTGTTGGTCTGCGCCAATGCGTTCGACCGCATCGGCCGGGACAGGAAGGGAATCGTCGGTATCACAATGCCCGGTTTCGGAACGACGGACCGAACCTATACGAATGCCGTGAATCTGATGAAAGGACTCGGCGTTACGATTCGCGAAATCTCGATTGCTGCCGCCGTAGAGGGACATCTTCGCGATATCGGCCACGACATGAGCCGGCACGACGTCACCTATGAAAACAGTCAGGCGCGCGAGCGTACGCAAATCCTTATGGATGCCGCCAATCAGATGAACGGTTTTGTCGTAGGGACGGGCGATCTGAGCGAACTGGCGCTCGGTTGGGCTACATACAACGGCGACCACATGTCTATGTACGGTGTAAATGTATCCGTCCCGAAAACGCTGGTGCGGCACCTCGTGAAATGGATTGCCGACAACGTAGCCGATGCATACAGCCGCGCCACGCTGCTGGATATCATCGATACGCCCATCTCGCCCGAACTGATTCCCGCCGGCGAGGCCGGCGAAATCGCCCAGCGCACGGAAGATTTGGTCGGTCCCTATGCATTGCACGACTTTTTCCTCTATCATACGCTGCGCAACGGCTTTCGTCCGTCGAAAGTCTGCTATTTGGCTCTTAAAGCCTTTAAGGGAGTATACACAGAAGATGTTGTTAAGCATTGGATAAGAATTTTTTACCAACGTTTCTTCGCGCAACAATTCAAACGCTCCTGTCTGCCCGACGGTCCGAAGGTAGGCAGCGTCTGCCTCTCGCCGCGAGGTGATTTCCGCATGCCGAGCGACGCCTCGCCGGCCGATTGGCTGAAAGAAGTGGAAACGCTTTAACCGTATGAAAACGATTCTGTCGATTTTGTTTTTTGCGGGATGCGGACTGCTCGTGTCCGCAAAAGGGAAGCCTGTACAAGCTTTGTGGGTGTGCGACCGCCGACAGCTTACGGAAGGCGATTCTTGCATTCTGAGCCTTGTGTTGCTTTCGCAGGGAGACATTAACGGCGCAAAACTCTCTGCCAGTCCAAAAATCAAGGGAGGGAAACTGCGCCGTATGCCCGGCATGCCGTATGCGGACAGGGTGCGCAAACGTTTGTCTGACGGCCAGGGATATGAATTGCTCAGCCGAGTCGTTTATGCGCGTTTTATGGTGAAAGCGGAAGCGCCGGGAAAACTTTTGGTGCAGCCGGTGAAAGTAAAAGTTTCGTTAAGCGAAAAAAACTCATTTGAAATAAATAAGTTGAGCAGAAAAAAGAAAGGGCTGCGCAAGATAACGGCCGTTACGGACAAATGGATGCTGCCCGTTGTAGCCAAACCGCAGAAAACCAACCGCGAACTGATGCAGCGGGGCGGCTTTCTGTAAGCGTAAACCCGATGCAGAATAAAAATACGATGGAAGAAAATAAAAAAGGATTGAATAGGAAACGCGTACTGCTGCTGTTGCTGTGCGGAATCGGCCTTGTCGCTGTGTTTGTGGCCACCGCGGCTTTTTTTGTGCTTACCCCGATATCGAAACAAAAGACGGATGTATATGTTCTGTTGAAACCGGGTGATGGAAATGAAGTCGTATGCAAACAACTTGAGACAACGGCAAAACCTTGTCGACTGGCCGGGTTGCGCTTGTTGCAGATCCTTTCGGAAAAAGTTCGTCCCGGTCGTTATGAAATGACGCCGTCGACAACGGCTTTCGGCCTGTGGAGAGCGATGCGTAACGGCAGACAAGTGCCTTTGCGACTGACTCTTCCCTCCGTGTGGGACATGAAACAGATGGCCGGACGATTGGGCGAACGGCTGGCTGCCGACTCCGTGCAATGGGCTGCATGCTTTTCCGATACGGCTTTTTGCCGGCGATACGGGGTTACGCCGGCCACCCTGCCTTGTTTGTTCATTCCTGAAACCTACGAAGTATATTATACGGTCAGTCCCGAAGAACTGATGAAGAAATTAAGAGAACATTATGACCTGTTTTGGGAAAAACGTCGCGTACAGGCGGAAACAATGGGGTTCTCGCCCGAAGAAATCTGTACGCTGGCTTCTATAGTGGACAAGGAGACGGCCAACAGTGCCGAAAAACCGAAAATAGCAGGAATGTATCTCAATCGTTTGCGTAGCGGCATGAAGCTACAGGCAGACCCGACTGTGAAATTCGGGCTTGGCGACTACGCTTTGCGACGTATTCTGCACGAACATCTGATGTCCGAGAGTGCGTACAATACATATAAAACGGAAGGTTTACCTCCCGGCCCGATAGGAATGCCTACGCAGGATGGTATAGACGCAGTGTTGGCAGACATGAAGCACGACTATTTATATATGTGTGCGAACGCCGATTTTTCGGGTACGCATAGTTTTGCATCCAGCTACGCCGGACATCTTCGTAATGCGGCCCGCTACGCAAAGGCGCTCGACAAGAGAGGAATCAAATGATGTTCTTTTTCCTTTTTGAGAACTGAAAAATAAAAATATGCCTTCCGGACAAACATAATAATGGATGTTTGGGGATTTCGGGACGCAAAAAAATGTTATCTTTGCCGAAAAATAAAAAGATACCTTTCCGACATGGAGACACTGAAGCATGAATGCGGCGTAGCCATGGTACGCCTTTTGAAGCCATTGTCATATTTTCAGAAAAAATATGGGACTTGGCGGTATGGACTCGGTAAGTTGTATCTTCTCATGGAAAAACAACATAATCGTGGCCAAGAAGGCGCTGGACTTGCTTGTCTCAAACTTTCTGTCGACCCCGGTTCCGAATATATGTTCAGGGAAAGGGCTGAAGGGAAAGATGCCATTCAACATATATTTGCCGCCGTCAATGACAAAATCGCCGAGTTCGGACGTCGGGAGCTGGAGGACTTGTTTTTTGTCGAAAAACAGGTTCCTTTCGCAGGCGAAATTTATTTGGGCCACCTTCGGTATTCTACTACCGGCAAGCGTGGCCTTTCTTATGTCCATCCGTTTCTGCGCCGTAACAATTGGCGGGCGAGGAATCTTTGCATTTGCGCGAATTTCAACATGACAAATGTTAACGAGATTTTCGAGCATATCGCTAAAAGCGGACAGCATCCGCGCATGGTCAGCGATACGTACATTCTGCTCGAACAACTTGGTCACAGATTAGATCGTGAGAGTGAGCGTTGCTTTTCTGAGGCGTTATCGGCTGGATTGGAAGGCCGGGACATCACGAAATACATTGAAGACCAAATCGATTTGGCCAATGTTCTACGTCAGAGTGCTCCTGTCTGGGACGGCGGGTATGTGTTGTGCGGAGTAACCGGATCTGGTGAGACGATGGCTATGAGAGATCCTTGGGGTATACGTCCGGCTTTTTGGTATATGGACGACGAAATGCTCGTGGTAACTAGCGAACGGCCGCAGATTCAGACGGCTCTTGGCGTTTCTGCAGAAGTGGTGCACGAATTGCAGCCAGGAGAGGCTCTGCTTATGAACAAATACGGCAATCTGCGTAAAGAACAGATAATCGCTCCCAAGAAATATGCAGCCTGCTCTTTTGAACGGGTTTATTTCAGCCGCGGATCCGATATGGATATTTACAAAGAGAGAAAAGAATTGGGGCGACGTCTTGTTGGGCCGGTAATGCGAGCAATCAACGGCGAATTGGATAATACAGTATTCTCGTATATTCCCAATACGGCTGAAGCTGCGTACTATGGTATGGTTGCAGGTTTCGATGAATACTTGAATGAAGAGAAGATTAAAGAAATCGACCAACTTGGCCGGGATGTATCGCCGGAAGAACTCCGCCGGATTCTGAGTCGGCGCGTGCGTCGTGAGAAAGTGGCATGGAAAGATATTAAGATGCGTACGTTTATAGCAGAAGGAGATAGTCGCAATGACTTGGCAGCTCATGTTTATGATACGACTTACGGCTGTGTGAGGCCGGGAGTGGACAATCTCGTTGTCATAGACGACTCCATCGTGCGCGGCACGACGCTCCGCGAAAGCATTATCCGCATACTCGACCGTCTGCATCCGAAACGGATTGTCATTGTGAGTAGTTCGCCACAGGTACGTTATCCAGACTATTACGGAATAGATATGGCGACTATGCATGAATTCATTGCATTCAGAGCAGCCATTCGTTTGCTGGTTGAAAACGGGAAGCAAGACATTATAGAAAAGGTATATAATTTGTCCAAAGTACAAGTTAATTTTCCCAAAGAGCAAATCAAGAACTATGTTCGTGAATTATATGCACCCTTCACCCAGGAAGATATTTCAAAAAAAATGGTTGAAATGTTACGGCCTGCCGAAGTCAAGACTGAGATACATATTGTTTTTCAGGATCTCGAAGGTTTACACGCCGCATGTCCCCATAGTCCGGGTGACTGGTATTTCAGCGGGCATTACCCCACTCCGGGAGGAAACATGCGCGTAAATCAGGCTTTCATTCAGTTCTATGAACATCATTTCAAAGAAAAAAGATTGAACTGAAAAAGAATATTGCAAATATAGTTTCACAAGTAGCAGTCTCCTATTTGTCAGTGTAAAGTCAGCAAATGAAATATGTCAGTCATGAACAACATAACCTCTCTAAAATGAAGAATGTTACGCTCATCCTTGATGATGGAACAAAGTTCCACGGAAAATCTTTCGGTTACGAGAAGCCCGTTGCAGGCGAGGTCGTATTCAATACGGCCATGATCGGCTATCCTGAAAGCCTAACCGATCCTTCGTATGCAGGTCAGTTGATGACACTAACCTATCCTTTGGTGGGCAACTATGGTGTACCACCGTTTACGTCAGATACGGCTACCGGTATTGCCGATTTCATGGAAAGTGACAAGATACATGCTGCTGCCATTATCGTCAGCGATTATAGCGAGAATTATTGTCATTGGAACGCAACGGAAAGTTTGGGCGATTGGCTTAAGCGTGAACAAATTCCCGGCATTACAGAAATTGACACACGCCAACTGACCAAAATTCTGCGCGAAGAGGGTGTTATGATGGGGAAAATCATCTTCGATGATAACTCTGATGAGATCCCCGAAGCACAGTATGCCGGAGTGAATTATGTGGCGCAAGTTTCTTGTAAGGAAATCGTACGATACAACGAAGGTCATGGACGGAAACGCGTTGTTCTTGTCGACTGTGGAGTGAAAAACAATATCATCCGCTTGTTGTTAAAACGTAATGTGGAAGTTATCCGAGTACCTTGGGACTATGATTTCAATACACTCGATTTTGATGGTCTTTTCCTTGCCAACGGCCCTGGTGACCCGGATACTTGTTCAGAGACTGTCGAAAATATCCGTCGCTTTCTTGCGTCCTCCCAAATGCGTCCTTGTATGGGTATCTGCATGGGCAATCAACTGTTATCGAAAGCTGCCGGCGCAACAATCTACAAACTCAAATACGGACATCGCAGCCACAACCAGCCCGTGCGCATGGTCGGCACGAACAAATGCTTCGTAACCAGCCAGAATCACGGCTATGCTGTAGACAGCGACACGTTGCCTGCAGATTGGGAGCCGCTCTTCGTTAATATGAACGACGGCTCGAACGAAGGCGTCCGCCACAAGACGCATCCTTGGTTCTCCGCCCAATTTCATCCCGAGGCCTGCTCCGGCCCTGTCGATACAGAGTTTATGTTTGACGACTTTATCCAATTGCTGAAATGACACACGAAATAAAGAAAGTACTTATCCTTGGTTCGGGCGCACTCAAAATTGGTGAGGCCGGCGAGTTCGACTATTCCGGCTCTCAAGCGCTCAAAGCCTTGAAAGAAGAAGGCATTGAAACGATTCTCATCAATCCCAATATCGCGACGGTGCAGACCAGCGAGGGTGTTGCCGACAAAATATACTTCCTTCCCGTCACGCCATTTTTCGTCGAAAAGGTCGTAGCGAAAGAACGCCCCGAGGGAATCATGCTTGCCTTTGGCGGACAGACGGCTTTGAACTGCGGAGTAGAACTTTACAAGCAGGGAATACTCGAGAAATACGATCTTCGCGTACTCGGCACGCCTGTTCAGGCCATTATGGATACAGAAGACCGTGAACTTTTCGTGGAAAAACTCGACGAAATCAATGTAAAGACCATCAAGAGCGAGGCCTGCGAAAATATCGAGCAGGCACGGCGTGCGGCCAAGTCGCTGGGCTACCCCATCATCATTCGCGCAGCCTATGCCCTTGGCGGACTCGGCTCCGGCTTTTGCGACAACGAGGCCGAACTCGACCGATTGGCCGAGAAAGCCTTCTCGTTCTCGCCCCAGGTGCTTGTCGAGAAAAGTTTGAAGGGCTGGAAAGAAGTGGAGTACGAAGTCGTGCGCGACCGCTTCGACAACTGCATCACCGTCTGCAACATGGAAAATTTCGATCCGCTGGGCATTCATACCGGCGAGAGCATCGTCATCGCTCCGTCGCAGACGCTGACCAACTCCGAATACCATAAACTGCGCGACCTTTCCATTCGCATCGTCCGCCACGTCGGAATCGTCGGCGAGTGCAACGTACAATACGCCTTCGACCCCAATTCCGAAGATTACCGCGTCATCGAGGTCAATGCCCGCCTCAGCCGCTCGTCTGCGCTCGCCTCGAAAGCAACAGGCTACCCTCTTGCTTTCGTGGCAGCCAAACTCGGATTGGGTTACGGCCTGTTCGACCTGAAAAACTCTGTGACAAAAACCACCGGAGCCTTTTTCGAGCCGGCTCTCGACTACGTGGTCTGCAAAATCCCCCGCTGGGACCTCGGCAAGTTCCGCGGCGTCGACCGCGAACTCGGTTCCAGCATGAAGAGCGTGGGCGAAGTCATGGCCATCGGCCGCACATTCGAAGAAGTTATCCAAAAAGGCCTGCGCATGATAGGTCAAGGCATGCACGGCTTTGTCGGAAACAAAGAGCTGACTATCGAAAA
>JAFLUW010000109.1 GCA_022508615.1 Prevotellaceae bacterium | reverse complement strand
TCCTTGAATCCTCTGTAATTCTTTACGGCAAATTTAGTCAGCATCATAGTCGTATATCATTGATTGTGCAAATATATACATTTTTCTTATTTGCCGTAAAAAAATTACGGCAAATTCATAAAAGCAAAGAAAATGCCAAATGAATAAAATATTTTTCAGTCTGCTGCTTTTGGATATTTTGACGGGCTATTTTTGCATCGTGAAACAAACTAAACTTTTTATTAACCTGCGCCCCCCAAGAACGCTTTATTTATATATATATTGCCAAAGATTGTAATATAAGGAAGGAACTAACAGGCTTTTCTTTCGGCCGCGCCGGAATAATTTGGCGGCCTCAGGCTTGCGGGTTTCGGATTTTATACCTAAATTTGCACCGCTTTCCCGCACAGCCGCTACCGAACGCGGCAGGACGGCACCGCACAACGGGCCGGGCCGAAAGGCCGACAAGAGAGAATACACGGTATGCTGTGTTGGGGCGAACAACTATTTAATCACTTAAAAATCATGACTGATTTAATTAAAGTAGCTGAGGAAGCTTTTGCCACGGGCAAGTCTTTCCCCTCGTTCAAGAGCGGCGACACGATTACGGTGGCATACAAAATCGTCGAAGGCAACAAGGAACGCGTGCAGCTGTATCGCGGCGTTGTCATCAAAATCTCGGGCCACGGCGAGAAGAAACGTTTTACGGTTCGCAAAATGTCGGGCACGGTTGGCGTGGAGCGTATCTTCCCCATCGAATCGCCGGCCATCGAGAGCATCGAAGTGAACAAAGTCGGCAAGGTGCGCCGCGCCAAGCTTTACTACCTGCGCGCACTGACGGGCAAGAAGGCCCGCATCAAGGAGAAACGCACCATGGCCAAGGCCAACTGAAAAGGCGCCGGCTACAACTGAAACCGCAAGCGGCATCCGTTTCTTCGGGAAGGGGTGCCGCTTTTTGAATGATTCGACCTTTTAATGCAGACCTAACCATGTCTACCGTATTGTTTCCCTCGCCCGTGTTCGGGCCGGTCAGGAGCCGGCGCCTCGGCGTGTCGCTCGGCATCAACCTTTTGCCGGCCGACGGAAAAGTGTGTACGTTCGACTGCCTTTACTGCGAATGCGGACTCAACGCCGAGCGGCGGCCGGCGGGCAAAATGCCGTCGCGCCGAGCCGTGAGCGAAGCGCTCGAAGCCCGCTTGCGCGACATGCAGGCCGACGGCGTGCTGCCCGACGTGCTGACTTTCGCGGGAAACGGCGAGCCGACCGTTCACCCCGAATTTGCGGGCATCATCGACGACACGATTGCCCTGCGCGACAGGCTTTGCCCCGCGGCCAAGGTCAGTGTGCTCTCCAACGCCACGCGCTGCGGCCGGCCGGAGGTGCGCAGCGCGCTGATGAAGGTGGACAACAACATACAGAAGCTCGACACGGTCGACACGGACTTTATCCGCATGATGGACCGGCCGCAGGGGGCTTATTCGGCCGACGACGTGGTGGAATGGCTCTGCGCTTTCGACGGACATGTGAAGGTGCAGACGATGTTTCTCGGCGGCACGTGGGAGGGACGCGACGCGGACAACACGGGCGAGGCCTTCGTGGGCCCTTGGGTGGCGGCGCTGCGGCGCATACGCCCCGAGCAGGTCATGATTTACACAATAGACCGCGAAACGCCCGTGGCGTCGCTGCGCAAGGCGCCGGCCGAAACGCTCGACGGGATTGCCCGACGGCTGCGCGAGGAGGGATTCGACGTGAGTGTGTCTTATTAACGAAAAACGGCATCAAGTATGATTTCTGCAGACGGGCTTACCGTGGAATTCGGCGGGACGACGCTGTTCAGGGACATCTCGTTCGTCATCAACGAGAAAGACCGCATCGCCCTGATGGGCAAGAACGGCGCCGGAAAGTCGACTTTGCTCAAAATTTTGGCCGGCGTGCGCAATCCGACGCGCGGACAAGTGTCGATGCCGAAGGACTGTGTCGTGGCTTATCTGCCCCAGCACCTGATGGTCGAAGACGGCCGCACGGTGTTCGAGGAGGCGGCGCAGGCTTTCGCACACCTCGGGGAGATGGAACGCGAGATAGAAGCGCTCAACCGCCAGCTGGCCGAACGGACGGACTACGAGAGCGACGAATACATGGCGCTCATCGAAAAAGTGGCGACGATGAGCGAAAAGTTCTATGCCATCGATGCTACGCATTTCGAGGAAGACGTGGAGAAAGCCTTGTTGGGCCTCGGCTTCGAGCGCGAAGATTTCGACCGGCCCACGGGCGATTTTTCGGGAGGCTGGCGCATGCGCATCGAACTGGCCAAACTGCTGCTGACGAAGCCCGATGTGCTGTTGCTGGACGAGCCGACCAACCACCTCGACATCGAGAGTATCGGCTGGCTCGAGAATTTTCTCATCGAAAGCGGAAAGGCCGT
Source organism: Prevotellaceae bacterium (assembly GCA_022508615.1). Classification (GTDB taxonomy): domain Bacteria; phylum Bacteroidota; class Bacteroidia; order Bacteroidales; family Bacteroidaceae; genus Alloprevotella. The sequence continues at coordinate 3,289 of JAFLUW010000109.1, read as the reverse complement.
CGTCGTCATCAGCCACGACCGCAAGTTCGTGGACAATATCACGACGCGCACCATCGAAGTGACCATGGGACGCATCTATGACTACAAAGCGACTTACAGCCACTATCTCGAACTGCGCAAGGAGCGCCGCGCCCAGCAGCAGAAGCAATACGAGGAGCAGCAGAAGATGATAGCCGAGACGAAGGAATACATCGAACGCTTCAAGGGAACGTACAGCAAGACGCTTCAGGTGCAAAGCCGCGTGAAGATGTTGGAAAAGCTCGAACTGGTGGAAGTAGACGAGGAGGACACGTCGGCACTCCGCCTGAAATTCCCGCCCTCGCCCCGCAGCGGCAATTATCCGGTGACGATGGACGGCGTGGGAAAGGCTTTCGGCGGACATCGTGTCTTTTCCGGCGTGAGTCTGACAATCGGCCGCGGCGACAAAGTGGCTTTCGTGGGCCGCAACGGCGAAGGAAAGTCTACGCTTGTCAAATGTATCATGGGCGAAATCGCCCACGAGGGGACGCTCACGCCGGGACACAACGTGCGGATAGGCTACTTCGCCCAGAATCAGGCCTCGCTGCTCGACGGTGAGCTGACCGTGTTCCAGACGATAGACGACGTGGCCAAAGGAGAGGTGCGCAACAAGATACGCGACTTGCTCGGCGCTTTCATGTTCGGCGGCGAGGAGAGCACGAAAAAGGTGAAAGTGCTCTCGGGCGGCGAACGCACGCGGCTGGCGCTGATGAAACTGCTGCTCGAGCCGGTCAATCTGCTGATTCTCGACGAACCGACCAACCATTTGGACATCAAGACGAAAGATATTCTCAAACAAGCGCTCCGCGACTTCGACGGTACGCTCATTGTCGTGAGCCACGACCGCGACTTTCTCGACGGTCTCGTTACGAAAGTCTACGAATTCGGCCACGGCCGCGTTCGCGAACATCTGTGCGGCATCTACGAGTTCCTCGAAACGCGCAGAATTGAAAACTTGCAGGAACTCGAACGCCGCAACTGAGCGCAACCCAAAAATTTCCGCATGAAACTCTTAGCCTGTGTCAGCGGCGGGGCCGACTCGGTGGCGATGCTACTCTATTTATTGGAGGAAGGCCACGACGTGACGGCTGCCCATTGCAATTTCCACTTGCGCGGCGCCGAGTCGGACCGCGACGAGGCTTTCGTGCGCCGACTTTGCGCCGATTGCGGCGTCGCGCTTTTCGTCCGCGACTTCGACACGGCGCAATATGCCCGCGAACACGGCGTGAGCATCGAGATGGCCGCGCGAACGCTGCGCTACAAGTGGTTCGAAACGCTGCGTCGCGCCTGCGAAGTCGAGCGAATCTGCGTGGCGCACCACGCCGGCGACCGTGCGGAAACGCTGCTGCTCAACCTTGTGCGCGGCACCGGCATCCGAGGACTCGGCGCCATGCGCGAGCGAAACGGATATATTTGGCGCCCGCTGCTGAATTGGACGCGGACGGACATCGAAACTTTTCTTTCCTGCCGCGGCCGCACGTTCGTCGACGACAGCACGAACGTCGATGTCCGCTTCCGGCGCAACAAAGTGCGTCGCGAGGTGCTTCCCCTGCTGAGCGAAATCAATCCCGACGCTGTGCGCACGCTGGCCGCCGCAGCCCGGCACATTGCCGCCCAGACGGAACTTTACGACTACGCAGTAAGCCTGCTTCGCACAGAGGTTTGCGAAGATTTGCCCTGCGGCGGCCTGCGCATTTCGCTCGAACAGCTGAAAAAAGCCCCTTCGCCCGACACACTGCTGCACGAATGGCTCGCGCCCTACGGCTTCGGGGCGGCCGATGTGCCAGAGCGCATCGGGGGAGTGAGGGAAAGCGGCGACTATCTGCTCACGCGCACGGCGACAGCAGTGGAAATCGGCCCGAAACCCGCCGTGCAACCTGCGGCGACGCTCGTTCCCGGCTGCATCGAACGGCTCACCGACGGCCGAACACTGGAAATGTCGCGCGAAGCGTTCGCCGGCATGCAATCGGTGCCCCGTTCGGCGAACACAGCCCTGCTCGACGCCTCGGCCCTTTGCGGGCAACTCGCCGTGCGCAGCGTCAAGACGGGTGATGCGTTCACTCCATTCGGCATGTCGGGCCGCAAACTCGTGAGCGACTACCTGACCGACCGCCACATCTCGCGCATCGGCAAACTCCGCACGTTGGCCGTCTGCGACGAAAGAGGTATCGTCTGGTTGGTCGGGCACACCATCGCCGAACGTTGCCGCGTCGGGCAGTCCACTCACGAAGTCGTGCGCCTCGTGCTACATAAGAAAGAATGTGACAACCGCTTGATGTGAGATTGAGTCCGGCTGTATTGCCACCATTCCATTCAACCCGTTTTTTTTTGGGGGGGGTATCAACAGTTTTTCTACGCTATCATTTATATATAGTTACTTAATAATCGGGGAGGTTTCGGCCTCCCTTTTTTGTTGCAAGTTAAATCTTACGGCATTGTCTTTTGGAAAGGTCCTTAACAGATAGTTTCTGACTCCACTTCGACCGACAATCTTCGATAAGGGATACTGAGCAGAATAGTTATTGCTTTTCTTATTGGAAACTTTGGGCTTTGGTCGTCTCATATTTTAATGTTACAGATTAATTATCTTAATAAAAATAACTACCTTTGCCGTCAGATACGAGTGTTTACACTCTTTTCGGACATACAGCCTAATCGTCGTCGAACTACCACAACAGACCATAAGAGAGGCTGATAATCAACTTACCCAATAGGTGGAGTGTGTCCTGCGTCATAGACGTAGAATCGCTTCTATGGGTAAGTTGGCTGTGGTAGGCCACGACGACGTTAGGCAGTGGTTCTACGTTCTCGTTTACCCGTTTTCGTTAATACCGTTGCCGTTTTACAGACAATATTGTTTAATTAAAAAAATGTAAAATGGAACAAATTTTAATGATTATCGCTGCATTGTCTATTGTGGCATTTGTTGTAGGAATGTTTAGTCCTTCAACTGTAAAATGTTCGTCACGGGGTAAAGTCGCACTAATCTATGCAAGTGCATTTATCCTAAGTAGTATTATAGGTGCAACTTTAACCGAGCAACCAGAAATAAAAAACGATACAAAAGAAAACGAAACCACAAATCAAATCTCTCCCCAAGAGGTTAAAATACTCGCCAAAGGGGATATTATATCGATTCCTTATTCCAACAAGGACATAAAGATTGCTTTCAAGGACATAAAAATTAACCGTATCCCTAACAATGGGTTAAACCTGATTTTTACATTACGAATTAAAAATAATTCTAATGAAAAAGCTTTCATAAGCGACA
>JAFLUW010000108.1 GCA_022508615.1 Prevotellaceae bacterium | reverse complement strand
GCCGTCGGCGGCCGCCCCGTGCCGCAGCGGCGCGAAACTTAGTCTGAGTAAGTTTTGCGCAAACGGGCGTTAGTTGCGCCGGCGGCGCCGCCGGTCGGAAAAAGATTCGTATATTTGCCTGCATGCGGGGCACGGCGCGCGGCGCGGCGGCCCCGGGCGAAACGTTCGAACCGATGGCCTCTCCGCTTCTCAGGCTTGCCGCGTCCGTGTGGCGCTTCTATCGCGACGGCTTCCGCGCCATGACGTGGGGGCGCGCGGTGTGGGTCGTGCTACTGGTCAAATTGTTCGTGATATTCGTCGTGCTGCGCCTTTTCGTGCTGCGTCCGGCGCTCGGAGGGCTCGACGCCGGCGCCCGTTCGGCCGCCGTGGGCGACACGCTCGGCGCCCGCGTGGCAGACGAAGCCGCCCGCATGGCAAAATAAAAAAGTAACGTAAAAACAAGAGGAACGTATGACAATGCAAACCCTGCTCGACGCCTTGCTTGTCGACTGGTCGCGGGCGCAATTCGCCCTGACCGCGTGCTATCACTGGCTGTTCGTCCCCCTGACGCTGGGACTGGCCCTCGTCATGGGCATCGTGGAAACCATTTACTGCGTCCGCGGCGACGAAACGTGGCGCAGCGCCGCGCAATTCTGGCAAAAACTCTTCGGCATCAACTTCGCCATCGGCGTAGCCACGGGCATCGTGCTCGAATTCGAGTTCGGCACGAATTGGAGCAACTATTCGTGGATAGTGGGCGACATTTTCGGCGCCCCGCTCGCCATTGAGGGCATCGTAGCCTTCTTCATGGAGAGCACGTTCGTGGCCGTGATGTTCTTCGGTTGGGACAAAGTGAGCCGAGGCGCGCATCTGGCCGCCACATGGCTCACCGGCGTCGGCGCAACGCTCTCGGCGTGGTGGATACTCGTGGCCAACGCGTGGATGCAACACCCCGTGGGCATGTTTTTCAACCCCGACACCGTGCGCAACGAGATGACCGATTTCCTTGCCGTGGCCTTTCAGGGCGCAGCCGTGACGAAATTCCTGCATACCGTGTCGAGCGGCTGGGCTACGGGCGCTTTCTTCGTAATGGGCGTGAGTGCGTGGTTTTTGTTAAAGGGTCGGCACAAACTGTTGGCGCTTCGCTCGCTGAAAGTGGGCGCTTGGACGGTACTTGCCGCCACGCTCATCGTTTTGGGCACGGGCGACAAGAGCGGAGTAGAGATGGCGCAGCTGCAACCCATGAAACTCGCGGCCGCCGAAGGCCTCGAACGCGGCGGACGCGGCGCGGCGTTTTCCGTAGTGCCCGGCATCGAAGTGCCCGGCGTGCTTTCGTTGCTCGCTACGCACGATAAGGACGGCTTTGTGCCCGGCATAGAAGATATTATCGAGGGTTACGCCGACGAAAACGGCCGTCACCCCTCCGCAGCCGAGAAACGCCGCCGCGGACGCGCCGCCCTCGCGGCCTTTTCGGCCTATCGCGCCGCCCCCGAAGGCTCCGACGAGAAAGCCGCGGCCCTCGAAGCCTTCGAGCGCGACCAACAGTACTTCGGATACGGCTATCTCGCCTCCGACAGCGAACTTATTCCCTGCGTTCCTTTGGTCTATTGGAGTTTTCGCGTGATGGTGGGCGTCGGAAGCCTGATGTTTTTGGTCGTAATCCTGACTTTGTGGTTCTTGCGTCGCGGCGGCATCGAGCGACAACGGCTTTTGTTGAAACTCGCCGTGGCCTGCGTTCCGCTTGTCTACCTTGCCGGACAAGCCGGTTGGGTAGTGGCCGAAGCAGGCCGCCAGCCGTGGGCCATACAAGACCTTTTGCCCTGCTCGGCAGCCGTGTCGGGCGTGCCCGGCCGGGGCGTAATGTTCACTTTCTTCCTGCTGCTGGCGCTTTTCGCCCTGTTGCTCGTCGCCGAAGTGCGCATCATGAGCCGCGCCATCGCGCAAGGGCCGAATGAGCCTGCGTCGCCATCGTCTAACCCCAATTAACAAGAAACTTATGACCTGCGAAATTTTACAACAATACTGGTGGGCAGTCGTTTCGCTGCTGGGCGGCCTGCTTGCCTTCCTGATGTTCGTGCAAGGCGCGCAAACGATGATATTTCACCTCGGCCGCACGGAAGAGGAGCGGCGTTTGCTCGTCAATTCGGCCGGACGGAAATGGGAATTCACGTTCACGACGCTCGTCACGTTCGGCGGCGCGTTTTTTGCGGGCTTTCCCTTGTTTTACAGCACGAGTTTCGGCGGCGCATACTGGGCTTGGATGCTGCTTCTCGTGAGTTTCGTGCTGCAAGCCGTGGCCTACGAGTTCCAGTCGAAGTCCGGCAACGTGTTGGGCCGCAATGCCTATCGCGCCTTCCTCGTGTTCAACGGAGTGGCAGGGCCTTTCTTGGTCGGCGTGGTGGTTTCGTCGCTGTTTACGGGCAGCGCGTTCGTCGTAGACCGCGGCGCCGTGGCCGCAACGGGCGCTTCGGTCGTCATCAGCCGCTGGGCCAACGCTTGGCACGGCCTCGACTTACTCTTTTCGCCCGCCAACTTGTGTCTCGGCGCGGCCGTCGCGCTGCTGGCGCGGCAACTCGGCGCACTCTATCTGCTTTCGAACCTGCGCAACGAGGACATCGCCCTGCGCCTGCGCCGTCAGATGCGCCGCGAAGCCCCCATGTTTATATTATGCTTCGTGGGGTGGACGCTCGGCCTGCTTTACAGCGACGGTGCGGCCGTCGACCGCGCCACGGGCCTCGTTTATCTTCGCCCGACGCACTATTGGCTGAATTTTCTCGCGCATCCGTCGTCGGTGCTTGCGCTGTTCGTTTCGGGCGTAGCGCTCGTTTTGGCCGGCTTGGCCTCGGGTGCCGTGAGCCGAAAGTGCCGTCACGGCATCTGGGGCGCGGGTGCCGGCACGGTGATGGCCGTCATGGCGCTGTTTCTCGTGGCCGGCTTGGGCGATTCGGCCTATTATCCCTCGACGGCCGACCTGCAAAGTTCGCTGACGCTGGCCAACTCGGCTTCGAGCCCCTTCACGCTGCGCGTAATGGCTTTCGTCAGTCTGCTCGTGCCCTTCGTGTTGGCCTATATCGTGTGGGCGTGGCGCGCCATCGACCGCGGCGGGCTCACGACGGGCCAATTGGACGAAACGGAGCACAAGTATTGACGCGGCAACCCTCGAAACAGGGGGCTATCCTCATTTTTTAGGATTGTACGAGAGGCGCGCAAGGCGTAACTTTGCAGCGCTATGACGACATTTCTCGACTCCATGCGGGCCCTTTTGCCCGGCCGCGCGGCCGAAACGCCGCGTAAGTCCGAACTATCTCAGACTAAGTTGAAACTTACTCAGACTAAGTTTTACGTAACGCTTCGCCCCTCGAACACAGTGCTTTACAACCGCCTCCCGAAAGCCGCCGCGGCAGCGCTTCGCCTCGCGCTGCTGGCGCTTCCGGTCGTCGCAGCCGCTCCGGTTGCGGCCGGAGAGACCGATTCGCTGGGCATCTATACGCTGGCCGCGGCCGAAGTGACGGCGCCGGCCAAAGAGACGGCCGAGGCGGGGCGACTGACCTCCGAAATGTTTCGCGCCGACTCGGCCGTGCTGCGTCGGGCTAACGTTTCGTCGGTGGGCGACCTCTCGACGCTCGCGCCGGGCTTTTTTATGCCGCGCTACGGCTCGCGACTGACCTCGGCGCTCTATGTGCGCGGCCTCGGCGCACGCATCGGGCAGCCCGCAGTGGGCATGTATGTAGACGGAATGCCGCTTACGGACAAGACGGCCTACGATTTCGGCTTCTTACCTGACCTCGAACGCATAGATATTCTCGCCGGGCCGCAGGGCACGCTCTACGGACGCGGCGCAATGGGCGGCGTGGTGCGCGTGGAGACGGCCGACCCGCTCGTTGCGCGCGGCACGCGGCTCGTGGCCGAAGCCTCGACGCGTACTTTCGGGCGGCGTGCGGGCGTTACGCAATTTTTTCACCTTTCGCCGCGCGCGGCGTTCAGCATCAGTGCCGGCTATACGGGCGATGCGGGCTTCCGGCGCAACGCTGCTACGGGCCGACGGGCCGACGACGAAGACGCCGCGGGGCTTCGCACGCGTTGGGCCTTTCGGCCGAGCGACGCGCTGCGCATCGATTTTTCTTTGTCCTACGACCGCAGCCGCGAGACGGCCTGTCCTTACTATTATGCCGAGGGCGAGGACTGGACAGAGGCGCTCGGGCTGATTTCGCACAATCGTCCGAACCGCTATGAGCGCGATATGCTGCTCGGCGGGCTTACTTTGACATGGCGTCGGCCGGGAATCGTGCTGCGCTCCACGACATCGGGGCGCTGGCTTGGCGACAGGCTCGATTTAGACCAAGATTTTCTTTCCGCCGACATCTTTACGCTCTCGCAACGCCAGAAGTTGGGCGGCGCGAGCGAAGAATTGACGCTCGAAGCGAGCCGCGGGCGCAAATGGCGCTCGGTGACGGGCCTCTTTGTCGATTGGAGCGGCGCACGGACGCAATGTCCCGTCGTGTTCTACGCCGACGGCATGGACTATCTCAACGCCCAAATCGCCTCGGGGCTGCCTGCCGCGATGCCCATGAGCGTAAGGCTCACCGACGAGCGGCTCGCGCTCGGCTCGCGGCTCGACACGCCCGGCGCCGGGGCTGCCGTTTTCCACCAATCCACGCTGGGCGATTTGCTTGTCCGCGGACTCGACCTCACGCTGGGCCTCCGGCTCGACTATGAGCACCACAGCCTGCGCCTCGACGCGCCGGCCGAAGCGGCGTACAGCTTTGCCATGCCGGCGTTCGGCATAAATATGAACTCGGCGGCCGATTTTCGCCTTGACGGCCGACACAGCGCCTCGACCGTGCGGCTGCTGCCCAAATTGGCCTTGAACTACGCCCTGCCCCGCCGCGATGCGAGCCTCTATGTCAGCCTTTCGCGCGGCTATCGGCCCGGCGGCTACAACATACAGAGCTATTCGGAACTTTCGTCCTCGGAAATGCGTCGCCAAATCATGTTCGGCGTGCGCGACTACGCTCGTGCGGCCATCGAAGCCATGCCTTTTCCCGAACCCGTGCGCGAAAATGCCATATGGGGCATGGAAAGCGGTATCCTTGCGGCGCTGCCCGAGGCGTGCGGGCTCGATGCGTTGGAATACGAGGCCGAAACCACTTGGAACGTCGAGGCCGGCACGCGCTGGCGCCGCGTCACGAGCCGCACGCGCCTCGAAGCCGAAGCCTCGGCCTACGCTGCGCGCACCTCGGGCCGGCAATTGGCCGAATTTGCAAGCAGCGGCTACGGCCGGCAGGTGGTCAATGCGGGCACAAGCCGCCAATTGGGCGTAGATGTGCAGGCACGCGCCACGTTTTTCGGCGACCATCTGGACCTTCGCGCCACCTATGGCTATGTCGACGCCCGCTTCGTCGAGGACGCCGACGAAAACGGCAGCACGACGCCCGCCGACGACGGCACGACCGCGGCCGGAGAAACCGCCGTAGCCCGCGAGACCGGCAAGGTGCGCGTTCCCTTCGTGCCGCGCCACACGCTCGCCGTCTCGGCCGACGGCCGCTTCCGCCCGGGCCGCAGCCGCGTCACGTTGGGCGCGGGTTTGGGGCTGACGGGCGCGGGCAGCATCGTCTGGGACGCTGGCGACTTGGGCCAAAGGCCCTTCATGGCCGAACTTTCGGCCCGTCTCTTTGCCGAGCTGCCCGTCGGCTCGCGCGGCGGCACGCTTTCGGCCGAACTGTGGGGCCGCAACCTCACGTCTACGACCTGCGACACGTTCCGCTTCGCCTCGATGGGCCGCGTTTTCGCTGAGCGCAACCTGCCTGCCCGCCTGGGCCTGACGCTTCGGGCGGCGTTCTGAATTGCGAACATCATTTAA
>JAFLUW010000107.1 GCA_022508615.1 Prevotellaceae bacterium | reverse complement strand
TCTGAGTAAGTTCAAACTTAGTCTGAGATAGTTTCAACTTACTCAGACTAAGTTTTCGCCGCGCCGTACACACGAAAAAACTGCGGACAGAGGCTCGAAGCACTCTGCCCGCAGGCTTTTTCTCATGCCGCACGAACGACTCTCCGCACGGCTCGGGCCGCACGTTTCAGCGCACGAACTTGAGCGTGCGGGCCACGCCGGCAGCCGTGACGCTGACGAAGTAGACGCCGGGCGCGGAGGGCAGCGTCAGTGTGACGCTATCGGCCGAAGTAGTGGCCGAAGCCTGCACGCAGCCGCGCAGGTCGCTGACGATGACGCGCTTGGTGCGGCCTGCGGCCGTGCCGTTCATGTGTACGGTGACGGCGTTGCTGTCGACCGATACGCTGGGTTGCAAGTCGGTGGCGGGAGCGGAGATGCCGTCGACGGTCGCACGCGAGAAGCGATAGAGCTTCGTTTCGTGCGAGGTGAGCATCACGCTGAACGAAGCCGACTTTTCGCCGAGATTGCTCTTTTTCCAGAGGTCGCGCACCTGATAAGCGACGCCTGCTTCGAGGGCGGAGAGCTTGGAAAAGTCCACCGTGGCCGTGGCCGACGCGTCGCCGAGATTGACGAGCGCGACGGCGACGTCGCCGTTCTCGAGGTCTTTCATATAGGTCTGGATATTGCCCGTCTGGCCGATGTATTCGGCCTGCAAGCCCATGGGGTCCTGATTGATAGCGATGACTTCTTCGTTGGTCATCAGTTCAAGGTCGTCGTCGGAAATGTCTTTACGCAAATCGAACGAGAGCGTCAGCGGCGAGGCCCACATGCTCCAGAGCGAGAACTGCGTGCGGTATTCGGTTTGCGTCATGCCGGGGCCGGTGCCGCAGAGGTCGCTGCTCGACTTGCCCGTGCCGTGGATGCCGACGCACATCATGTCGGCATCGTTGAAGCGGTTGGGACCGGAGTAGGCCCAGAGGTCTTTCATTCCGGCAATACTTTCCAAAATTCCGATGCCTCCGCTCTTGCCTTGCCAGCAGTCGCGCGTATCGTAAGTGGCGCGCCAAGTGGTTGCGCCCGTCTCGGTGCCCCATTTCCACGGTTCGCGCACGCCCCATTCGCACATATAGAACAGAATGTCGCGGCCGGAGGCTTTGAGCGCGTCGCCCATGGCTTTGTAGCGGGCTTGACAGGTGTTGAGGTCGGAGGGAGCGTTGCAGTAGTCGTATTTCAGCAGGTCTACGCCCCACGAAGCGTAGGCTTTCGCGTCGATAGTTTCGTATCCGTAGGAGCCGAATCGGCCTGCGCAGGTGCGTGTGCCGCCGTCGGAGTAGATGCCGAACTTCATGCCTTTGCCGTGGACGTAATCGGCTGCGGCTTTCACGCCGTTGGGGAACTTGGCGGGATCGGGCAGCGGGTTGTCGGTGCCGCTCTCGCGCTGGTCGGCGTGCCAGAGGTCGTCGATGACGAGATAGCGGTAGCCGGCTTTCACGAGGCCTTTGCTTTCCATGGCGTCGGCCACGGTGCGGATGACATTCTCGGAGATGTCGCCCTGCACCACGTTCCAAGAGAGCCAGCCCATGAAGGGAACGGGCTGTTGCAGCGTGGACGATACGGTCAGCAAGACTTGTTCGGAACTTTCCTCCCCGTCGTTCGTGACGGTCACGGTGTAGGTGTAGTCGCCCTCGGCGTCGATGCGGCCTTCTACCAACTGACGGCGCTCGTTGTAGGTCAGACCGTCGGGCAGGTCGCTCACGCTGATTGCGGCGCCGGGGTTAGCGGCGCGCAGGCGGTGCATGAAGCGCACGCCGGGCTGCGAAAACAGGCGTGTGGCGCAGGCCAGCTTGCTGCTGAGTTCTTCGGCCGAAACGATCTCGGGCCGAGTGGAGTTTTGCTCGTGATATTCGAAATAAGCATTGGCCCAATCGACGTGGTCGTAGGCGTCGCCGGCGCCTTTGTCGGCGTCGAGAATCAGATACTTCCAGCCGTTGCAATCTACGTCGATCAGCGGCGTGGCGGTGTCGGTGGCGCGAATGTTTCCTTCGGCCACAACGAGCAAATCGCCGTTTTCGGCTTTCAGGCTGACGCGGTAGTCTACATTTGCGTTGGCGGCATTCGTGCCGGCGGCAGACTTCACCTCGTCGTCGATGCCGACACGCGTGACGAAGCGGGTGACAGCGCCGTTGAGTTTGACGATAATCTGACTCGTGGCGTGCGTGCCGACGCCGCTGCGGTAGATAGTGTCGTTGAGCGTGATGGCATTGCCGTCGATGCTGCGGTCGGCTTTTATCGTGCCCCAGCCGCAGGTAGCTTTCGCAAGGTCGAGCGAGCTGAGCGGAATGATTTCGGCGCCTTCCGAGCCGTTGGCGGGAAGTTCTACGATTTTAGATTCGTCGGCATACATCTCGTTTTCGGTTACCATCGCGGGAAATTCGCCTTCGCAGACGAAATACGCGCCGGCCCAGTCGGCATGGTCGGCCCACGCCACGCCGGCGTTCTGCAAGTCGAGCACGAGGTAGTCTGCGCCCGCGATGTCGAGGTCGAACTTCACGGTCGAAGCGTCGTCGCGCGTGATGCGGCCGCTTTTCACCGTCGTGCCGTCGTGGTTGTCGGGCGTAAACAGGCTTACTACGTAGTCCACGACGCCGTGGTCGGCCTTTTGGTCGGCTTCGTCGTCGATGCCGAGCGATGCGACGAAGCGCGTGGCGCCGTTCACCTTGATGACGGCTTTGCTCGGGGCGTGGGTGCCGACGCCGCTGGTGTAGAGCGTGTCGCGGATGACGATAGGTTGGCCTAACGTGGACAGATTGGCACGCGCCTTGGTCTTACCTGCATCGTCGAAGCAGGTCATTTTCGACAAGTCGAGGCTTGAGAGCGCACAGATGTCTGCTCCCATGGGGATGTTCACGGTCACGGACTGGGCCTGCAAGCCGAAAGTTGCGAACACCAGCAGAAAGCAGGCGGCCGCCAGACGATTTTTCATTGCAATGCTTTTCATCTTTGATTAAGTTATGATAAGGTTATTTTTGTTCTTTGTCGGTTTGTGCGTCGAACAGCAAAAGCTGAACAGCCTCGCCGTCGTCGGAATACAGGGCGGAGGACGAGGCGGAATCGTCGGACAAAGGGCCGGAATCGCCTGTTGCAGGCACTTCCGGCTCAGCGTCGGGGCGCTGCAAGGGCTCGATTTCTTCCACTGTCTCGATCTGACACGTGGTCAGCCGCTTGCCTTTGGCCTTGAAGCCTTTGACGGCGACGAAACTTTCCGCATCGATGTCGAGCGGCTCGCGGAAACTATCTGCTCCGCCATAGACAAGGCGCATTCGCGCCCAAGGCTCATCGGAGAGCAGCACGAGTCGCGACGCGGGATTCTCACCAAGAAAATTCTGGGGACGTGCAGGCGACGTCCGTTCGAAGCAAAAGCGCTTCAGATAGGCGTAGCCCTGCTGATCGGCATCGAAAAGAACAGCGCTGAACACTTTGTTTTCGTCGAATTTCTCAACGCGCATGATTCCGGGAGGATAGTGATTGCTGGCGTCGAAGCCGGTAGTGAAAAATGTACCGTCGGGCTGAACGACGAGCACAAGGTCGTCGCCGTGGAATTCACCGAGATACTGGCCCCGGCCGTCGTAGTTGAGGCGTTGCACGTCGTGGTCGAACCATACTTTGCGCCCGCCGAGCGTCGAGACGCCGTGCGATTTGAGCGAGACCTTGTGAATGTCGTATTTCGAGAGCGTATTGCCGCGGCTGCCGCGTCCTTTGACAAGTATCTCGCTGAAGTCGCGGTCGAAGATAAGCCGGCGTACTTTCGGATTGGGCTTGAGCGTGACTTTCACCACTTCGGCTTCTCCGTTCGGGTTGGCCGTGAAATAGAGTACGCGGCTGCCGGGCGTACCGAGCGTGAGGTCGTACTCCCGGTCGGCCGTAATGCTCGTCACATTGAAGCGTTTGATGTAGAAGGGGCCGGTTTTTCCGTCCCGGTAAACGACATTATATATAGTGCGCGTGTCGTTTTTCTTGAACACGGCGATATGTATGATTTCGGCTTTGCGTTTTTCAGCTTTCGCCCGCTCGGTTTCGCCGATGAAAACTTTCTCGGCCACGCGCACCACCTTGTACGTGCCGTCGCGATAGAACAGAATGACATTGTCGATGGGCGAGCAGTTTTCCACGAACTCTTCTTTCTTCAGTCCGTAGCCCATGAAGCCTTCGGCGCGGTTGATGTAGAGTTTCTCGTTGGCTTCGATGACTTTCGTAGCCTCGATGGTGTCGAACGAGCGGATTTCGGTGAGCCGGGGGTGCGCTGCGGCGTATTTGTCGCGGATTAGCCGGAACCAGTTGCATGTCACTTCGGTCATGCGGCCCAGGTCTTGCTCGATGTGGGCGATTTCTTCCTTGATGCGGGCGATGGCTTCGTCGGCTTTGGTCTTGTCGAAACGCGTGATGCGCACCATTTTGATGTCGAGCAGGCGAAGTATGTCTTCTTCGGTCACCGGCCGGACCAGCTGGCTCAGGAAGGGTTCGAGACGCCCCGAGATGTGCGTCACGGCCTCGTTCCGGCTCTCGGCTTGCTCGAATTTGCGGTCTTTATAGATGCGTTCTTCGATGAACAGGCGTTCGAGCGAGGCGTAGTGCAGGGCTTCGAGCAATTCGTCGCGGCGTATTTCGAGTTCGCGCTGCAAAAGTCGCCGCGTGTTCTCCACCGAGTGGCGCAACACGTCGCTCACGCCGAGGAAACGCGGCGTATGTCCGTCGATGACGCAGCAGTTGGGCGACACGCTCAGCTCGCAGTCCGTAAAGGCGTAGAGTGCGTCGATGGCTTTATCGCCCGAAACGCCGGGCGGCAGATGTACGAGGATTTCGACTTGAGCCGCCGTGTTGTCTTCGACCCTGCGAATCTTGATTTTCCCCTTTTCGTTGGCTTTGAGGATGCTTTCTATCAGGGTCGTGGCGGTTTTTCCGTAGGGAATCTCGGTGATGACGAGAGTCTTTTGGTCTACTTTCTCTATTTTGGCGCGGATTTTCACGCTTCCGCCGCGTGCGCCGTCGTTGTAGCGCGACACGTCGATGAGGCCGCCCGTCAGGAAGTCGGGATAGAGGCTGAATTCGCGCTCTTCGAGACAGGCGATGGCTGCGTCGCAGAGTTCGCCGAAGTTGTGCGGCAAGATTTTGGCCGAAAGGCCTACGGCGATGCCTTCGGCCCCTTGCGCCAGCAGCAGGGGAAACTTTACGGGCAGCGATATGGGCTCGCGGTTGCGGCCGTCGTAGGAGAGTTTCCACTCCGTGGTTTTCGGGTTGAACGCCACGTCGAGCGCGAACTTCGAGAGCCGTGCTTCGATGTATCGCGGGGCGGCTGCGGCGTCGCCCGTGAGGATGTTTCCCCAGTTGCCCTGACAGTCGATGAGCAGGTCCTTTTGTCCCAGCCCCACGAGCGCGTCGCCTATCGAGGCGTCGCCGTGCGGATGAAACTGCATGGTGTGTCCCACGATGTTGGCCACCTTGTTGTAGCGGCCGTCGTCGAGTCGTTTCATCGAATGCAGTATGCGGCGCTGCACGGGTTTGAGTCCGTCGCCGATGTGCGGCACGGCGCGTTCGAGAATCACGTAGGAGGCATAGTCGAGAAACCAATTCTCGAACATCCCCGTCAGCTGATGCTTCACGCCGCCTTCATCCGTCGCCGCAGCGGGGGAGTACGACGAATGGCCGGCCGGGCTGTCGGCCGTTTCTTCGCCGGCTTTCCGAAATTCTTTGTCTTCTTCGCTCATGTCTGGGCAGAATTTCCTGCAAATATACGATTTTCACACGAATTACGCCACCGGGCGCGCCGTCTTTTATTTCTCCCACGCAGAGGGGAGCCGGTGCGGGCGCGTGCCGGCGGAACGGCACGCAAAAACAGCCGCGCCGGCGTGCCGTCCGCACCGTTGTTTTTCGCCAACGTTGAGATAGCAAAAACTTACGCAGACTAAGTTTGAACT
>JAFLUW010000106.1 GCA_022508615.1 Prevotellaceae bacterium | reverse complement strand
AACAATAATCGTGCGGCGGTTCTTCTGAAAAGAAAAACCGCCGCACGACGTCTTTTGACAGCGTCTGAGGGCGAGCAGCTTACGATTGCCGAAAACTAAGTCTGAGTAAATTCAAACTTACTCAGACTTAGTTTGAACTTACTCAGACTTAGTTTACACTTTCTTTGTGTTGGCTTCCGCGGGCGCCCGAACCGGCTGTCGGTTTTCGGTTTTCAGGAAACGCTGTCCACACAAGCGCGGCCCGCAAGCAGCGGTTTGAGCGCGGCGGCCACGCAGACGTGGTCGGGATGGGCGGCATAGTGCGCCAGGTCGGCCATATCGGCAAATGTGGCGGTCAGGCAGATGTCCCAACTCTCGGACGGATTGGCGTTGAAGCCGACGTGCACGCTCAGACAGCGCAACGCGTTGCGGTCGAGACCGAGTATGCCGTCGCGAAAACGCTGCATGGCTTCGCTGCGCTCGACTTCGGGCAACTCAGGCCGCAGCCGGAACAAAACGGTGTGGGTAATCATGGAATGGAAAAGAGATGGCGATTATTCGTAGACGCCGAACATCATCTGGCGCAACACGGCGTCGGCCGTAGCCTTGTCCGTCAGCACTTCGGCCAGGGCATGGCCCATGGCAAAGCCTGCTCCGGGGCCGCAGCCGGTGATGAACTGTCCGTCGCGTACGACGGTTTGCGGCAGGGGCCGTGCGCCGGTCAATTCGTTCTCGAAGCCGGGGTAGCAGGTGGCGCTGCGGCCCTCGAGCAGGCCCATGCGGCCGTAGACGAGAGGCGCAGCGCAGATGGCGGCGAGCCATTTTCCGCAGTCGGCGTAGTGGCGTATCCACGTGGCGAGGGCCTCGCTTTTCGAAAGGTTTTCGCTGCCGGGCATGCCGCCGGGCAGGAAAAGCAACTGGCCGTCGGCCAGGTCGGTGTCGGCCAGAAGCGTGTCGGCCACGAGGCAAAGTCCGTGTGCGGAGCGCACTTCGCGGCTGTTGCCGGTGGAAACGGTGTGCACGGCCACGCCTGCACGCAACAAAATATCGTAGGGGAGGGTAAATTCGGCCTCTTCGAAGCCGTCGGCCAGGGCGATGTAAGCCTTTTTCATGGATAAAGCCGGTTTTCGGGGAGTAAAAAGAAAAAAATGCAGACCTCAGTGGGCGGCCATGAACTCTTCGAGGAAGCGGGTGTCGTTTTCGGAGAACAGGCGCAGGTCTTTCACCGAATATTTCAGATTCGTGATGCGCTCGATGCCCATGCCGAAAGCGTAGCCCGTATATAGGCTGCTGTCAATGCCGCCTGCTTCGAGCACGGCGGGGTCTACCATGCCGCATCCGAGAATCTCGACCCAGCCGGTGTGCTTGCAGAAACTGCAACCCTTACCGCCGCAAATGTTGCACGAGATGTCCATTTCGGCACTCGGCTCTGTGAACGGGAAATAGGAGGGACGCAAGCGGATTTGCGTGTCGGCGCCGAACATTTCGCGGGCAAAGGTCAGCAGAACCTGCTTCAAGTCCGTGAACGAGACCTCTTTGTCGATGTAAAGGCCCTCCACCTGATGAAAAAAGCAGTGCGCGCGGGCCGAAATGGCTTCGTTGCGATACACACGTCCGGGACAAATGACACGAATGGGCGGTTGCGTGGTTTCCATCACCCGACTTTGCACCGAACTCGTGTGGGTGCGCAAAATGATGTCGGGATGCGACTCGATGAAAAAGGTGTCCTGCATGTCGCGGGCCGGATGGTCTTCAGCAAAGTTCATCGAGGAGAAAACATGCCAGTCGTCCTCGATTTCGGGGCCGTCTGCCATTGCAAAACCCATGCGCGAAAAAATGTCTACAATCTCATTCTTTACGATGCTCAGCGGATGGCGCGTGCCGAGCCGGACGGGGTAGGGCGTTCGCGTGAGATCGATGTCCGAATGGTCGCTTTCCGCGGCGGAAAGGCGCTGCCGCAGTTCGCTGATGCGGTCTTGTATGGTCGTTTTGAGTTCATTGATTTTCATTCCGACCTCGCGTTTCTGCTCGGCGGGGACATTGCGGAATTCGTTCATCAGTTCGCTGACGATTCCCTTTTTGCTCATATATCTGATGCGAAGAGATTCGAGCGCTTCGGCCGAATCGGCCGTTATTCCCGACACTTCGGCAAGCACTTCGTTGATGCGGTCTGTAATCATGTTTGGTGTGCGGATTGTTAGTCAGACTTGCGGATTGCCGTCCCGGCATCCGTTGTTTTGCGCAAAGTTAAAGAATTTTGCCGATACGAGCCGGTGTTTCATGCGAAAAGCCGTATTTTTGTGTCCGACTTCAAAAGGGAAATGTCTATCATGAGAATTTGTCTTTTTCTGGGTGCAGCCGCGAGCCTTTGGCTGAGCTCTTGCAGCGGCATGCGCAGCGAGGTGCAGGACGAGGTGGCTGCGGAAGGCGACACGCTTGTGGCCGAGGCGGAACGCCCGGATGATGCCGATAGTGTCGAACTTGCCGCTCCCGCTCCGCCCAAAACTGCCGATTTGCTTTTCGATGATTTTATTTACGGCTTTATGCGCAGCCGGAATTTCCAGTTGCAGCGTATTGTGTTTCCCCTTCCCTGCATAAAGGACGGTGTTTCCACGTCCATGGCTCGCGAATCCTGGCGTTTCGATCGGCTTTATGCCCGCTCGGATGTCTACATGATGATTTTCGACGGGCAGAAAAAGACCGGAAGTCCGAAAGATTTGAAAGTCAAGCACGTTTCGGTGGAAATGCTCGACTTCGGCGAGCAACGCATCCGCCGCTATGTTTTCGACAAGCTTGACGGAAGCTGGATGTTGACCCGTATCGACGAATGTTCATACGAGGAACATGCTGACGGAGACTTTTATACTTTTTACCAACGTTTTGCCGCCGACGAAGAGTTCCAGCAGGAGCATCTCGCGTCCAGCATCGTTTTTCGCACCTTCGATGATGACAGTTTCGAACACATAGAAGGTACGCTTACGCCCGAACAATGGGCCGACTTCCGGCCTGATCTTCCCGCCGGACGGATTGCCAATATCGATTATGGCCGGAACAATCCTGCTTCCGACACGCGTGTAGTTGTCCTGGCCTCGGTCAGTGCCGGCATGAACTGCACACTTACGTTCCATCGCTCCGATTGCGGCTGGACACTCTGTGCGCTGGAAAACTGAAAGCCGCCTGTTTCATGAAAACATTTGACAACTATTCTCTCCGGGCCCATAACACTTTCGGAATTGAGGCCCGGGCCCGCCGTTTTGCCGAATACGACAGCATAGACGGGCTTCGCCGGTTGCTCGGTGAGCCCTTTTTACATATAGGTGCGGGAAGTAATTTGCTTTTTACGAAAGACTACGACGGACTCGTGCTCCATTCCGCTATTCACGGCACGGAAGTCATTGCCGAGGCGGCCGACCATGTCGTTGTACGCGCCGGTGCAGCCGAAGTGTTCGACGACTTTGTAGCCCGTTGCGTGGAGTGCGGCTGGCATGGGCTCGAAAATCTCTCGCTCATCCCCGGCGAGGTCGGTGCGGCCGCCGTGCAGAATATCGGTGCTTACGGCGCAGAAGTTTCCGCCTGCATCGATTCGGTCGAAGCCGTCGAGACCGCTACAGGCCGCGAAGTGCTGCTCCCTCGTGCCGACTGCCGCTACGCTTACCGCAGCAGCATTTTCAAATCGGCCCGTCGCGGCGAACTTGTCGTTACCTATGTGCGTTTTCGGCTGAGCAAACGTTTCGTGCCCGATTTGCAATATGCCGCTTTGCGCCGCCATGTCGAGGCCGACGGCCTGTCGCCCGAAGCTGTCAGCCCGCAATACTTGCGTCGTGCCGTCATTGCCATGCGCGAATCCAAACTCCCCGATCCGCGCGTCACAGGAAGTGCCGGCTCTTTTTTTATCAATCCTGTCGTGTCGGCCGAAAAGGCCGGACTTTTGGCGCGCGACTTTCCCGAAATGCCAACTTATGTTGTCGAAGACGGCGTCAAGCTTTCGGCCGCCTGGCTCATCGACCGCTGCGGCCTAAAAGGTTTCAGTGTGGGCGGCGCTTCGGTTTACGAACGTCAGCCCCTCGTGCTCGTCAATCGCGACGGCACGGCCACCGGGGCCGATGTTCTGGCGCTGAGCCGCCACGTGCAGCGCGAAGTCCTCGCCCGTTTCGGCGTGACGCTCACGCCCGAGGTCAATATTCTCTGACCGGACAATCTTCCTCCCATGCGCATCACTTTTCTCGGCACAGGCACGTCGACAGGCATCCCTCAGATAGGCTGCGGCTGCGAAGTCTGCGTCTCGGCCGACCATCGCGACCGCCGGCTGCGTACTTCTGCGCTCGTCGACACCGGCAGCGAGCGCCTGCTGCTGGACTGCGGCCCCGACTTCCGCGCACAGATGCTCGCACAGCCCTTCGGCCGGCTCGATGGCGTGTTGCTCACGCACGAACACTACGACCATGTGGCCGGGCTCGACGATTTGCGCCCCTTTTGCCGCTTCGGCGATGTGCGCATCTTCGGCGAGCGCCGCGTGCTCCGCGCCGTGCGCGAAATGCTGCCCTATTGTTTTCGCGAAAATCCCTATCCCGGTTCGCCGCGCCTGCTGCTCGAAGAAATCGAGGCGGGAAAGCCCTTTCGCATAGGGCACAACGAGGTGATGCCGCTGCGCGTAATGCACGGCGACCTGCCGATACTCGGTTTTCGCATAGGCCCGTTGGCTTATATCACCGACATGACCGCCACGCCCACCGAAACAACGCTCGGAGACGTGGACACGCTCGTCGTCAACGGCCTGCGCCACGAGCCGCACGCCACGCATCAGAGCCTCGACGAGGCCATCGGCGTGGCCCGCCGCGTCGGAGCGCGCCGCACTTGGCTCGTACACCTTTCGCACCAAGCCGGACGGCACGCTGCGCTCGAAGAAACGTTGCCTGACGGCGTCCGCGTGGCTTTCGACGGGCTGACCATCGAGGTCGACGCCGCGTCGTGAGCGGACGGCGGCTTTTTTCTTTCACTTGTTCCATGCGTCTCTATCTGCACATTCCCTTTTGCCGGCGCCGCTGCGTCTATTGCGACTTTTTTTCGACCACGGGCGGGGCTGAAACGCGGCGTCGGTTCGTTCGCGCCCTCTGCGCCGAAATCGCCGCACGGCGCGAGGAGAGCGGCGGGCGGGCATTGCAGAGCATATACTTCGGCGGCGGCACGCCGTCGCAGCTCGACGCGGCCGAAGTGGCCGATATTTTCGAAGCGATACGCCGTAACTATACGCTTGCGCCCGACGCCGAGATTACGTTCGAGATGAACCCCGACGATGCCGGCCGCGACTATCTCGCCGCGTTGCAACGTGCGGGCGTGAACCGCGTGTCGATGGGCGTGCAGACGTTCGACGACGATTTGCTCCGCCTGCTCAGCCGTCGCCACACGGCGTCGCAGGCCGTCGATGCCCTGCGGCTTGCGGCCGACGGCTTCGGACTTTCCGTCAGCCTCGACCTGATTTACGGTTTGCCCGGCCAAACGGCCGACTGCTGGGCCTCCGATGTGGCGCAGGCCCTTGCGCTGCCCGTCGGCCACCTGTCGGCCTATGCTTTGACCTACGAAGCGGGCACGGCGCTGTGGCAAATGCGCCGCGACGGCCGCGTGAACGAAGCCGACGAGGCGCTCGCGCTCGGCATGTACGACCATCTCATCGATGCCGCGACGGCAGCGGGATTCGAGCACTACGAAATCTCGAATTTCGCCCTGCCGGGTCGCCGTGCGCGCCACAATTCGGCCTATTGGGCCGGCCAACCTTACATCGGCTGCGGCCCCGGCGCGCATTCGTTCGACGGAGCGGTGCGCCGCGCCAATTTGCCCGACCTCGACGCCTACATAGCCCGCATCGGCGCGCCGCCCTGCGAGTCGGAACGGCTCACGCCGGCCGAGCGCTACAACGAAACGGTGATGACCCGCCTGCGCACGGCCGACGGTCTGCCCGAAGCGGTGCTCGAAGCCTGCGGCGCGCAGCGCGCAGCCTACTTTCGTCGCATGGCCGAGCCGCATCTGCGCGCAGGTCGGCTCGCGGCCGACGCGGGAGTGTACAGATTGACGCG
>JAFLUW010000105.1 GCA_022508615.1 Prevotellaceae bacterium | reverse complement strand
CCTCTACCCCATGACCGACGAGCCGCTGTTCTGGATTCACCTGAACGTGGACTATCCGTTCAACCTTACGGGCGTGCTCTACTTTCCGCGCATCAAGTCGAACCTCGAAATTTCGCGCAACAAGATACAGCTCTATCAGAATCAGGTGTTCGTGACCGACTCGGTGGAGAACATCGTGCCCGATTTCCTCACGCTGCTCCACGGCGTCATCGATTCGCCCGACATTCCGCTCAACGTGAGCCGCTCCTACCTGCAAAGCGACGCGAATGTCAAGAAAATTTCAGGCTACATCACGAAAAAAGTCTCCGACCGGCTGGCTTCCATCTTCAAGAAGGACCGCGAGGAGTACGAACGCAAGTGGGACGATTTGAAACTCTTCATTCACTATGGTTTGCTCTCCGAGCCTGATTTCTACGACAAGGCAAAAAGCTTCAGTCTGCTGAAAGACGTCGACGGAAAGTTCTATACTTACGACGAATACGCCGAACTCGTCAAGCCGGCGCAGACAGACAAGGACGGCAACGTGGTTTATCTCTACGCCAGCGACGCCGAAGCGCAATATGCCTACATCGAAGCGGCCAAGGAAAAAGGATACAACGTCCTGCTGCTCGACGGACAGCTCGACAGCGCGCTGGTGGGCATGCTGGAACAGAAATTCGAGAAAACACGTTTCAGCCGCGTGGACGGCGACACGCTGAACAACCTCATTAAAAAGGCCGATGAAAAAGGAAGTGAAATCGACAGCACGCTGAGCGCCAACCTTTCGGAAGTATTCCAGAGCTGCCTGCCTAAAGTGGAGAATACGGAATTCCGCGTCGAGACTTCGACGCTGGGCGAAAGCCAGATGCCGGCCATCATCACGCAGAGCGAATACATGCGCCGCATGAAAGAAATGAGCCGTCTGCAAGCCGGCATGGCATTTTACGGCGAAATGCCCGACATGATGCAAATCGTGCTCAATACGGACCATCGTCTCGTCAAAGCCGTGATCGAAGCGGTCGAGAGCGAGAAAGAAGCGCTCGCACCCGTTGAAGCCGAGATAAAAGGTCTCGAAGCGCGTCGCACAGCCATCCAGAGCACTGAAGGCGAAAGCAAAGACGAAGAACTCAAACAGGTAAACGCCGAAATCGAAGCCCAGCAGAAGAAGAAAAACACCGTGCTGGCGGCCGTGGCCGAGCGCACGCCGGTCGTATCGCAGATTATCGACCTGGCTTTGCTGCAGAACGGCCTGCTCCGTGGCGAAGCGCTTGCCAAATTCCTGAAACGCAGCGTCGATTTGCTCTGAATCCCGACTCGAACGATCCGTTTTCATGCCTCTGGAGCCTACAACGGCTCCGGAGGCATGCTTTTCCGGGCAGCGTCTCTCCGAAAAAATTGCGTATCTTTGCCCGTGTGGCCGCCACATACGGCCTCAAACGAACGAACAGCTTTCCGCACGCCCATGCTCCGCACCGCTTTTTTCTTTCTTCTCACGCTTTTCACCTCAACCGGCACGAGAGCCGGAATAATGCCCGAAGACAACGGCTTTCTCCGGAACGTCATCTACGAAAAGGCCGATTCCGTCGAAGTGGAAAGCCTTTTGCGTGCAGAGACCGGGACGAACGACGTGTTATTCTATGCCCGCCGTTTCGTCGGCCGCCCCTATGTGGCTCATACGCTCGAAATGAGCGATCCGGAGCAGCTTGTCGTCAATCTGCGCGCGTTCGACTGCACGACACTCGTCGAAACAGTGCTGGCACTGGCCCGCACACGACGTGAAGGCGGGAAGACTTTCGCAGCATTTCTGCGCAATCTCGAAAAGTTCCGCTATCGCGGCGGAAAGATGGACGGCTATCTCTCCCGTCTCCATTACTTTTCGCAATGGTGGCACGACAATACGGACAAAGGTCTTATCATTCCTGTCGAAAACGAGCGTTATTTCACCGCACCGCTCGTCGTGCGCAACCATTACATGAGCCGCCATCCCGAACGCTACACCATGCTGGTCGCACATCCTGAATGGACGGACAGCATCGCGCATCTGGAGCGTGCATCGAACGGTCCGGACGGACACTACCTGCCCAAAAGCCGCACTGGCCTGAGCCGCGCCGTCCTTTCCTGTATCCACGACGGCGATCTCGCGGCCATCGTCACGACAAAAGACGGTCTTGACTACGCACATCTGGGTTTCGTCGTATGGGGCGCCGACGGACGGCTGCATTTGCTCAATGCATCGTCCGTACACAAAAAAGTGGTAGAAGAAGCGAAGACGTTGCAACAATATCTGGCCGGCATCAAGTCGAGCACCGGCATACGCCTTTGGCGATTGCAATGACCGGGAGCAGCAGCACAGCGTCCGGACCGATGCAATCGCCCTTCTTCGGGCTCTACGCTTGCCTTTTCATAAAAATTTTCTAATTTTGCAACGCTAAAAGGCAAGAAGCAGCCCCTGTTACATGAAACTTATTTTAATGACTACGCCGGACTTCTTCGTAGAGGAGCATCAGATTCTGACAGCCCTCTTCGACGAAGGTCTCGACCTGCTTCATTTGCGCAAACCCGGCACCGAACCGGTTTTTCACGAGCGACTGCTCACACTTCTTCCCGAAAATTACAGAAAACGCATCATCACGCACGACCATTTCTATCTGAAACAGGAATACAAACTGCGCGGCATTCACCTGAGCCAACGTACTCCCGAT
Source organism: Prevotellaceae bacterium (assembly GCA_022508615.1). GTDB lineage: Bacteria > Bacteroidota > Bacteroidia > Bacteroidales > Bacteroidaceae > Alloprevotella. The sequence continues at coordinate 3,550 of JAFLUW010000105.1, read as the reverse complement.
CTTCCCGTCAATTATAAAGGACATGTCAGCGTGACATGCCGCACTTCCGTCGAAATCGCCGCCAACAAAAGGAAATGCGATTACGTTTTGCTTGCGCCCGTATTTCCCGACCGGGGAACAGCACTGAGCGAAGAGGCGCAACTCGCCGTTTCCTCCCGCGGAGTCGTCGACCGCAAGGTAATAGCTTTCGGCGGCGTGGGCCTCGACAATATTGAGCTTGTCCGCGAATCGGGATTCGGCGGTGCCATGGTGCTCGGCGACGTGTGGAATCGCTTCAACATCCACTCCACGGCCGACTTCAAGGACCTTATCATGCATTTCAGGCGGCTTAAGAAAGCCTGCGACAAATAGAATTGTCCACAAAGCCCAATAAAACATTTCTCCAGCACAATGAACAACAATTTTCTGGTCTTTTCGGGTACACGCTCACGCTATCTGGCCCAAAAAGTTTGCGAAAAACTCAATTGTCCGCTCGGCAATCTGATGATTACCTACTTTGCCGACGGTGAGTTCGAGGTAAGTTACGAAGAAAGCATTCGCGGCCGCGACGTATTCCTCGTGCAGAGCACCTTTCCCAACTCCGACAACCTGATGGAACTGCTCCTGATGATTGATGCGGCCAAACGTGCCAGCGCACGCACCATCTGCGCCGTCATCCCCTACTTCGGGTGGGCCCGTCAGGACCGTAAGTCGCGTCCTCGCGTGTCTATCGCCGCCAAACTCGTGGCCGACATGCTCTCGGTGGCCGGTATCGACCGCGTCATGACCATGGATTTGCACGCCGACCAGGAACAAGGCTTCTTCAACGTGCCCGTCGACCACCTTTACGCCTCGACCGTGATGCTTCCCTACATACAAAGCCTCGGTCTCAAAAACCTTTGCATCGCCAGCCCCGACGTAGGCGGCTCGAAGCGCGCGTCGAGCTATGCTAAATACCTCGACTGCCCCATGGTGCTCTGCAACAAGAGCCGCATACGGGCTAACGAAGTCGCCTCGATGCAGATTATCGGCGACGTAAAGGGCATGGATGTCATCTTGCTCGACGACATCGTCGACACAGCCGGTACCATTGTCAAAGCAGCCGACCTCATCATGGAAAACGGCGCCAACAGCGTCCGTGCCATCGCTTCGCACTGCATCATGTCCGGCCCCGCCGACGAGCGAATCGGCCGTTCGTCGCTCCTCGAAATGGTTTTCACCGACACCATCCCCTACCACGGCACGTGCGACAAGGTCAAGCAAATCAGCATCGCCCCCGTGTTGGGCGAAACCATCCGTCGCGTGGTGGAAAACGAGAGCATCTCGTCGCAATATCTCCTCTGAAAATCCGCCGGCAGCCTTGGCCGCCGGCATTCCGCTTATAGAAAAGTAGAGCACGTCCAGCTTATTGGACGTGCTCTACTTTTTTTGCGGCTTTTCGCCGAACGCTGCGCGCCGTCAGAGCGAATCGCCGAAGTCTGCACGGAACTTCCGAACGAGTTTCTCCTGCCAATCGCCGATGGGCCGCAGTCTTCCGAAGAAGAAACGCAGCACTTCGGGCTCGTCGTAGAAGTCAAGACCGCCGATCAACGCGCGGTTGTCGTAAAGCCACTTCACACGGTCGATGCAATACTTGATTTGCGAGAGCGTAAGCACGCGGCGCGGAACAGCCAAACGCAGCAACTCCAGTTCGGCGTAGCGCTCGGAGCCGTCGGGGTTGCGCTGTTCCGACAGTGTGCCGCGCTCCATGCCACGAATGCCGCCGGCAATATAGAGCGCCGCGGCCAATGCGCCGGCCGGATACTGGCTGTGCAGCAAGTGGGGCAGGATTTCGCCCGCATTCAGGTGCGCGCCGAGACCGCCGGCGGGCTTAACGACGGGCACACCGGCCTTGTCGAGCTCGTTGACGAGGTATTCGATGAAGATTGGCCCTTGGTTAATGTACTCCATGTCGAGACTTTCGAGCATGCCGACGGCAAACGACTCCATCGAGCGCACTTCCATGCCGCCGTAGGTGAGAAAGCCCTCGTAGAGCGGCACAAGGCTCTTCATGCGCAGATAGAAGTCTTCGTTGTTCGTGACAATGGCGCCGCCGCGGCTGAATCCGAGCTTGCGGGCGCTCCAGTAGACGATGTCGCAGGCCGTAGCCAGCTGCCGATAAATCTCTCGCGCGTCCACATCTTTGTATCGCGCGTCGCGCGTCTTGATGAAGTAGACGTTATCCTGCAACAGCGAGGCGTCGAGCACCGACATCACGCCATATTCGCGGCATATTCTGGCCGTTTCGAGCATATTTTCCATCGAAACGGGCTGTCCGCCGATGAGATTCGTCCCCGCCTCGATGCGCACGAAGGCTATTTTCTCCCTGCCGCGGGCTTCGATTTCCTCACGCAGGCGTTTCAGGTCGAAATTGCCCTTGAAAGGCTCGTCATTCTGCGCTTCGAGGCCCTTTTCGCCGATTAATTCGATTACCTCGCCGCCCAATCGCGTGATGTGTGCCTTGGTCGTGGTGAAATGAAAGTTCATCAACGCCGCCGTGCCGGGCTTGACGAACGCCTCGGCCAGGATATTCTCTGCCGCGCGGCCCTGGTGGGCCGGCAGGAAGTACTTCGTGCCGAACACCTCGTCGACGGCCTGCATCAACCGGTTGTACGACTCCGACCCGGCATACGAATCGTCGGCTATCAGCTGGCTGGCCACCTGCCGGTCGCTCATCGCGTTCACGCCCGAGTCCGTGAGCATGTCGAGATACACGTCTTTGTTCTGCAACAGGAACGTATTGTTCCCGGCCTCCTCCATGCGCTTCTGCCGCTCCTCAACGGGTAGCAGCCAAAGCTTTTGCACCACGCGCACTTTGTGCATTTCCAAGGGCACTTGCTCCTTGCTGTCGTAGAATTTAATGGTTGACATCGTTCAGATTCGTTTATTGTGTGAAATCATAGGTTCGTCGGCAAAGCTACACATTTCATCGGTGGATAGATGCATGTTTTGCCACAAAATTACACTTTTCTCGCATCAAACGGCTGGCCGACAGCTTTCGCGGGCCTTCGGCATGCAGCAAAGACACCGGGCCGGACGGACGCCGAAACCCGGACTCGCAAAAAAAATCGACTGAGTTTTCTCATGAAACAGACGTTAAGCTTCACCTCGCAGGGCGTTTCGGACAACTTTCACGGCGTTATTTCGAACTAACGCGGCGTTAGTTTCAACTTTCCGGGCGTTAGTTTCAGCTTTTTCCCGACTTTCTGGCTTCCATCCGAGTGAAAAATCGACCGTTAAGCGTCAATTTTCGGCTGAAAAGCGTGTCGAGATTTCGTCTCCGGCGCGTTCAGTTCGCTAATTCACAACAACTTAACCCCATTTCAGCCTGAGGCCGAAAAAAATCGCGTATTTTCGTCCGACAAATCTGGCAAACGAAAATACGCGATTGTAGAAGCCCCTGAAATGTTAAAGTTTCCTTAATGTCTTTCGCCAGACGTCGGCCGCCCTCCCCCACTCCGCATGGAAAAGAAAAGCGCCGGCCGGCGGCATCTGTGCGATGCCGCCGGCCGGATGCCGGGCAAAATTTGCC
>JAFLUW010000104.1:5236-6434 GCA_022508615.1 Prevotellaceae bacterium | reverse complement strand
TTATTTTAGTATATTTGCAGACGAAACCACACAAACACGAAGCCTTTATGACGAAACGCAAGATTCAATTCTCACTTGTCTACCGCGACATGTTCCAGTCGTCGGGCAAATTCCAGCCCCGTCGCGACCAGCTGGAACGCATCGCGCCCGTGATTATAAAAATGGGCTGCTTCGCCCGCGTAGAGACCAATGGCGGCGCCTTCGAACAAGTCAATCTGCTCTATGGCGAGAATCCGAACCAGGCCGTCCGCGCTTTCACGAAACCGTTCAACGAAGCGGGTATCAAGACGCACATGCTCGACCGCGGACTCAATGCTTTGCGCATGTTTCCCGTGCCGGCTGACGTGCGGCGGCTGATGTATCGCGTGAAACACGCGCAGGGCGTCGACATTACGCGCATCTTTTGCGGCTTGAACGACACACGCAACATCATTCCCTCGATAAAGTACGCCCTTGAAGCCGGCATGACGCCGCAAGCCACGCTTTGCATCACGTCGTCGCCCATTCACACGGCCGAATACTACGCTGCCATCGCCGACGAACTGATTGCCGCCGGCGCACCCGAAATCTGTCTGAAAGATATGGCCGGAATCGGCCAACCGGCTATGCTCGGACGGCTCTGCAAGATGATTAAGGACAAACACCCCGAAGTCATCATACAATATCACGGCCATTCGGGCCCCGGACTCTCGATGGCCAGCATTCTCGAAGTGGCTCGCGGCGGCGCAGACGTCATCGACACAGCCATCGAACCGCTTTCGTGGGGAAAAGTGCACCCCGACGTCATCTCCGTGCAGAGTATGTTGAAAAATGCCGGCTTCGACGTGCCCGAAATCAACATGGAAGCCTACATGGAAGCCCGTAAGCTGACGCAAGAGTTCATCGACGACTTTCTCGGCTACTTCATCAACCCCGGCAACAAGCTTATGTCGTCGCTGCTGCTGGGTTGCGGCCTGCCGGGCGGCATGATGGGCTCGATGATGGCCGACCTTGCGGGCGTAATGGCCGCCATCAACGCCAACCGCGCCAAGAAGGGCGAAGAAGCGCTGAGCGAAGACGCCCTGCTCGTGCGTCTGTTCGACGAAGTGGCCTATGTCTGGCCCCGCGTGGGCTATCCCCCGCTCGTGACGCCCTTCTCGCAGTATGTAAAGAACATTGCGCTGATGAACCTGCTGACCGAGTCGATGGACAAGCCGCG
>JAFLUW010000104.1:0-5136 GCA_022508615.1 Prevotellaceae bacterium | reverse complement strand
ATGTAAAGAACATTGCGCTGATGAACCTGCTGACCGAGTCGATGGACAAGCCGCGCTACTCGATGATGGACAACGCCATCTGGGGCATGATACTGGGCAAGAGCGGAAAATTGCCCGGCGAAGTAGCGCCCGAAATCGTGGAGTTGGCCAAAGAAAAGGGTTACGAATTTACCACGGCCGACCCGCAGGAAAACTATCCCGACGAACTCGACCGCTTCATCAAGGAAATGGAAGAAAACGGCTGGGAACGCGGCCAAGACGACGAAGAACTCTTCGAATTCGCCATGCACGAGACGCAATATCGCGACTACAAGAGCGGCGCGGCCAAGAAGCGCTTCCTTGCCGACCTGCAAGCCGCCAAAGACAAGGCTTCGGCCGGCGGCATGACGCCCGAAGAGGCCGCAGCCTTCAAGCACGCGAAAGCCGACGCCCTCGTGGCGCCCGAAAGCGGCACCTTGCTTTGGGAAATCGGCGGCGACGGCGAATGCGTGAAGAGCATCGAGCCCTTTATCGGCAAGGAATATGCCGAGGGAGACTTCTTCTGCTACATCGAAAACGCTTACGGCCAAATCGTCGAAGTCCCCGCCGCGCTCGGCGGCCGCCTCGTCGAAATCAACGCCCGCCAAGGCGCACACGTCAGCCGCGGCGACGTCATCGCCTACATCGAACGCAAAGCCGAATAAGCCCTTTCAGCCCCCCGACAGGCCGCCACGCCCGGCACCGCGACAGAAAACGGGACGCAGGCCTGAAGAAACCGACGCTTACGGCCCGTTCGTTCAAAACTTTCCCCCGAAAGTTTGAGCGAACGGGCCGTAAGTTTTTTCATATCCCGTGCGGCAAAAGCACAGCGCGCGTGCAGGCAAAAATAAGTCTGAGAAAGTTGAAACTAACGCCCTGTAAGTTCAAACTTACAAGGCGTTAGTTTTTCCTTGCCCAACGATTCGGCCGACCGGAAAGCAACGCAGTCCGGCAGCACGGGCCGGAACGCCCCTTTTCTTCAGCAAACCGGCCGCCCGACAGACAGCCCGAAGCCCGGTTTCCGCCCGCAAAAAGCCCGCAAAGCCGCAAATCGACCGGCAACGACGGCTATTCCGCTACTTTTTATTACCTTTGTCCGCAAACGAAAAAAGAATGGAATTCACAGCACAACAGATAGCCGAATTCGTAGGCGGAAGCGTCGACGGCGACCCGGCCGCTTCGGCCCGCACCTTCGCCCGCATCGAAGAAGGCGAGCCGGGCGCCCTCTCGTTCCTGGCCAATCCGAAATACACGCCATATATATATACGACGACGGCCAGCATCGTGCTCGTAGCCGACGACTTCGTGCCCGAACGGCCCGTCGCAGCCACGCTCGTGCGCTGCCAGAACCCTTATGAAGCCACAGCCCGTCTGCTTACACTCTATCAGCGCATGACGGAGCGGCGCAGCGGCATCCACCCGCGTGCCACGGTCGAGGAAAGCGCCGTCGTCGGCGCCGACTGCTACATCGGGCCCGGCGCATACATCGGAAAAGAAGCCGTCATCGGGCCCGGCACGCAAATCTACGCCAACTGCGTCGTCGAGGAACGCGCCACGGTGGGCAGCGACTGCATTTTCTACCCGAACGTGAGCATCTATCACGACTGCAAGGTCGGCTCGCGCGTCATCCTGCACAGCGGCGTCGTCGTCGGCGCCGACGGCTTCGGCTTCGCTCCCGGCGAATCGGGCTACGAAAAGATTCCGCAAATCGGCATCGCCACCATCGAGGACGACGTCGAGATCGGCGCCAACACATGCGTGGACCGCTCTACCATGGGCAGCACCTTCGTGCGCCGCGGCGCCAAAATCGACAACCTCTGCCAGATAGCACACAACGTCGACGTGGGCAGCCACACCGTCATGTCAGCCCAAGTGGGCGTGGCCGGCTCGACGAAAATCGGCCAGTGGTGCATGTTCGGCGGCCAAGTGGGCATAGCCGGCCACGCCACCGTGGCCGACCGCACCCACAGCGGCGCACAAGCCGGCATAGCCGGCAGCGTGCGGCGCAGCGGCACGACACTGCTCGGCTCGCCCGCCATCGACGCCAAACAATTCGCCCGCGCCAGCGTCGTCTTCAAGTTCCTGCCCGAACTTCAAGCCGAAATACGCACCCTGAAAGAAGAAATCGAGAAACGCAAAGGATGAGCGCAAAAATGTCCAAACCTCAGCAATCCATGAACAAACAAAGCACCCTTGCAGACAGCTTCTCGCTCTCGGGAAAAGGCCTGCACACGGGACTTCAGTTGACCGTCAGCTTCCATCCGGCCCCCGAAAATACCGGATACAAGATACAACGCACCGACCTCGAAGGACAGCCCGTTATCTCGGCCATCGCCGAGAACGTCGTCGACACCTCGCGCGGCACAGTCGTAGCCAACGGCGACGCACGCGTCTCCACCATCGAACACGCCCTGAGCGCCCTCTACGCACTGGGCATCGACAACTGCCTGATGCGCGTGGACGGCCCCGAATTCCCCATACTCGACGGCTCGGCCATCGAATACGTCAAAGCCATCCGCCGCGCCGGCATCAGCGTGCAAGACGCCGACAAAGACTACTACATCATCAAGAAAAAAATCGAGTTCAAGGACGAAGCCACAGGCTCGAGCATCATCATCCTGCCCGACGAACAATTCTCGATAACGGCCATGATCACCTTCGACTCGCAATACATCAACTCACAGTTCGCCACGCTCGACGATATGGCCGATTTCAGCGACGAAATCGCCTCGGCGCGCACCTTTGTCTTCGTTCGCGAGATACTTCCCCTGCTCGACGCCGGACTCATCAAGGGCGGCGACCTGGACAACGCCATCGTGCTCTACGAAACGCCCGCTCCGCAGGAAGACCTCGACCGGCTGGCCGACCTCGTCGGCGTGGAACGCCACGACGCCACCGTGCTCGGCCCCATTCAGCGGCGGCCGCTCACCTGGCGCAACGAGCCGGCGCGCCACAAGCTGCTCGACATCATCGGCGACATGGCCCTCATCGGCCGTCCCCTCAAAGGACGCATCGTCGCCACACGCCCAGGGCACACCATCAACAATAAATTCGCCCGCCAGATGCGCCGTGAAATCCGTGCACACGAGATACAGTCGCCCCACTACGACCCACATCTCAAACCCGTGCTCGACATCAACGACATCCGCCGCCTGCTGCCCCACCGCTATCCCATGCAGCTCGTCGACAAAGTGACAGAAATCGGCGAAAACTACATCATCGGCATCAAGAACGTCACGAGCAACGAACCCTTCTTCGCCGGACACTTCCCCACCGAGCCCGTCATGCCCGGCGTGCTGCAAATCGAAGCACTCGCCCAGGCCGGCGGCCTGCTTGTGCTCTCTTCGACGCCCGAAGCCGAGCGCTACAGCACATATTTCCTGCGCATCGACGACGTAAAGTTTCGTCAGAAAGTCGTTCCCGGCGACACCCTCATCTTCAAGGTCGAACTGACCACCCCCATACGCCACGGCATCGCCTCGATGCACGGTTTCGCCTTCGTGGGCGAGAGCATCGTGATGGAAGCCTCGTTCACCGCCCAAATCGTCAAGAACAAATAACGCCCCAGCGGCCTTTCCCCGACCACATCCATGATCAGCCCGCTCGCCTACGTGCATCCCGACGCCAAAGTCGGCGAAAACTGTGAAATAGGCCCCTTCTGCCACATCGGCGAAGGCGTCGAAATCGGCCCGGACAACGTCCTGATGAACAGCGTGACCCTGCTGCACGGCACACGCATGGGCTCAGGCAACACCATCTTTCCGGGAGCCGTCATCGGCGCCGTACCGCAAGACCTCAAATTCCGCGGCGAAGAGTCGCTCGCCCTTGTCGGCTCGAACAACACCATACGCGAAAACGTCACCATCAACCGCGGCACCGCCGCCAAGGGACGCACCGTCGTGGGCGACGGCAATCTGCTCATGGAAGGCATGCATGTGGCCCACGATGTCTGCATCGGTTCGGGCTGCATCATCGGAAACAGCACGAAGCTGGCCGGCGAAGTCGTCGTCGACGACCATGCCGTCATCTCGGCCGCCGTGCTCGTCCACCAGTTCTGCCGCATCGGCTCGTATGTCATGGTCGGCGGCGGCACACGCACGAGCCAGGACGTGCCGCCCTACACCATTGCCGCCCGCGAGCCCGTTGCCTACTGCGGGCTCAACCTTGTGGGCCTGCGCCGCCGCGGCTTTTCGCGCGAAGTCATCGACACGATTCACGAAGCCTACCGTCTCATCTACTCGGCCGGACTTTCGCGCGCCTCGGCCCTCGACACCGTGCGCGAAACCCTTCCCGACACGCCCGAAATCAACTATATCCTCTCCTTCATCAGCACTTCCCGCCGCGGCATCATCTGAAACCGCGCCCTAAAAAACGAAACGCCCGCATGATTCTCACCATAAAGTTCATCTGCGACGAAGCCGAGGGCTTCTCGCGCACGCTGCGCATCGACGCCGAGCGCACTTTTCTCGACCTGAACCGTGCCATTCTCTCCGCCTGCGGCTACGGCGACGACCAGCTGACCAGCTTCTACATCTGCGACGACGATTGGCAGCGCCACGCCCAAATCACCCGCCAGGACATGGGTTCGGGCAATCCCGACGAGGATCTCTACACGATGGAGGCCACTCGCCTGTCCGACTTCATCGAGGACGAGGGACAGAAGCTGGAATACGTGTTCGACCCCTTCAGCGAGCGCACGTTTTTCCTGCAAGTCAAGCGCTGCGAGCCCTCGGGCAGCCTCGCCGAAGCCGAAGTCACGGCCGCACACGGCGCCGCGCCGCGCCAGATAGCCGATCTCGACTTCAGCCTGCCTGCCGCCGCGGCCGTGACGGCCGACGACGAAGAAATCTTCGGCGGCGAGGACATCGACCTTGAGGACATCGACCTCGAAGGCTTCGAGTTCGGCGAAGAAGGCGCTTTCTGAGTGGCGTCCGACGCCTGAAAATTCGGCCCGAAACCTGCATAAAACGGCAGTTTCGGGCCGAAAAAGCAAAAAAATGAGAAAAAAAACGTTTTTTCTTTGGAAAAATTTTGTAGGGGGGGGAATTTCTCTACTTTTGCCTTGTCAATAGGGAAAACAAGATAGTTTTTTCATCTCTATAAGTTCTGTGTAGCCGG
>JAFLUW010000103.1 GCA_022508615.1 Prevotellaceae bacterium | reverse complement strand
TGGTGACCGGTCCGGATATTATCTTCTTCTGGGTGGCGCGCATGATTATGGCCGGTTATGAATTTACCGGCAAAATGCCTTTCCGCAATGTGTACTTCACGGGAATCGTGCGCGACAAACTCGGCCGAAAAATGTCGAAGTCGCTCGGCAATTCGCCCGACCCGCTCGACCTTATCGACCGCTTCGGCGCCGACGGCGTGCGCATGGGCATGATGCTCGCCGCGCCGGCCGGCAACGACATTTTGTTCGACGAGGCGCTTTGTGAGCAAGGACGCAATTTCTGCAACAAAATATGGAACTCCTACCGCTTGGTGAAAGGTTGGCAAGTAGCGGAAGCGGAACAAAGCGAGCCTGCACGGCTCGGCATAGCGTGGTTCGGCGCCGAGTTGCGGAGAAGCGCGGCCGAAATGGCTGAACTGTTTGGCAAATACCGCCTGAGCGAGGCATTGATGGAGGTTTACCGCCTCATACGCGACGAATTTTCGGGTTGGTATCTCGAAATGATAAAACCGGCCTACGGCGACCCCATCGATGCAAAGACTTACGCCGCGACGTTGGGCTATTTCGACCAATTGCTGCACTTGCTCCACCCGTTCATGCCGTTCATCACGGAAGAACTTTGGCAGAACCTTGAAAAACGCGCGGCCGGCGAAAGCATTATGGTCAGTCCGCAGCAGATAGACGCGCCCGAAACGGGCGATGCCGCTGTGTTGGAGCAAGTGGCCGTGATGAAAAACGTAGTAACCGGCGTTCGTGCCGTGCGTCAGCAGAAGAATTTGGCACAGCGCGACTTGCTTACGCTCGAAGTGGTCGGGAATAACCCCGTATCGGCCTACGACAGCGTGATTTGCAAAATGGCCGGCGTGAGCGAAGTCCGCGTAGTGGCTGCCAAGAGCGAAGGAACGCAGGCATTCCTCGTCGGAACGGCCGAATTTGCCGTGGAACTCGGCGGATTGATAGACGTCGAAGCAGAAGCCGCCAAGGCCGAAGCGGAAATCAAACGCTTGGAGGGTTTCTTGGCCGGTATCGAAAAGAAATTGGCCAACGAACGCTTCATGCAACATGCACCTGCGGCCGTGGTGGAACTCGAACGAAAGAAACAAAGCGACGCCCGCTCGAAAATCGAAGCGCTTCGGGAGACGCTCGCCGTTTTGAAAAAGTAATAATCCAATAAATCTTTACTATGAAGGCAAAATTTTTCTTGATGTACATCTCGCTTGCGCTGGCATGTCCCGCGTTGAAAGCGCAGTATACGATTTATCCCGTTCCCCATTCGCAAGTGACGGGAAATGGCCGGACTTCTTTTACGCAGCAGGTGAACGTCGTGGCTGAATCCGGCATCGACGAGCCCACGCGAACCCGCCTTTCCGACATTTTGGCCGAACACGGTCTGACCGCTGTCTACGCTGACGAGCCTTCGGCCGTGCACTCCAATATATATATAGGAGTAGCCGCCTCGGGAGGTCGTGCCGACGCCATGATAGAGGCGGCAGGACTGAACCGCGAGGTGTTTTCCGTTTCGGGAAAGTACGATCGTCATCTTGTAAGCCTGTCGGACGACGGAGAAGGCCGTGCGCGGCTCGTTGTAGTGGGCGAGAATACGGACGCGGCTTTCTACGGTTTGGCTTCGTTCGAACAGATGCTCGATAACGGAAGCGAAGAAATGCCTTGCGCCACGCTCTACGATTACGCGGATTTGCAATATCGCGGCTTGGTGGAGGGCTACTACGGCTATCCTTACAGCGTCAGCGTGAAGAAAGACCTGATGCGGTTCATGATGCGCCACAAGATGAACACCTATCTCTACGGTGCAAAGAGCGATCCCTATCATTCTCAGTACTGGCAGACGCCTTATCCCGCAACAATTACGGCTGAGCAGGAACGCAACGGTTGGCTGTCGCAAGACATGGTGCGCGACATCGCCCGAATTTCGTCCGAGACCAAAGTCAATTTCATTTGGGCCATACACCCCGGCAACAATTTCGTCGGTTCGTCCACGGTAATCAATGACATTATGAAGAAGTTCACGGATATGTATAATCTCGGCGTGCGCCAGTTCGGCGTATTCGTGGACGACGTGGGCGTACCCTCCTCGGACGCCGATATGGCCCTCAACGCCCAACGCGTGACGGACTTGCAGCATGCCATGGAAGCGAAATGGAACCAACCCGGCACGGCTCCCGCCGATACGATAAAGCCCATACACTTCGTACCGCAAATCTATTGCCGCAGTTTCGCTTCGAGCGAAGACCAATTTCAGCGTTTCTTCCGTGCACTCTCGACTACGCCGAGCCATGTCGTGGTCTATACTACGGGCTACGGCGTGTGGTCTACGCCCAATAGTTCCGACTTGCTGAACGTGAAGCAGTATCTCGGCCGCGATGTGGCGTGGTGGTGGAACTATCCTTGCAACGACAACGCCGACGAGCAGGTCTATCCGCTCGATATGTATTCCAATTTCAACGACATGCGCTCCGTCAACGGCAACAACCGTCTGCCTTCCGCCCTCGAACACGGTATCGGCGTAGCGTCTAATCCGATGCAACAGGGCGAGGTGTCGAAAACCGCCTTGTTCAGCGTAGCCGATTATACATGGAACACGGCGGGCTTCGACAACAAACGTTCGTGGGAAGCCTCGATCGTGGCCGCCGTGGGCAAGGAACATGCGGCCGCTTACAGACGTTTGGCACCTTATATCAGTTATAATGATCCCGAAACATTGGCCGCTATGGTCAGTGCGTACAAAGCCAAAGGCGAAACTGCGGAACTGATTCAGGAACTTTCCGAAGTCAAGGCTGCTTGCGAAGAAGTAATGGCTTTCGAAAACGATGAAAACGAGAGCCTCCGTCTGCTTTATAACGATCTTCGTCCGTGGTTGTTGAAACTTAACCAGATGTTCGAAAGCGCATTGGCCCTTATCGAAGCTTCCGACGCCGACGCCTCGCCTGCCGAGCGTTGGTCGGCCTATGTGGCGCAAATCGCTCCCGTAGAAGCGTTGGGAAGCGACCCAATGTACACGGTAGACGCCCTCGAAGGCATGGGTTCGGGCATCAGTGTGAGCCATTCGAACGCTTCTGCGTCGAAGCGAACGCTGAATCCTTTTGTTGAATATCTCAAACAAAATGCGTTGGGCAAAGATTTTTTTGCCCGTGGCGAAGTGTCCGACCGTCCCGATCCCATTACGAACGTCGAAGGTGCCCGTGTCGTCTGTCCTGTCGCAACGGACGGCGTGTATTATCTCCGTACGACCAGCGATATGACGCTTGAAAAAGGCGATTACGTCGGTATTGTGCTTCCGCAGACCACTCGTCTCAACGGTTTTGCCTTGGCCGATACGTTGCGTACCAATTACGCTGTGCTTTATTCGGCCGATGGTAAATTCTGGACGCGTGTTCAGTCCGATACGATGGAAGGTGCCGATCAAATCGAAGCACGCTACTTTTTAATACAGAACGAAAGCGACACGCCGCGCAGTCTCAAACTCGTTAAGGGCGTGATGAGCATTTCGCTTCCCCTCGAAACAAAAATAGTGTCGGCCTCGCTGCCCACCGGAAACGCATGGAACGGTCATACGGCTGATTTACTTATTGATGGCGACTATGATACCTTTGCCACCCTCAACCGCAATCAGGCTGCGGGCGACAGTTACACCGTGACGTTGTCCGCTGTCGAACCTGTCTATGACGTTCGCGTCTGCTTCGGCACGACCAATGGTGACTATCCGAATGAAGCGCGGGTACAGGTTTCTGCTGACGGCAATACATGGACCAACATTCCGATACAAGGTACGACCACAACTATCTTTACGCTCTCCCATCGCAATGTCGTGAAGTATTCCGATGATATGTCTTACTGCGATTTCAATGCTGCCGGCCGCAAGGCCAAATATGTGCGCCTCTACCTTTCCGGTCCGAAAACGTCGAATTGGTGTCGCATCTATGAAATCGAAGTGAATCGTCAGCATTGGCAGGAAAGTTTCATCTCTGCCGCTCGCGATGCCTCGGACGCCTCAATTCTCGAATTGTCCGACGGAATTCCTTATACTGGCTACACGCAGCCGACAGATTCTATTGTATACAGTTTCCAGAATATGTCTTATTTGAAAGGCGTTACCCTTTACTGTCATGCGACGGCAGTAGAAGGAGCCGAAGTGGCTGTGACGCTCGACGGTTCGACGTGGATTCCCGTAGCGCGCATCACGGATGACATGCAGGAAATAGATTTGTCCGCCTATCCCACAGCCGCGGCCATGAGTATTCGCTGGAACGGTGCAGTTCCTGCCATTTATGAGATTGTCGAAACGCCCGATCCCGACAACTCTCCGGTTGTTACCGGCATTGGTTCTGTTTCGTCCGCATCTCCTTTGGCTTCCTCCTCCCGTTTTCCTGGAATCTACGATCTATCTGGTCATAAACTTCGTTCTGCTGACGGCAGCCTCTACATCGAAAACGGCCGCAAAACGCTTCGAGTGCGCCGCACACGATAAGCAATAAAAATTAAAAAACATAAATCCATGATCAAAGTAACATTTCCCGACGGAAGTGTCCGCGAATACGAAAGCGGCGTGACCGGCTTGCAGATAGCCGAAAGCATTTCGTCACGCTTGGCGCAGGAAGTGTTGGCCTGCGGCGTGAACGGCGAAACCGTCGAACTCAACCGTCCCATTACGGCCGACGCTGAAATCCGTTTGTATAAATGGGAAGATGCCGAGGGCAAACACGCCTTTTGGCACACCTCCGCCCACCTCATGGCCGAAGCCATCGGCGAACTGTGGCCCGGCACCCAATTCGGCATCGGCCCCGCCATCGAAAACGGCTTCTACTACGACATCATGCCCCCCGAGGGCGTGCGCATCACCGAGGCCGAGTTCCCCCTCATCGAAAAGAAGATGACCGAACTCCAACAGCGCAAAGAGCCCCTCGTGCGCAGCGACATTTCGAAGGCCGACGCCCTCAAATTCTTCGGCGACCACGGACAGACCTACAAAAACGAACTCATTGCCGAGCTCGAAGACGGCCACATCACCACCTACACGCAAGGCGCCTACACCGACCTTTGCCGCGGCCCGCACCTGGTGACCACAGCCCCCATCAAAGCCGTCAAAGTCATGGCTGTCAGTTCCGCTTATTGGCGTGGCGACGAAAAGCGTCCGCAGATGACCCGCGTCTACGGCGTGTCCTTCCCCAAAGCCAAGATGCTCGCCGAACACCTCCAAATGCTCGAAGAAGCCAAGCGCCGCGACCACCGCAAAATAGGCCGCGAACTCGAACTCTTCATGTTCTCCGATCTCGTGGGCAAGGGTCTCCCCATGTGGCTGCCCAAAGGCACCGCCCTGCGTCTGCGTCTGGAAGACATGTTAAAGAAAATCCAGAAACGCTTTGGCTATCAGCAAGTCATGACGCCCCATATCGGCTCGAAAAATCTCTACGTCACGAGCGGCCACTACGCCAAGTACGGCAAAGACTCCTTCCAACCCATTCATACCCCCGAGGAAGGCGAGGAGTATATGCTCAAACCCATGAACTGTCCGCACCACTGCGCCATTTACGCATGGAAGCCCCGCTCCTATAAGGACTTGCCGCTGCGATTGGCCGAGTTCGGCACCGTCTACCGCTACGAGCAGAGCGGCGAGCTCCACGGCTTGACGCGCGTTCGCGGCTTTACGCAAGACGACGCCCACATCTTCTGCCGTCCCGACCAAGTGAAAGATGAATTCCTCCGCGTGATGGACATTATCCTCATCATTTTCCGCGCCCTCAAATTCGACAAGTTCGAAGCCCAAATCTCCTTGCGCGACAAAGTGAATCGCGAAAAATACATCGGCTCCGAAGAGAATTGGGAACGCGCCGAGCGCTCCATCATCGAGGCCTGCGAGGAAAAAGGCCTGCCCGCCCGCATCGAATATGGCGAAGCCGCTTTCTACGGTCCCAAACTCGACTTCATGGTCAAAGATGCCTTGGGCCGCCGCTGGCAACTCGGCACCATTCAGGTCGACTACAATCTGCCCGAACGCTTTGCTTTGGAATATACCGGCGAGGACAACCAAAAGCACCGCCCCGTCATGATTCACCGCGCCCCCTTCGGCTCGATGGAACGCTTCGTGGCCGTGCTCATCGAGCACACCGCCGGCCATTTCCCCCTTTGGCTCACGCCCGACCAAGTGGCCATTCTTCCCGTATCCGACAAATACAACGACTACGCCGCCCGCGTGCGTCGCGAGCTCGACCAACAAGGCGTGCGTGCCTATGTCGACGACCGCAGCGAGAAGGTAGGCCGCAAGATTCGCGACAACGAGATGAAGCACATTCCCTATCTTCTCATCGTCGGCGAGAAAGAGCAGGCCGAAGGCTCAGTCAGCGTGCGCCGTCAAGGTGAAGGCGACCAAGGCGCCATGTCGGTGGCCGACTTTGCCGCCAAAATCAACGCCGAAGTCGAAGCCATGACCGAAGGTTTTTAATTTCTATGCAGAGTG
>JAFLUW010000102.1 GCA_022508615.1 Prevotellaceae bacterium | reverse complement strand
GTTGACATCGATGCCTACGCCGATAGCAGCGGCCATCGGCTCGAAAAGCAGATAGACGTCGCGGCCTCCGGCGTGTTCGGCGCTGTCGCGCACGGCGCGCAGCTCGACTTCGGTCGATCCGGAGGGCACACCGATGACCATACGCAGGCTCGGCGAGAAGAGTCGCTTGCCTTTGTGCACCATGTCGATGAGTCCGCGCATCATTTGTTCGCAGGCGTTGAAGTCGGCAATGACTCCGTCGCGCAGAGGACGGATGACGCGCATTGAGGAACCCTGCTTTTCGTACATCAATTTGGCCTGTTCGCCCACGGCTATCATTTTCCCGTCGCGGTCGAGGGCCACGACGGAAGGCTCGTTGATCATTATTTCCTCATCGCTGATGATGATGGTGTTGGCCGTCCCCAAGTCGATGGCCAGCTCTTGTCTCAGCGAGAAATATTTGCTGAAAAATCCCATAATGTCAAAATGCTGAAATCTTCAAATTGTGTAGCGGCTGCGTTGCGTGCTATTTGCTGAAATAGCCGTGAATGGCGGTGTCGTAGCGGCTGGACACGGCGAAGGCACGCATGGCCAGATGGCGGCGTTCCTCGCGTGTCGTTGCGGCACCTCGTTCCGAGAGGATGCTGTCGAGCACGGCGTATTCGGCTTTGCCCGGTACGATGACGACATCTTCGAAATTCTTTGCGCCGGCCCTTATCAGGCTGATGCCGCCGATGTCTATCTTTTCGATGATGTCGGCCTCGGAGGCGCCGGAGGCCACCGTTTCTTCGAACGGATAGAGATCGACGATGACGAGGTCGATTTCGGGTATCTCGTAGCTGCCCATCTGTGCACAATCGCCTTCCAAGGCGCGCCGGCCGAGTATTCCGCCGAAAATTTTGGGGTGGAGCGTCTTGACGCGTCCGCCCAGGATGGACGGATAGGAGGTTATGTCTTCCACTTTGCGGCAGGGATAGCCCAGATGCTCGATAAAGGCTTGCGTTCCTCCCGTCGAAAGGAACTGTACGCCCTCCTTGTGGAGCTTAGCCAGGATTTGCTCCAGACCGTCCTTATGATAGACGCTGATCAGCGCTGTTTTAATCTTTTTTACGGACATGATTGCAATGAATGAAACGTTTTTCGTAGAACTCCGGCAAATTTAGTCATTTATTTTTAACCTTGCACGGCTTGCGAAAACTTCTTTTCGCGAAAGTCGCTGTGCGCAGTTCCGGACGATCGGCGCGATTGTAAAATTTTTTGACAAAACATTTTTCTCTTCCATGTTTTCGGGTCGGCGAAACAGGCCGTTTCGGCAGCGTGCGGCCTGCTTTGCGGCAACTTGCAGGGCGTTAGTCGAAACTAACACGGCGATAGTTTCGACTAACGCCGCGTTTCGATCGGCTTTTCTCCGAGTAAAAACAGACGAAAAGGGCGATTTTCGCGCCATACGTCGGCTCGTTATGCTGCGAAAGGCCGGTCTCCGGATTGCAGGCGCCGCATAGACGTTTCTCATTATCAGCTGTTTGAGGTTTGTCGCACAGAATGACCGAAAAAACGCGTGTAACCGCCCGGCGACGGCCGCGCTGCGTTTTACGCCAGCCATGGAGGCGTTTTTTGTAAAAAATTTTGACAAAACGGGCGGCCGCCACGCTGCCGAAAGCGCGAAAACGGAGGCCGAAAGTTAGTTCGTCCGGCGAGTTTATGTAATTTTGCGGACATGAAAGCGTCCTTACCCTCTGTTGCGGCCGATGTTCCCGTGCGTTTCTCCTGCCGGAGGAACATGGGCGGAGCGATGAACGATGCACTCCGGCTGGCCGCCCGAAGTCCGAAGGCTTATTTCGGCTTTTTGTCTGTACCCGCCGCGTTTCTGTCGGCAACGGCCGCGGCTGCCATGTGGCTTTGGCTGCGCAGCTGGCTGTCGCACGGCTTCATTTCTTTGCTGGCCGAACGCAACCACTATCCGGCGGAAATCGTCGCGGCACTGCGCCGTGTTCCCGCTGCCGAAATTGCGGCAGACGCGGCTGTTGCGGCTGTCTTTGTGCTGGCTTCGGCTGTTTTTCTGGCGGCTGTGATGCTGCAAGTGCGGGCTTTTCGGCAGGAAGGCAGCCTTGCGCCGAGCTTTTTCCGGACATGCCGACGGCTGGGGCTGCGTGTTTTCTCCGCACTCCGCCGGTTGCTGGTCTCGACGCCGCGCCATTTCACGCTTCTTGCGCTTTCGACGATTGTGCTGCTGCTTCCCGCGGTCATTGCGTGGATGCCTGCAATCATGCTGGGGCTCGTGTGGTGCGCCGACGCCGAAAATATCCTGCTCGGTGAGCCGAGCGCGCTGACAGCGGGCTTCCACGCTGCCTTTGCGCTCTGTTGCGCGTGCGGCGCCGCACTTTCGGCCCTGTTTGCTGCCTGGCAAATCTGGACACTCGCCCTTTACGGAAAACTGCTGCCGCAGGAAAACACTGAACGCGACCGCCCATGAAACCCTTGTCCAACATAAGAAGCGTTCAGGACGACCTTCGCTACCTACAACTGCTGGCACGCGACTTTCCTTCCATCGCTGCCGTGACGTCGGAAATCATTAATCTCGAGGCTATCCTGCATCTGCCCAAGCCGACCGAACATTTTCTGGCCGATCTGCACGGCGAGGACGAGGCTTTCCACCATGTGCTGCGCAATGCCTCGGGCAACATCAAGCGCAAGGTGAAAGAACTTTTCGGCGACAGCAAGACCGACGAAGAACGACGGCAAATCTGCACGCTGATCTACTATCCGGAGCAGAAACTCGATCTCTTGCAGACCGAAGGGGCCGCAACGCCCGAATTCTACCAGAAAACGCTGATCGATCTGATTAAGATTTGCCGCGAAGTCTCTTCCAAATATACGCGCTCCAAGGTACGCAAGGCCCTTCCCGAGGAATATGCCTATATTATAGAGGAACTTTTGCACGAAACAGCCGACCTCTGCGGCGACAAGCAGAAATATGTGGACATTATTGTGCAGACCATCATCGGAACGAAGCGTGCCAAACACTTTATCGTCGAACTCTGTCACCTCATCCAGCGGCTGCAGGTCGACGGACTGCACATACTCGGCGATATCTTTGACCGTGGACCCGGCGCACACCTGATTCTCGACACGCTCTGCCACCGACATAATTTCGACATCGTGTGGGGCAACCACGATATCAACTGGATGGGCGCGGCAGCGGGCAATGCCTGCTGCGTGGCTAACGCCATACGCCTCTCGCTGCGCTATGCCAACATGCAGACGCTCGAAGAGGGCTACGCCATCAATCTTATGCCTCTGGCGCGCTTTGCCATGGAAACTTACCGCGACGATGACTGCCGTCTGTTCGAGCCGCACATCGACTCCTGCCGCCAATCGCTTCACGACGAACAGGACATTCGCCTCATGGCTCAGATGCACAAGGCGATTACCGTCATCCAGATGAAACTCGAAGGGCAACTCTACGCCGCACATCCCGAATGGGGCATGCAGGACCGCGGGTTGCTGGCCGGCATCAGCCCGGACCGCAGACACGTCGCTGTGGACGGAGCGCTTTATGCCCTGAAAGATACTTACTGGCCCACGCTCGACACGACTTCCCCCTTTGCACTTACGCCCGAAGAGCAGATAGTCATCGACAGGCTCAAGCATTCTTTCCGCATCAGCCAGCGACTGCGGCGACACATTCGCCTTTTGCTCTCGAACGGCGGCATGTATGGCATTTACAACGGCAATCTGCTATTCCACGCCTCGCTTCCCATGAACGAAGATGGTACGGAAAAAACTGTCTGCGTCGGAAACGAACGTTTCTGCGGCCGCGAGTTGCTTGACAAAATAGATCAGAGCGTCCGCACGGCTTTCGACGAAGGCAGCGACGACGAAGAACGGCAGTCGGCCATAGATTATTTCTGGTATCTTTGGGCCGGGCCGGACTCGCCGCTGCTCGACAAAAGCAAAATGGCTACGTTCGAACGCTATTTCATTGCCGACGAGAAAACGCACCGCGAAGAGAAAGGCTGGTACTTCAAATTGCGCAACCGTCCCGAGGTTTGTGACATGATACTCGACCGTTTCGGCGTGAAAGGCCATCATCGGCATATCATAAACGGACATGTGCCCGTTCGGGCTGCAGCCGGGGAGAATCCCATCAAGGCCGACGGCCGGCTGATGGTCATCGACGGCGGTTTCGCGCGGGCTTATCACAAGACAACGGGCATCGCCGGCTACACACTCATCTATCACAGCCGCGGATTCCAGCTCGTGCAGCACGAACCCTTTACTTCGACCGAGGAAGCCATACATCTGGGTACGGATATCCGCTCAACGACGCAGATTGTCGAAATGACCGGCGGCCGGGAGACCGTCGCCAACACCGACATCGGCAAAAAGCTGCGCGAACAGGTCATCAATCTGGAAAAACTCCTGCTGGCCTATCGCAAGGGACTGATTAAAGAGAAAAAGGCGTAGCCAAAGAGTAGCTGCTCCAGCGAAAGTCTCCGGGAAGCTGGCATATATCTCCGAATACTCTGACATAACGAAAAAAGATGAAAAGTCTCAAAGAATTGTTCCGCATCGGCTACGGACCGTCGAGTTCGCATACGATGGGACCGAGGCGTGCCGCCGAAATATATGGGGAGCGCCACAAAGATACAGCCCGTTACCGTGTGCATCTCTACGGTAGTCTGGCCGCAACGGGGAAAGGCCACCTTACGGACTGGGCCATCGAGCAAGTGTTGGGGAAGGAGCGCACGGAAATCGTGTGGTGCCCCGAAATAGTGCTGCCCACGCACCCCAACGGCATGAAGTTCGAGACGGTCGACAGCGACGGAATCGCGCGCAATCCATGGACCGTGTTCAGCGTGGGCGGAGGCGCGCTGATCGAAGAAGGACAAAAGGACTGCCCCACCCCCGAAATTTACGACATGGACCACTTGTTGGACATCAAGCAATGGTGCGAGGAGCGTGGCCGCCCCTACTGGGAGTACGTGGAACACTGCGAGGGAAAGGAAATCTGGGACTATCTGGAAGAAGTGTGGAAAGTGATGCAAGACTGCGTGGAGCGCGGCCTCGAACACGAGGGCGTGTTGCCCGGCGAACTTCATCTGCGCCGCAAAGCGCCGAATTATTATATCAAAGCCGTAGGCTACGGCTCTAATCTGCAGACCCGCGGCCTAGTGTTCGCCTATGCGCTGGCTTGTTCGGAAGAGAACGCCGGCGGAGGGCTCATCGTGACGGCGCCCACCTGTGGGTCGTGCGGCGTATTACCCGCCGTGCTCTACCATATCGCCAAGAGCCGCAACTTTACGACCAAACGCGTGCTCCATGCATTGGCTACGGCCGGCCTTGTGGGCAACATCGCCAAAAGCCGCGCCTCCATCTCGGGCGCCGAAGCCGGCTGTCAGGCCGAAGTCGGGGTTGCCTGCGCCATGGCTGCTGCAGCCGCCAACTATATCTTCGGCGGAAGCCTCGCAGCTACGGAATATGCGGCCGAAATGGGCCTCGAACATCATTTCGGCATGACCTGCGACCCCATTTGCGGCCTCGTGCAGATACCTTGCATCGAACGTAACGCCCACGCTGCGGCCCGCGCGCTCGATGCCAATATCTATGCCACCTATGCCGAGGGCATCCACCGAATTTCTTACGACAAAGCGGTCGAAGTCATGAAACAGACGGGGCACGACCTACCTTCGCTCTACCGTGAAACGGCCGAGGGCGGACTGGCCAAGGAGTACGGAAACAGATAAATCCCTATCCGTCAAAAGGCTGCACGTTTTTTTGAAAGAATCGCTTACATAGCCAAAACTTACAGAGAGGAAGTTTTAGTTTGCTTTGTGTGAGCGCATCTTTGCCCTTTGCATATGAGGAAAATGTATCGAATCGGCCGTGTTTCCACGAGGAAACACGGCCGTCTTCTTTGTGTGACAAGCGATGTAACAAGGATTTACCGAACAATCACCTTTTTGCCGTCGATGATGTAGAGACCTTTACTCGGATGCGCCGTGCGACGACCCGAAAGGTCGTAAACAGCATTTCCGTCGGTCGAAGAACCGGACGAGGTCAGGCCGTTGGCTCCCGTAACCGAACCGTTGAGTTCAGTCAAAAAAGCGTTGAGAGCCGCTTGTAGGGCGTCGATCTGCGTTTGCGTAGCAGTTTTGGCGGCCAATTGGGCTCGGGCAGCATCTATCTGGGCTTTCAGTTCGGCAAGCGTAGCAGTACTTACCTTGTTGACAGGTGAAACAGGATCGACCGTGGCTTCGTAGAGACGGAGTTCGGAGATACAGATGTATGCCCAGCCGTTAGTAGTGCCGGCATTGTTATCCACAAAGCGCAGACGCAGATAGCGGTAGCTTTGGTCGCCGAAAGGCAGATTTGCAATAGCAACTGCGTTGGCTGCACCCTCTGCGTTGGCATAGGGATAGCTTTCGATGCAAGAGGAACCTGTTTTATCTCGAACGATACTCTCGGACTTCACGCCCGAAGTGCTGATGCAGGTACACAACAACA
>JAFLUW010000101.1 GCA_022508615.1 Prevotellaceae bacterium | reverse complement strand
CCCACCCCCACTCCGAATGGAAAAGAAAAGCCCCGGCCGGCGGCATCTGTGCGATGCCGCCGGCCGGATGCCGGGCAAAATTTGCCAATGCAGGCGCAACTATGCCTCGGAGGGAGCCGGCGTCGGCTGTACGTCTGTCCCGGCGTCACGACTGCGGCCTTTTCCGCCGCGACGCCGGCCGCCGCGATGCTTGCGCCGACGGGGCTTTTCGCCCTCGGCCGACAGATTGCCCGAAGCCGCGGTTGCCGCAGACAGGGCGGGCGTCGTTTCGTCCGAAGCGGATGAAGCCGTCGCTTTCGTCGGAGCCATTTCTTTCCTGCTCCCACCGCGCCGGCCGCCACGGCCCTTTCCGCCACGCTGACGGCCGCCGTGACCCGACCGACCGCCGCCATGTCCTTCGCGCGAGGGCGCAAAGGGCGACGGGGCCACGCATCCTTCGGGCAATTCCTCGCGTGGAATTTCGGCTTCAAGCAGTTTTTCTATGTCGCGCAGGTGTATTCGGTCTTTTTCGCCCACAAGCGTCACGGCACGCCCTTCGCGGCCGGCACGGGCGGTGCGGCCGACGCGGTGAACGTAGTCTTCGGCGTCGCGGGGCGCGTCGAAATTGACGACAAGCGTGATGTCGTCGATGTCGATGCCGCGGGCCACGATGTCTGTGGCCACGAGAATGTCGATTTGCCGGGCCTTGAAGCCGGCCATCACGCGGTCGCGCTCGGGTTGTTCGAGGTCGGAGTGCATGGCCTCAACGTTGTAACCCGCGCGTTTCAGACTGATGTTGAGTTCTTTCACTTTGAGCTTGCTTCCGGCAAAGATGATGACGCGCTCGGGCTTGGTGAGCGTGAAGATGTGCTCGATGATGCGCGTTTTGTCCGCTTCGCGACAGAGGTAGACGCTCTGACGAATACCTTCGGCGGGCTTGCTCACGGCTATGCTCACCTCGACGGGATTGTTCATGATGCCGCGGGCCAGTTCGGCTATCTTGGGCGGCATTGTGGCCGAGAAAAGTATGGTCTGGCGGTCGTCGGGCATGGCTTTGACAATGGTCATGATGTCTTCGTAAAAGCCCATATCGAGCATGCGGTCGGCTTCGTCGAGAATGAGATGGGTGGTGCGGCTGAAATCGGCCGAACCGAGCGAAAGGTGCGTAATAAGGCGGCCGGGCGTGGCCACAACGATGTCTGCGCCCGTCGAAAGCGAGCGCCGTTCCTGCTCGTAACGGATTCCGTCGTTACCGCCGTAGATGGCCACGCCGTTAATATCCATATAGTAGGCGAAACCTTGCAGCGCTTGGTCGATCTGGCGGGCCAGCTCGCGTGTCGGAGCGATGACCAGGCAGTTGACAGCCGACGGGTCGTGTGCTTTTTCTTTCAGCAGCGTGAGCACGGGCAGTAAGTAGGCGGCCGTCTTTCCGGTGCCCGTCTGGGCGATTCCGATTACGTCGCGGCCGTCGAGTATCGGGGGGATGCACTGTTCCTGAACGGGCGTGCAGTTCTCGAAACGCATGTCGTAGAGCGCGTCGAGCAAGTCTTCATTTAAGGGTAAGTCTTCGAATTGCATGCAAAATAAGGATGTTTATTGCGGCGTGCGCCGATAGAGCACGAAAGCTATGATGGCAAAGAGAATGTTGGGTATCCAGACGCTGATCATGGGCGGCCAGCCGGCATTGATGGCGAACGTGGCCGAAATGGTCTGGAACAAAATATAGGACACGCTGAGCAATAGGCCCAGTCCGAGCGAAAGCCCCATGCCGCCCTTGCGTTTCTGCGAAGAGAGCGAGACGCCGATGACGGTAAGTATGAATGCGGCGAAAGGCATGGCGAAGCGCTTGTGATATTCCACACGAAAGGACTCCACGCCGGCCGCACCGCGCAGGGTTTGTTTGGCTATGAATTCACGAAGTTCGGGCACGGTCATCGTTTCCTGCATGTTGGTCGTATAGAAAAAGTCTTTGGGCTCCATCATTATGATGGTGTCGAGCCTTTCGCCCTCCGAGATGCGTTCGCGCATGCCTTTGAGCGTGCGGATGCGGTAAGATGAGAGCGTCCACGAGTTGCGCCGCTCAGAAAGCGTGTCGTACTGAATGGTCTGGGCCGTGAGGTGGGACACGAGCTTCTTGCCCTGAAACTTGTCGAGCGAAAAACCGTAACCGCTTTTGGTCGTGTTGTCGAAATGCGTGATATAGGCCACTACACCCGTGTCTACTTGCATTTGAATGTTATCGGCCGTCGAAATGTTGCGCTTCTTGATGTAGCGGTTCTGGAAATTGACGCGCGCTACGTTGCCTTTGGGAATGACATAAGCGCCGAGCCAGAAAGAAGTAAGGGCAATGAGCAGCGCCGAGAACATATAGGGGCGCAAAAGCCGGCGAAAACTCATGCCGGCACTCTTCATGGCGATAATTTCAGAGTTGCCCGCCAGTTTCGACGTGAAGAAAATCACGGCGATAAAGACAAAAAGCGGAGAAAAGAGATTGGAAAAGTAGGGAATAAAGTTGGCGTAGTAGTCGAAAACGATTTTCTGCGTGCTGGCGCCCGTCTGCGTGAGTTTGTCTATGTTTTCGTTGAAATCGAAAATGACGGCAATTGTAATGATGACGGCGATGAGAAACACATAGGTGGAAAGAAACTTGCCGATGATGTAACGGTCGATGCGTTTCATCTTCAGCACGGACAGCAGGCTGCCCGCTCCGGCGGAAAACGTCCGTTTCATGTGCTGCATCCGGCTCATCGCGTGGCTTTCGGTTTACAGTTTGTTCATCAGCCGGCCGCACATGTCGCTCTTCCACGTGGAAAAGTCACCGCACAAAACATGCCGGCGCGCTTCGGCCGTGAGCCAGAGATAGAAAGCCAGATTGTGTATCGAGGCAATCTGCATGGCCAGCAGTTCCTTGGCTTTGAAAAGATGGTGCAAATAGGCTTTTGTGTAGGCCGTATCGACAAAGGAATATGCGGCCTCGTCGATGACGGAAAAGTCATGCGCCCATTTGGCATTGCGCAGATTCATCACGCCGTTAGCCGTGAAAAGCATCGCATTGCGTCCGTTTCGTGTAGGCATAACGCAATCAAACATGTCGACCCCGCGGGCAATACCTTCGAGAATGTTAACCGGCGTCCCGACTCCCATAAGGTAGCGCGGACGATCGGCCGGAAGAATTTCGTTGACCACTTCTATCATCTCGTACATCACTTCGGCCGGCTCGCCCACGGCCAGTCCGCCGATAGCATAGCCCTCGGCACCGAAGTCGGCCATGAAACGGGCGCTCTCGCGGCGCAAATCTTTGTACACACAACCTTGCACGATGGGGAAAAGCGCCTGATTGTAACCATAGCGGGGCGATGTTTCATGGAAACGCTTCCAGCAGCGGCGCAACCAGTCGTGCGTCAGGTCGAGACTGCGGCGGGCATAGGCGTAGTCGGCCGTTCCGGGCGGACATTCGTCGAAAGCCATCATAATGTCGGCACCGATTGTACGCTCGATGTCCATCACACGCTCGGGAGTGAAAAAATGTTTCGAACCGTCAATGTGCGAACGGAACTCGCAACCTTCGGCACTCAGCTTGCGGATGCCGGTAAGCGAAAACACCTGAAAACCGCCGCTGTCGGTCAGCATCGGGCGATCGAAACCGTTGAAACGGTGCAGGCCGCCAGCCTTCTCGAGCACGTCGAGGCCGGGACGTAAATAGAGATGATACGTATTTCCCAGTATGATTTGCGCCTTGATGTCGTCTTTCAGTTCGCGCAGGTGCACCCCTTTGACACTGCCCAGCGTGCCCACAGGCATGAAAACCGGAGTCTCTACCGGGCCGTGATTCGTCGTGACAAGGCCCACGCGGGCCGCACTTCCGCTGTCCGTATGTTGCAGTTCGAAAGTCATGAAGTTAGTCTGTCGGCGCTTTCCTCAACGACAAACTCGATGGGATTTTCCACGAGTTCGTCCGTTAGCGCATAGTCCCACACCTGCCCGACGGTTTCGACGAAATGGAACGTCAGGCCGGCGACATACCGTTCGTTGATTTCCTCTATGTCTTTTCTGTTCTCTTCGCTCATCACGATGTCCGTGATGCCGGCACGTTTGGCGGCAAGAATTTTCTCTTTGATGCCGCCAACCGGGAGCACTTTGCCGCGCAGCGTAATCTCTCCGGTCATCGCCACACCGCACCGCACCTTGCGCTGCGTCAGGGCCGAAGCTATCGACGTGGCAATCGTGATGCCGGCACTCGGGCCGTCTTTCGGTGTCGCCCCTTCGGGAACATGTATGTGCAGGCTCCACTGTTCGAACACGCGATAGTCCACGCCGAGACGGTCGCAGTGGGCTTTCGTGTACTCCAAAGCCAGCATGGCACTCTCTTTCATCACATCGCCCAGATTTCCCGTGAGCGTCAGTCGCGGGGCCTTGCTCCGGCTCACGCTGGTCTCGACAAACAGAATCTCGCCGCCCACGCTGGTCCACGCCAAGCCCGTGACCACGCCGGCCGAAGCGTTTCCCTGGTAGGCATCGCGGCTGAACAAAGGTTTGCCCAGCAGTTTTTCGATGTCAGCCGGCTTCAGCGTGCTCTTGGCGTAGGGCGACGCTCCATTGAGCGCCACTTCGTAAGCTATCTTGCGGATTATTTTGGCAATTTGCTTTTCCAGCGTCCGCACGCCGCTTTCGCGCGTGTAGCGTTCGATGAGAAACTCCAGCGCCGAGGGCGAGAAACGCACGGGAGCGCCGAGTTCGAGGTCTTGCTGCGCACGCTTCACCAAGTGGCGCTTGGCTATTTCCTTTTTTTCCTCAGTCAGATAGCCCTCGACCTCGATAATTTCCATGCGGTCGCGCAGCGGAGCAGGAATCGTCGAGAGGCTGTTGGCCGTAGCGATGAAGAAGACATCGGAAAGGTCGAAATCGAGATCGAGAAAATTGTCGTGAAAAGCCACATTCTGCTCCGGGTCGAGCACTTCGAGCAGCGCGCTTTGCGGGTCGCCGTTGTAGCCCCCCGTGCCGACCTTGTCGATTTCGTCGAGAATGAACACCGGGTTCGAGCTGCCGGCCTTGACCAGACTTTTGATGATACGGCCCGGCATGGCGCCGATGTAAGTGCGCCGGTGTCCGCGTATTTCAGCCTCGTCGTGCACTCCACCGAGCGAAATGCGCACATATTTCCGGCCGAGCGCGTCGGCAATGCTGCGTCCCAGCGAAGTCTTGCCCACTCCCGGAGGGCCGTACAAACACAAGATGGGCGACTGCGTGTTCTTGCGCAACTTCAGTTCGGCCAGATGCTCGAGAATGCGCTCCTTCACCTTTTCCATGCCGTAGTGGTCGCGGTCGAGCGTGCGTCCGGCGTGAGCAATGCTGAGATTGTCCTGCGTCGTGCTGTTCCATGGCAGCGAAGCCACCGTCTGCAAATAGTTGAGCGCCACCGTATAGTCCGGCGACTGCGGGTTAATGCGGCCGAGTTTCGCCAATTCCTTTTCCACAGCTTCGCGCGCCTTTTCGGGAAGCTCGAGTCCGGCAAACTTTTGCGACAATTCGCGCACGTCCTCGTTAGCCTCCTCCCCGAGCTCGTTCTGGATGTTGCGCATCTGCTGCTGGAGGAAATACTCCTTCTGCTGCCTGTCCAGGTCCTCTCGCGTGCGGCGGCGGATACTCTCCTTGAGCCGGGCGAACTCCACCTCGCGATTGAGCACCGTGAGCAGTTTGTACGTGCGCACCTTGACCGAGTTCTCCTCCATCAGCCCCGCCTTCTCCTCGAGCCCGAAAGGCATGTTCGTCGCCACGAGGCTCGTCAGCAGCACCGGGTTCGAAATGGCCCGCACGGCAAACTGCGCCTCGCGCCCGAGCACATCGCTCAGCTGTATGTAGCGCGCCGTCACCTCCTTCACGTTCTCCGACAAGGCGGCAAACTCCTCGTCGCCCTCCTGCGGCAGTTCGTCGGGGAGCGCGTCGACATAAGCCCGCATGTACGGACGCATCCGCAAAGCTGCGGAAAGGCGAAACCGCCCGAAGCCCTGCAATATGGCGCTTGTCGTGCCGTCGGGCAGCTCCAGGAGGCGCATCACTTTGGCCGCCACGCCCACAGGATACAAATCGTCGATGCCGGGGCTTTCCGTGTCCGACTCGCGCTGACAGCACACGCCGATCAGCCCGCCGCTTTTGGCCGCCGAGCGCACCAGCTGGAGCGACGACTCGCGCCCGATAGCCACACTGACCACGACGCCGGGAAACAACATCATGTCGCGCAGCGGCAGTATGGGCAGCGTGCTGCCTATCTCCTGCCTGAACAGCACGGAAATGTCTCCGTCGAAGTCGGCTATGAGAGAAAACGGATTATTATGCGGATGATTTTCCATTCATTCAGTCTGTTTAGTTTCTGTTCGGGCTGCGAATTTACAAAAATCTTCACATTCCGCCGCCCTTTCCGCCCGAAACGTTTGCAGCATCCCCGCTCCGGACGTACAAACACCGGCGCGGCGGCGTCCCTTCATTTCTGCGGAGACGCCGCCGCGCAATAATCGCG
>JAFLUW010000100.1 GCA_022508615.1 Prevotellaceae bacterium | reverse complement strand
GCCTTTGAAATGTTAAAGTTTCCTTAATCCTTCTCCGGGCGAAGCGGATTTTCCAGCCTCATGCGCGACGCGAACGTTATGGGACGAACACTTTTCGGCCGCCGACGAGGTTGATGCCGTGCACAAGGGCGGCGCGACGGCGGCCCTGTAAGTCGTAGACGGCGGTCGGCGAGGCAGCGCCGATGCCCGCGATGCCGGTCGGTTCGTTCGGCGTTTTCCGCAGGTCGGAGGCCACGATTTTGTATTTGCAGCCCGTGTCCGTGATGTTCGTTCCGCCGCCCCAGTTGTAAACGAGGTGACCGAGGCCGGCATTGGTCATGTTCATCTGCGATGTGCCGCTCACGACGATGACATAGCCCGCGGCATCGGCGGCAAGGAGCGACCAGCCGGCCGCGGGGGCGGCGTCGGCGAGAGAAAGTTGCGTGTTGTTGGCGGCTGCGGGCGAAATGTACTGTCCGGTGGCGTAGTTGATGAGGTCGAACGCCCCGTCCGTGCGGCGCTCGAAGGCCCAAGCCGAGGTTTCGTCGGGCGAAGCGAGGCTGGCGAGCCGATTGCCCGAAGGCGCGACATAGCGAGCGTCGCGCAGGGGCGTGTACATATAGTAATATACATCGTTGCGGGGCTGAACGAGGCCGGCGGCGGCATATCCTTCGCGGAAAGCGTCGAGCAGATTGCGGAGTTCGGCCGCTTTGGCCGCGCGTTCGTCGGCCGTGGAGGCGCCGGCGAGCATTTGTTCGGCCTCGGCGGCGGCAAGGAGCAAGTCTCGGTCGAGCGGCGAGGAGTTGTAGTAGCCCACTTCGTCGCGAATCAGCGATTCGACGGCCTGACGGGCTTCCGTCACGAGCGTGGCGAGGCCTTCGATGTCGGCCACGGCGAATTTGAACTTGCAGCCCGCGTCCGTGGTGTTCGTGCCCGCGCCCCAGTTGTAGACTACGAAGTTGAGGCTGGAATTGGTCATGTTCATTTGCACCGAACCGCTGACAAGGGCGGCGTAGCCCGCTTCATCGGTCGCCCGAAGCGTCCAGCCGGCCGAGGGAGCGGCTGCTGCGAGCGTCAGCTGCGTGTTGTTGGCGGCCGTCGGCGCGATGTATTGCTTCGTGGTGTAGCTCCGAATGTTGAATTTGCCGTCGGCGCGGCGCTCAAAAAGCCATGCCGAGTTGTTGTCGGAGGTGGCGAGGCTCGAAAGTTTCGAGTCGGAGGGCGCGACGTAGCGCGAGTTGCGCAGCGGCGTGTAGAAATGGTAGTAAACGCCCTCTTGCGGCTCGACAAGTCCGGCTGCGGCGTATCCTTTGCGAAAGGCGTCGAGCGCAGCGCGGAGTTCGGCCGTCTGCGCGGCGCGTTCGTCGGCGCTGAGGGCCTCGGAGAGCGTTGCGGCTATGGCATCGGCCTTGGCAAGCAGGGTTTGGTCAAGCGCAGACGAGCGATAGTAGCCCACTTCGTCGCGCACGACGGCTTTAACGGCCGCCCGCGCTTCGAGAATGAGCGAGGAGAGGGCCTCGGAAGCGGCGTCCATGCACTGCGAAGGCGAATAAATCAGCCCGTCGACGGCATTGCGTCCTTCGAGGTCGGTCAAGACGAAAGTCCACATCCATTTGTTGAGCCTTACGCCGCCGGCCGCGACGTAAGGCAGCTTAATCAGCACCTTGTTCCAGCCTTTGCGCAGCACGACGGCCAGCGGTTTGCGCGCCGTGAAGTTTTCGTTGAGCAAATCGACTTCGTTCGTGATGGTTTTTCCCGTATTGTCCCACACTTCGGGCAGAATTTCGACATCGTTGAGCCAGAGGCGCGAACCTTTGCGGTCCCACTTGCCGCGGTCGGGCGCCGTGTCTTTCTCCGAACGGCCATAGTTCTGAAATTCTATCTGTGCGCCTACGGTTTGCTCCTCGGGCGAATAAATATAGGTGTAGGCGTAGGCCGTTTGGTTGAGTGCCGCGTTGCCGTAAAGCCCGGGCACGGTGCCGCCCCAAGTATGGCGCAGATAAATGCCGGCACCCGTGACGGGAGTGACCGTATAGTCGGGATTTTCGAGGCTCTTTTCGGGCGCGAACACGGCCGAGGCGTCGCCGCCGTTGGCAAAGCCCTCGGTCACGTTCCAATGTACGTCGGTCTGACGGATATAGGGAATCGGCTCGTCCTTCAACGAGAGATTTTTGTGCAGCAGGAAGCGACGCTCCCAATCTTCGAATTCGTCGAACTCCTCGCCGGAGTTGGGAAGCATGGTTCCGCCCGTCTCGATGTACTGTTTGCCGCCGCCAATCCAAGCTCGTTCGGCCGAAGCAAGGACATTGGCGTAGAAATTGTTCTGCACGATAATATCTCTTTCGGTCGGCGTTTTGCGGTCGTTCCACGGCGCGGTGATTGTGCCCGCCACTTCGTCCGTTCCCTGCTGTTCGTAGTAGATGGAACTCTTATAGATGCCCACAAGGTCGGCGAAAACATCGAAATGGTTGATGTAGTTGTAGCGGCAGTCGATGTTGGGGATTCCGGCCGCCTTTTTGCCTGCCGTCGACCACATTTGCGTCATGTCGAACGCGTGGCTGCCCACGTTTACGCCGCTGATGGGGTTCCAGCACACCACCTTTTTGCCCAATTCGTGCAACTTGCCTATCATCGTGTCGAGGAACGTGTTGTCGGTAATCGCCTTTTCGTCGGCGCCGATGTGGATATAGGGGCTTTCGTCGAAGACTCGGGCCACTTCTTCGAGCACTTTCAGCAAGATAGCCTTGCCTTCGGCCGACTGCATGTCGCAACCCATGGCGCGGACGAAGGCTTCGCTGTGGCCGGGCATGTCGATTTCGGGAATGACCGTGATGCCGTATTTCTTTGCTTCGGCCAAAACGGCGCGGCAGTCCTCCTGCGTGTAAAATTTGCCGGCAAAGCGCGTCATCGAGGCCGACGACGTGAGCGCAGGAAAGGCTTTCACCTCGAAGCGCCACGCTTGGTTTTCCGTCAGGTGCCAATGGAACGTATTTATCTTGAATGCGCTGAGCAGACGTATCTCTTTTTTCAGTTCTTCTACCGTGACGAACGAACGGCCTGTGTCGTGCATGAAGCCGCGCAACTTGAAAGCGGGCCAGTCTGCAATCTCGGCGCAAGAGAGCGTCTCTGTCTCGATGGCCAATTGGGCCAGCGTCTGCGCGGCACGCAGCACGCCGGTGGGCGTCAGCGCCGAAATTTCTATTTCCCCGGCGGAAATGACGAGACGATACGCTTCGTCGGGATAGTCGGCGAGCCGATGATTGAACGCTCCGGGTATTTCGCTCACGAGACGCACCGTCACTTTGGCTTCGGCCGCATCGTCGAGCGTCGCGCCGGCCGTCGCCAGCACTTCGCGCAGCACTTCGCAGCCCGTGGGGTCGCTGAGCGCCACGCTGCGCCGCAGGGCGAAGCCTTCGCCGGCCTTTGCCGTGTAGTTGTGCACGCGGGGCAGCAGGTGCTTCTCCGTGGCTCGTCCGTAGGGCACGCATGCAAGGAGCAGCATCGCTGCAATAATTACTTTTTTCATATCGATTTTTCGGTTCGTTTAGGTTCTGAAAAACTTTCTGCACCAAAATTAAAAATTAGTCTGAGAAAGTTCAAACTTATTCAGACTAATTTTCCTTCTTCTGCTTTTCGCACAATTTGAAGCGAGCGATGCCGGCCGACGGCGCACTATTTCAGCCCCAAACACACCCGCAACGCCCGAATACGACTGCGTTCGGCCCATCGGGAAATCCATACGGGCAGATAGATGCCGGCCAAGATGTTCAGAACGTAGAACAACAGGAACAGGTGTTCGTTATAAAAAAGTTTTTTCCACAATATCAGTTCGACAAAGGGCTGGAAAATGAACGACATGAGGAATATCTGATAGATATAGTCGCGGAAACTGACGAACAACGCGGGGCAAATGCGTGCCAACTGCCGGCAAATGGCAATCATCAGCAGTATTCCGGCTATCGAAGTCAGCAAAGGCACATCGAACATCGTGCAAACGGCGAACAAGGCGGCCGTCAGCAGCAGGGCCGCCAACCCTTCGAGACGATTGTACAAGTCATAGCGGAAAAAGAAGATGCCGAAAAAGAAATAGACCAAGTATTTATGCAGGCTGAACAGATAGAAATAATTGTTGTCCACGTCGATGTCCACGAAGTAGAGCGCAACGCAGAAAAACAAGAACACCCACATTCGCCAACTTTGCAGACACAGCCAACGAAACAGCGGATAGAGCAGCATAAACCAAAACAACACGCTCAGAAACCACAGATGCGCGGACGGATGTCCGGGAAAAAGGCAAAACGACATGAGAAAGTCGTGTACGGAAAAGGCTACTTTTGTCTTGACAAACGGGTTGAGGGCTAATTTGAAGAAGTAATAGAAGGTGACGAAGAAGAGAAAAGGGCAGCCAATCCGAATAAATTTGTCGGCATACAAGTCTTTCACGCGCCAATCCTTTCGTATGCGGCTCAAATAGAGCAATCCGCCGGAACAAAAGATGAACAGCGGCATGCGTATGGCGTTGAAGGGCCGGCACACGGCCGAGCAAAACGCGTGGTTCTCGCCTGTCGAGAGGTCTATCAGTTGTACGTGAAACATAACGACCAACAAGATGTTCAGCCCTCGGAGCAATGCGAGCCATTCTATCCTTTCCTTCATGTTTTTAAGCGGATTTATGCGGGGCAAATCGGGGTTTGAAAATCAGGCCCTTGCGCGACGCAAAACTTTCTCAGACTAAGTTTGAACTTACTCAGAGATAGTTTGAACTTAGTCTGAGAAAGTTTTCGCTAACGCGGCGTTTGTGTTTTTGGGAAAAGCAATGCAATTAAAAAAGCGGGAAAAAGTCCCGAATAATACGAACGAAGAGAGCCCGAACAGCCGAACTGCGCGCAGGCTCTCTTCGTCAGTTTCGCATCTTGGGCCTCAACCGATGTTGCCCACGCGAATGAGGTATTCGGCAATCTGCACGGCGTTGAGCGCCGCGCCTTTGCGAATCTGGTCGCTCACAATCCAGAACGTCAGCCCGCAGGGGTTGGCGAGATCTTTGCGGATACGGCCCACGTAGACAGGGTCTTTTCCGGCGAGGAAAAGGGGCATGGGATATTCTTTTTCGGCCGGATTGTCCATCAACACGAGGCCTTCGCCGCCGGAAACGGCTGCACGGGCTTCTTCCACCGAGATGGGGCGTTCGGTCTCTATCCAAATGCTTTCGGAGTGCGAACGAAGCGAGGGGACACGCACGCAAGTGGCCGATACGTCGGCGTCGGTGTGCATGATTTTCTTCGTTTCGTGATACATCTTCATCTCTTCTTTCGTATATCCGTTGTCCATGAAGACGTCGATTTGCGGAATAACGTTATAGGCCAGCTGATAGGCGAACTTTTCGACCGTAGGCTCCTCGCCGGCCGCAATCTGCCGATACTGTTGCTCGAGTTCCTGCATCGCAGCCGCGCCGGCACCGCTGGCAGCCTGATAGGAGGCGACGTGTATGCGGCGAATGTGCGACAGACGCTCGAAAGCCTGCAAAGCGACAACCATCATGATGGTCGTACAATTGGGATTGGCGATGATTCCGCGCGGACGATTGAGCGCATCTTCGGCGTTGCATTCGGGTACGACGAGGGGTACGTCGTCGTCCATGCGGAAAGCCGACGAATTGTCAATCATCACGGCGCCGTAGCGCGTGATGTCTTCGGCAAACTCGCGGCTCGTGCCGGCACCGGCGCTGGTAAAGGCGATGTCTACGCCGCGAAAATCGTCGCCGTGGCGCAACAATTGCACCTCAACCTCTTTGCCGCGAAACTTATACTTGCTTCCGGCCGAGCGGGTCGAGCCGAACAGCAAAAGTTCGTCTATGGGAAACTCGCGTTCCTCGAGCACGCGGAGAAACTCCTGTCCAACGGCGCCCGAAGCGCCTACGATTGCTACTTTCATACCTTAAAGTTTTTGTCTTTCAAGCCGCAAAAATAGGCATTTCTTCCGATTTCTGGCGACACCGAAGCAGGAAACCGCACATTGCGCAGAGAAAGAAAAATTTATTCAGACTAAGTTTCAACTTACTCAGACTAATTTGAAAATTTATCAACCTTTTTTTGCACGGGGAAAAAATCGAAGCTATCAACAGCTTTGCCGCGCTATCACCGATTATTTATTAGCAAATCGTCGAAAACGAAAAAATAATAATTATTCAGATCCGTCCGACGAAAAGAAAAATTTTTGCCCCTCGTCGGCCGCATTCCATAGAAAAACTTTTATCTTTGCACTTGCAGACCGCCCAGCAGAGCCCGGTCGAGGGTACAAGCGGGAGGGGCTGCGCAAAAACACATTTGGAAGAGCGTTTACTCTGCGCTCGTTCTTGGCAGTCAAGAATCTCGCAAATTCTCACCAAAGCCGAGAACGTTGCAACGGTAGATGCCCTATGGTATGTAATCGTCGGACAGCAACCTTTATTATGTGGGGGTCGCTTGTTCTTACGTTACATAACCGCGTGGGCTCTGCGTTGCCGTTCAGCTTTGGTGGGCAATGCGAGAGCCTTTGACTGCGGGACGGCAACGGGAAAGGTTCCCACGCTTTTCTTATCTTCATTCCCAACATAAAAACAGCCACCCGCGGGAATCCGGGCGGCGAACAACGAAACGATGA
>JAFLUW010000010.1 GCA_022508615.1 Prevotellaceae bacterium | reverse complement strand
GTGGAGCAGTTGGTAGCTCGCCAGGCTCATAACCTGGAGGTCGTTCGTTCGAGTCGAGCCTCCGCAACAAAGGAAAAGGAAAGTCTGTAAAGACTTTCCTTTCTTGTTTATGTATGACTTCCGGGTTCGTTGCAACAACGAATTGTCTGCGCTGCGTTATTTCGTGAGATAACGCAATAAGGCGTCAAGCGCAAGGCTTCGCTGCTTGTCGTCGGCTATGCATTCGACAGGAAAACCCAGTGCGACGACGCGACGTTCCTTTTCTTTTTCGTTTTTCCCTTTGATTCGGCAGGCTATGCCTGCACTCGTGCCGTCGCCGTAGGTAAAAACGGAGAATGCGTCGCCGGCAGGCAGAATGATGTCAGGCCGGGTGGCGGCATAGTGAGCGTTATTCCAGCGGCGTACAAGGGGAATGCTGTCGAGGCCGAGCCCGCGCACGAATTCCGTTGTGTCGGCGGCCGCTCCACCCATTATATAATATAAGGTCTCCCGACAAAAGTCTTTTTCTTCTCCGTCCGTCATGTCTGAGCCGATGTAGGCGCCGCTGAGCAGCAGGCGTCCGCCGCATTCCATATAGTCCTGGATTCGTCGGCGCACGTGGGCGGGCAGTGCACGATAGCTGCGAAGATTGTGCGGTGCGCTGCGGTTGAGTCCGGCAATGTAATCGACTGCTGCATAGTCGTTGAAGCGGATGTCGCCGGATGTCAGTGCAGAAACTTCGGCCGACGAAAAAGAGTAACGCCCTGTGGCGGCGAGCGCAAGGCCGTGGTGCACGGCATAGTCGCGTGTGTTGCCGGCGATGGTCTGGCCTTCGAGTTCGTTTCCGCTTCTTCCCCAACTGTTTCTCAACTCGGTGTCGAAAATCTGCTGCCGTCCGCAGAAATAGTCGGCACTTCCGGCCGGCACGCCCAAATCTGCGTCGAGATCGAAGCCTTGGCGGCCGAAATTGTCTACTCGTGCCGGCCCCGAAAGCCGGTCGAAACCGTCGACTACAAGCACTTCGGGCGCGTCGCCGCCCGTTGCACGGAAACAAGCCGCCGTGGCCGACGGCAGACTCTCGCCTCCGGCGTTGACAGCCGTCACGCGGAAAGCATAGAGCCGTCCGCGTTCGATGGAAACCTCCGTATGGCAGGCGCCGCGCACGAGTCGGCCGTTGTCGAAGCCTCCGCGGCCGTCGCCGGTGTAGACAATGTAGGCGTCGGCCTGCGCCGAGGACTCGAGCGTATCGGTCGTTTCGCACCAGCTGAGCCTTACGCTGTCGCCCTGTCCGGAAAGCAGCGCCGAAAGGCCGTGAGGCGGCAGCGGCTGCACGACGGGTTCGGGCTGACCGTGCGAAAAAGCCGTGTAGCGCAGTATGGCCTTGTAGATGGCGCGGGCCATGAGGAATTTGAAGTGCGGGTCGTGCGCCAGTTTCATGTCTTCGAAATTCTGATGCGAGAGCATTTCGACGATGACAGCCGGCACGCGCGGCGAACGCGTCTCGCCGTAGTTGCGGTCGAGCAGCCCGCGGTTCGGCCACAGCATCCCTATGTTGCGGCCCAGATCGTTTTGAATCTGTGCGAGGATGCAGTCGCCCAAATCGAGCGATGCCATGCGGTTCAGGCCCGAAGCATAGATCGTGTCGCCGGCGGCTTCGGTCGTGGCGATGGCAAGCATGCCCACAGGCTGGCCATCGCAGATGCCGGCGTCCGTATGGAGCGCCACACTCAGTTCGAAAGGCACGCCCAAGCCCGTCGAGTCGGGCTGAAAGGGCGACGTGCCGCCGAGACGGGCCAGCATGTTGGAGCGTGTGCGGATGTCAGCGTCGTAGCCCAGGCGTCCGGCGTCCGAACAATAGACATTTTCGGGCATGCCGGCCCATTGGGCGTAAGCCGTTGCGCATTCGAGCGAAGCCGGCAGACCGCTGGCGACGCTGTCCGCCCCGACAGTAATTCCCATGCCGCCTCCGATGCGCACGGCGTCGGCCGACACACGCCCGGTGCAGGCGCTTTCGTTCGTCAGTTCCACGTATTCCGTGCCGTCGTCCGCCGCCGAGAAAAAGAATGAGCCCAGATAGACCCACGTGCCGCCGCCCATGCGCTGATTGACGCGAAAGACGGTCGCTCCGCCCGCATGGCACACCGTGTAGCGGGCGTCGTCGACGGCTCCGGCCTCAGTGGCGTAGCTCACATAGACGGCATAACGTCCGTCGCGTGGCGGACACAGCGTCCAGCGGGCGCTGGCAGTGGGCTTGCCCTCGGGTGCGGCGGCCGTGTGGCGCGATGTGCCGAGCATGAAAGGATTCTCGCCAGTGCGAAGCTGCACGACGGGCGGCTGCGAAGCCAAACTGTCGCTCTGCGGGCGATGAAGCGGCAGTGCGAAGCCCGGCCGCGCGCCGTCGGTCCACGTCCCGCGCTCGTTGTACGTGCCGCCGGGACGTTCGGGCGTGTCGTTGTCGACGACGACGGCCGCCGTTTGCCCGTCGCGCTCGCGCGGCAGCGCCACGACGGCTCCGGCGCGTTCGAGCATGGGCACAAGCAGCGGATAGACGAACGATTGCGAGAGCAAATCCTCGCACGTGGCGAAGAGACGGGGACGCTGCCAGCGCCATTGCTGCAAGTCCTCGTGCCAGAAGCGGCCGTGGCTCGGCCAGACGAAGATATGCCGCCCGTAGAGCCCCTGTGCGGGCCGCCATGGACAGGAAACATTTTCCGTCCACGGACGTCCGGCGCCGGTTGCCGGCCAGAGGCGCGTGCGGTCGACGTCTTCGGCCGCACGCAGGCGGTTGGGCACGTGCTCGCGCAGACTTCGGCCACGGCTGTCGGTCAGTTCGAGCGAGAACCCCGCGTAGTCCGGCGCCAGCAGGGCGCGCAAGGCGGCATAGATGCTGTCGGCGCGGTCGGCCGTGAGCGGTTGCCCGACGAAAGCTTCGGCCAGCGTGATGCGCACGGCGGCCGACGCACTGTCGACACAGCATGCCGTCGGCCTGAG
This sequence comes from Prevotellaceae bacterium, assembly GCA_022508615.1. Classification (GTDB taxonomy): domain Bacteria; phylum Bacteroidota; class Bacteroidia; order Bacteroidales; family Bacteroidaceae; genus Alloprevotella. Next base: position 26,067 of record JAFLUW010000010.1, on the reverse strand, counting down.
CGGGTCAGAAGGCGAAAAACCAGGGAGACGGTAGGCGTCGAAATAGCTGTCGACGCGGACGCGGAGGCTGTCGGCCTGCGCCGCAAGGCGCATCGGCGCCAGCAGGGCGGAGAGAACGAGAAAAAAGGCCGTCGTATGGCGGCTCGTCGTGCGTAGATTCATGTTTCGGCGGTATGCGGCAGGCTTTGGCGGCCGGCGATGCAAAAGTAAGAAAAAACCGGCTGCCGGCCGACGTTTGTTCAGCAAAAGCATGTCCCGGATAACTCTTTGACTTCCCGAAAAAGGCTGTCTCCGGGCGGCTGAAAAATGCGCCCGACCTTGGAAAAACGGCCCCGAAGCCGTCGGACGGTGCATTTTCGGCGTCGGTCGGCAAACTTACGCCCTGTTAGTTCGAACTAACACGGCGTAAGTTGAAACTATCGCAGGCTAAGTTTCGCCTTTCTCGGCGAAATTTCGGGCGATTTCCGCCCTGTTTTTCTCTTCTTCGAGTGTGTTTCGGCACAGCGGATTTGAATTAAGTCGCTGTGAGCTAATGTTTTCCGTCGATTCAGCGCTGACAGCCCGTGAATGGCGTATTTCCGAACGAAAACGCGGCCGAAGACTTTTGCGCCAACCACGGCGCGCAGCCGACTGACAAAATGTCAGAAAGCACGTTTTGTCAACAAAAGATTGCAGATATAATAATAATCGCTTAAATTTGCAGGGCTAACCTTTATCCCGGAAAACACCGAAACATCCGGAAAAACCGCGAAAAACCTCAATAAAATCCTTTTAATAAACTAATTTACTTCCTCTATGAACAAACGCATTCTGATGTCCCTATGGGCATTGATGGCGTGCGCAATCGCTTATTGCGCCACGCCCGCAACAGGTTATTACCGCGTGCTGAATGTGAATTCTCAGAAGGCCCTGTCGGAAGATTTCATGACAGGCAGACTGAGTTGCACGGACAAAGGCGGTAGTAAGGACTACGAGCAGATGTGGCAGTTGTTGAAAGTTAGCGGAACCTATCGTATCTGCAACATCTACACGGGCCGCTACATTCAGTTACAGTCGGCCAATTCGCAAGCATTCACGACCGGCACGGGAACGGCATCGTTCACCATCACCGAAGTGAGCGGAAAGCCCGGCACCTACCTCATCAAGGGCGGAAACTACATGCATTGCGACAATAGCAACAACGTCGTCGGTTGGTACGACACGAACAACGCGGGCAACCAATGGACGGTCGAGTCCGTCAACCTGACGTCGGAGGAAATTACAGCCGCCCGCGAGGACTTTAAAAAGGTCAGCAGCGAAGTAGCGAATGCCGACGCCGTCCAGCAAAAGCTCGAAACGTTCTTTGCCGACGCCGCTTGCACCACGTTGAAGAGTGAGTATCGGACGATGTCCGACGACGCACTCAAAGCCGCTATGAGTCAGGCCGGATTGAGCGAGTTCATGCAAAACATGGCCGTCAAAGTGAAAAACGACACATGGTCTACGGCTGACGACCACACGTATGCCAAGGAATTCCGCGTGCGCAGTTACACTCCGTTCTCGGACGTCAGCACATGGCACAACATTTTGAGCCACCATGCGTACAGCTACATGAGCAACCCCACGGGTATTTACGGCGATGCCAAGGACGTCATCTACGTCTTTGTAGGCAGCGACACTCCTGCGGGCGCTACGCTCTACTTGCAGGGCGTTGTGGGCAACGAGCTCATCGGCAGCCGCCGTGCCGGAACGCAATTGCACAAAGGTCTCAATATCGTGGTCACCTCGCGTCCGAACACCATATATTATATACTGTATACGGTCGAAACGGCCGAGGGCGGCAAGAAAATTGCCGACTACCCCAACATCGACATTCACATCGAGGGCGGTTTTGTGAACGGTTTCTATGACAACACCGACCAAAACAACGCCAAATATAAGTATCTGCTCAGCAAAGCCACGAACAACAACATCTTTATCGTTCGCGGCGAGCGCACCGTATTCTCTTTCTCCAAAGAAGCCTACACCAGAACATGGCCCAACGAGGTGAACGAAGCCATCAAGTGGTATGACAAGGTGGCCAACTGGGAAGAAGACCTCATGGGCTTCACCACGGCTGTGGCCAAAGGCGAAAAGAGCGCTTGGCCCAACTGCGTAGAAGGCGGAAAGTCCCTTTTCCCCGAATATTGCAACAACTTCCTCTTCGCGCTGCAAGGCGCAGACGGCACTAACCCGAACGCCTCGACCTATCGCACGAGCTATCCCGGCGTGGGCGGCATCGAATCGTCGTTCAATGCCTATCGCGAAAACTTCGACAACTGGTGTGCCGGCCACGAAGTGGGCCACCAGCACCAGAGAGCCATCAATCTCGAAGGCTGTACGGAGGTGTCGAACAACTTCTTCTCCGGCGTCGTGACCTATCAGACGGGCTATCGCATGAGCCGCGGCGGCAAGTTCAAGGAGAACAAGAACTACTTCGAGAACAACACGTCCTTCTATCTCCGGGACATCGGTATGACACACCGTATGTACTACCAGCTCTGGCTCTACTACCACCTGGCCGGTCATAAGAAAGACTTCTATCCCACACTCTTCGCACTGCTGCGCCAAGATCCTATCGTGTTGCGCAACGGCCACAACACGGAAAGCGCGCTCAAATTCGTTCGCAAAGTTTGTCAAGCAGCTAATGAAGATCTTACGGACTTCTTCGAATTCTGGGGCTTCTTCAAACCGATTGAGAACCTGTACATCGGCGACTACACCAGCTATACCGTAACCTATACGCAGGAAGACATCGATGCCGTCAAGGCCGAAATCGCCAAATACCCGAAGAAGAATACGCAAATCCTCTTCATCGACGACCGTATCCAACCCACGGAACGCTTTGACATCAACGCTCCGAAAGGAGCCATGCGTCCGCGTCACGAAGGCGGCACTTTCGTCGCCGGCGAATATGGCGACGTCGGTCAGTTCTCCGACTATGCAGAAGGCTCTATGACGCCCGGAAATTACAGCTACCTGCTGATGGGTACGTCCATAACGCTTACGGGTGAAGGCGGTGTCGGCTTTGTGATCAAGGATAAGGAAGGCAACGTAGTCACCTATTCCAATGCCTACAACTTCGACATTCCTGCCGAACTTGCCACGGACGGCTTCATCATCGAAGTGGTCAATGCCGACGGCACACGCAGCGAAGTGAAAGACGTAGTCGAGACCGGCGACGAATCTCAGCGTTTGGCTGCACTTCGTCAGGCCCTTTCTTTGGCCGACACCTACCTTGCGCTCTCTGACGAGACGGGTAAAAAAGTAGGCTGGTATCCCACCGAAAAGCTCTCCGAACTTGTGCGCATCTCTCAGCAGGCAAATGCCGCCATCGACGCCGAAGAAGCCGCAAACTACTCCGAGTACACCCGTGCGCTCAACAACGAGATTCAGCACCTCATCAACTCGGGAGCCATGACGATGATTCGTCCCGACGCAACGTACAGTTTGCAGAACTGTCGCCCGAACATGCAACTCTTCATCTCGAGCAACTCGTCGGGTGTCATCAGCGCAGCTTCGAGCGGCGTACTTTCGACCGCGCAGTGGGCATTCGTGCCCAGTTCGACAGAGGGTCGCTACAAGATTCAGAACAAATCGACGAAAAAGTACATCGACGCCGTACCCCGCAGTGCGACTATTTCGGGCAAAGCCTCGTCGAACAGCGATGGTTTGGAGTTTACGCTCAACAATCTCGGCGGCGGCCGTTTCGGCGTCCAAGTGATTAACGGCGACGGCCTCCATCTCGACGCCCAAAAGAAGGTTGTCGGCTGGTGGGACTTCTCCGGCGAAGGCAATCAGTGGATTATTGTCGAGGGCGGCGAAATCAGCGAAATCTCGAAAGACGAAATTAGCCAACTCGTGGAAGACACCAAAGCCTATGTAGCCACGATGGCCACCTGCGAGTATGCCGACGAGAGCATTGTGCTCCAAACGACCTCCACTTCGGGCGCCGGCTATATCTCGACCAACTATCAGGAGCCCAACAAAGGCCCGATAGGCAACCTCGTCGACGGCAAGAAAAGCACCGACTTCTGCTCGCGCTACACGGAAAACGCCAAAACGGCTACGACCTACCACCATCTCTTGGTCAACCTCGGTGCAGGCAAGACGGTGAACAACTTCTCGTTCAGCTACACCACGGCCAACGACGCCTCGATGCCGAAACCCACGGAAATCGTCGTGTCGGGCGGCACGAGCGCCACGCAGCTCGTCGAAATCAAGACGTTTCGCTCGACCGACACTGTGAACCCGCTGCCCAGCGCCCAGACGGGCCAGGACACCTTTGAAAGCGGAATCCTCGTCTGCCCGAAAGCCTATCGCTACATTCGCTTCTCCGTGCGCAATACGAATGCCACCGAGCCCGGCACCTATCCCAACTTCGCTTTGAGCGAGTTCGGCATGACGAACCGCAACCTCAGCGTCACGCTCGACAAGTCACACGCCGCGCTCGAGTCGTCGCTCGTGAGCAACTGCGTGCTGCTCTCCGGTTCGACCGAGACGATGCTCAGCAACCCCACGCATTACAGCATCATGGACTTCAATCAGGCTTACAGCGACCTGAAAGCCGCTTACGACAAGCTGCAAAATGCCGAAATCACCGGCATCGGCGGCATTGAAGCCGACGTAGCCGAGAGCAAGTCGGCAGCTGTCTACGATCTCTCCGGCCGTCGTGTGGCTGCTCCTGCCCAAGGCGGTGTTTATGTGGTCGGAGGCAAGAAAGTCCTCGTGAAGTAATCTCGTGCATGCCGCCTCTCTCCTTCGGGAGGCTGCTAAACACAGCGCGCGCCGGCGAAAGTCGGCGCGCGCTCGTTTTTGTAATTCCTCGGGGCAGACGAAACGCGGCGCAGCGCCCCGACGGCTGCTGCGCCGCCACGCTTGTCGGCGTCCGTCTCCCGGCCGCGGCGGGTGCATCCGCTGTCGGGGTGAGGGAGAGAGCCGCCCCGGTCCATTTCGTCAGACCCGGTGCGTCGTAACGCTGAGGCAGGAAACAAATGCCCGGTGCAAGTCCGGATTGACGCCACGTCCGTCCGGGCTTTTCCGACATTCGCATCGGCTTCTCCGGCGTTAGTTCAAACTTACTCAGCGTAAGTTTTTCGTCTCTCCGAAGTGTTGAAAATCAACGCCCGGCTGTCTGCTTCGAAAGCTGCCGGCGAGTTGCATTGCCGCGCGCTGCTTGCCCGGCATACCCGAAAATGAGTATGCCGGACGGAGATGCAGCCGCGCCTGTCGGCGTATTTTCACTATTATCGGGTATGTGACTGTCCTGTTATTTTGTCTAACTTTGCAAAGCTAATTATACATACGGACATGGCAGACAAACGACACGCCTATCGCGCGCACGACAAAATGAGAGACCTGATAGCAGACAATTATCTGCTGCTGATGGCCATCAACCGATTCGACATACCGTTCGGCTTCGGCGATCAGACGATCGACGCGATATGCGCGCAAAACAAGGTGGACGTAAAGACGTTTCTGGCCGTCTGCAACCTGCTGAGCGGCCTGAACTATGCGGGCGACGACCTCTCTCTGCCCGCACTCATAGGCTATCTCAAACGTACACACACGTCGTTCATCTCCTACTCGCTGCCCAAGATACGCCACAAGCTGATCGAGGCTATCAACTACTCCGACACGAATGACGTGGCCTTTCAGCTGATGAAATTCTTCGACGACTATGTGGCCGAAGTCAACCGTCACATGGAGTATGAGAACGACGTAATCTTCTCCTACGCCGAACGGTTGCTCTCCGGAAGCATCGACGGGCAGTTCAGCATCTCCAACTTCTCCGTCAACCACGGCCACATGGCCACGAAGCTGCAAGAACTGAAAAACATCTTCGTCTACCACTACAAACAAAAGGACAACACGGCGCTGAGCTCGGCCCTGATCGACATCATCGTGTGCGAGAAGGACCTGATGGCGCATTTCGAGGTCGAAAGCAAGCTGTTCGTCCCGGCCGTCGAGCAGAAAGAACATGCGCTCAGGGCCAGTATGCTCGACGAAAGCCGGAGCGAAAACGAAGGCGCAGACGTGGCAGAAGCCCAGCCCGACTTGTTAAGCGAACGCGAAAAGGAAATCATCATTTGCATTGCCCACGGCATGGCAAACAAGGAGATAGCCGACAAACTCTGCCTGTCGATACACACCGTGGCCACACACCGGCGCAATCTCAGCGCGAAACTTTCCATACACTCGGCCGCCGGACTCACCATCTACGCCATTCTGCACCATCTGGTCGAGTTGCAGGACGTCAGTCCGCAGCAATGATGCCGTTTCTCCGACCGCTTTCTTTCGCCGCAAACCCTTGTAAACAGATGCTCCCCGTATGGCCTGCGATGCCCGCTTCATAGCCTCCGTCTGCGAGGCTCTTTCCCCGCTCGGTGCGGTCCGCTTCCGCAAAATGATGGGCGACTATGTGATTTATCTTGACGAGAAATGCGTCGCGACCGCTTGCGACAATCTGCTGTACGTCAAGATGCTGCCATGTCTTGGCGACGTCATGCGGAACGCAGAGACGGGCAAACCCTACGAGGGCGCAAAGGATTGCTACGTGCTCGATATTTCCGACGAGTCCTTTGCGCGGCGGGTCGTCTCCCTGCTATGGGAGAATCTGCCTTTCCCGAAAAGGAAAGCAAAGGGATAGCCCTTTCTTGCGGCCGTCGTAAGGGCTGCATTCTGGGGTAAACGGATTCGCCATCCCTTGTTTCTTCCGAATTTCTTTGCCCGATTTGGTGTTAAAACCGTCGTATAAAAATAAAAGCGGCAGAAACATTCCGTCAGAGGAATGTTTCTGCCGCTTTTTTCAGAGTTGTTAATCAGTCTTCGATGGCTGCCTGTGCCGCAGCAAGGCGGGCGATGGGCACGCGGAAGGGAGAGCAGGACGCATAGTTCATGCCGAGTTTGGCGCAGAACTTTACGGAGGCGGGATCGCCGCCATGCTCGCCGCAGATGCCCGTGCGCATGCCGGGACGTACGCTGCGGCCTTTCTCGATGGCCATTTCGATGAGCTGACCCACGCCGTTTTCGTCGAGAACTTGGAAAGGATCGACTTTGAGAATCTTTTTCTCCAAGTAAACGGGCAGGAACGAGGCGATGTCGTCGCGCGAGTAGCCGAAAGTCATCTGCGTAAGGTCGTTCGAGCCGAACGAGAAGTACTCGGCCTCGGTGGCAATCTTGTCGGCCGTGAGGCAAGCGCGGGGAATCTCAATCATCGTGCCGATTTCAAAGTCGATGCTCACGCCTTGTTCCTCGAACACTTTGGCGGCAGTGGCCTTGATGATTTCTTTCTGCTGTTGGAATTCGTAGAGAATACCGATGAGGGGCACCATAATCTCGGGTTTCGGGTTCTTGCCCTCTTTCTTCAACTCGCAGGCGGCCGTAAGTATGGCTCGTGTCTGCATGGCGGTGATTTCGGGGAAAGTAATGCCCAAACGGCAGCCGCGGTGACCGAGCATGGGGTTGTTCTCGGCGAGCGAAGACACGCGTTTTTGGATTTCCTGCACGCTTACGCCCATTTCGCGGGCCATCGTTTCCTGTCCGGCCAAGTTGTGGGGCACGAATTCGTGGAGTGGGGGATCGAGCAGGCGGATATTGACGTGGCAACCGTCCATGGCTTCGAGGATTCCCTTGAAGTCGGCCTTCTGATAGGGCAGAAGTTTTTCGAGTGCCTTTTCGCGGCCTTCGGGCGTGTCGGCCAAAATCATTTCGCGCATGGCGATAATCTTCTGGCCCTCGAAGAACATGTGCTCGGTGCGGGTAAGTCCGATGCCCTTCGCCCCGAATTCGCGGGCGATGCGTGCATCGGCCGGCGTGTCGGCGTTGGTGCGCACTTCGAGCTTCGTATATTTGTCGCAAAGGTCCATAAGGGCCTTGAAGTCGCCGCTGAGTTCGGCTGCACGCGTGGGAACTTCGCCGTCGTAGACTTGTCCTGTCGTGCCGTTGAGCGAAATGTAGTCGCCTTCCTTATATACTTTTCCTTCGATTTCGACTGTGCGGGCTTTATAGTCGACATTGATGGCGCCGGCGCCCGACACGCAGCACTTACCCATGCCGCGGGCCACGACGGCGGCGTGAGAGGTCATGCCGCCGCGCGCCGTGAGAATGCCTTCGGCCGCTGACATGCCGGCAAGGTCTTCGGGCGACGTCTCGATGCGCACCATGATAATTTTGTGCCCATCTTCGTACCACCGCTGGGCGTCGTCGGCAAAGAATACGATTTGTCCCGTAGCGGCGCCGGGGCTTGCGGGCAGGCCTTGCGTCATGACGCGAGCGTGTTTCAAGGCTTCTTTGTCGAAGACGGGGTGGAGCAGTTCGTCGAGTTTCTGGGGCTCGCAGCGCAGCAGGGCTGTTTTTTCGTCGATGAGGCCTTCGCGCACGAGATCCATAGCTATTTTCACCATGGCCGTTCCCGTGCGTTTGCCGTTACGCGTCTGGAGGAACCAGAGCTTGCCTTCCTGCACGGTGAACTCCATGTCCTGCATGTCGCGGTAGTGATTTTCGAGTTTCTGCTGAATGCTGTTGAGCTCGGCGAAGATTTCGGGCATGGCTTCTTCCATCGAGGGGTGTTTGGCCACGCGTTCTTCTTCGCTGATGCCGGCGCGTTCGGCCCAGCGCTGCGAACCGATTTTCGTAATCTGCTGCGGCGTGCGGATGCCGGCCACAACGTCTTCGCCCTGGGCGTTGACGAGATATTCGCCGTTGAAGAGGTTTTCGCCGTTGCCGGCATCGCGGCTGAAGCATACGCCTGTGGCCGAAGTTTCGCCCATGTTGCCGAACACCATGGCCATTACGCTCACGGCCGTGCCCCATTCGTCGGGTATGCCCTCCATTTTGCGATAAAGTATGGCGCGTTCGTTCATCCACGAGCGGAACACGGCGCAGATGGCGCCCCACATCTGCTCGATGGGGTCGGTGGGGAAGTCGGAGCCGGTCTGTTCCTTGATGGCTTTCTTGAAGCGGGCCACGAGATCCTTGAGTTCGTCGACGGTGAGGTCCTTGTCGAGCTTAATGCCGCGCACGGCTTTCACCTCGTCGATGATTTTCTCGAAAGGATCGATGTCTTCCTTGTTGACAGGCTTCATTCCGAGCACCACGTCGCCGTACATCTGTACGAAACGGCGGTAGGAGTCGTAGACGAAGTGGGGATTGCCCGTCTTGCGGGCCATGCCTTCGGCCACTTCGTCGTTGAGGCCGAGATTCAGAATGGTGTCCATCATGCCGGGCATCGATGCGCGTGCGCCGGAGCGGACAGAAACGAGCAGAGGATTGTCGACGTCGCCGAATTTGCAGTTCATCAGACCCTCTATGTGCGCAACGGCGGCATTTACCTCGTCCTGCAGCAGTTCGACGATTTTCTCCTGCCCCACAGTGTAGTATTCGTTGCAGGTGTCGGTCGTAATCGTGAAACCGGGAGGCACAGGGACGCCGATAAGGTTCATCTCGGCCAGGTTCGCACCCTTTCCGCCGAGCACCTCGCGCATTTGCGCGTTACCTTCGGCCTGTCCGTTGCCGAAGGTGTAGACTCTTTTTACATTCATGGTCGGTTTACAATAATTTTGTGATGTATTTTTCGATATGAATGCAAAGGTAGCAAACATAAGTTAAAAATTCGGGCTCGTGTCTCATCTTTTTTGCAGCCCTTTGTCCGGCAGAGCAGATTTTTTGTAAAATATTTTGACAAATGCGCCGCGCCTTCCAGAGATTTTCGCGCCGATATTTTTCCCTTCCGGGGCTTTGCCGACGCTTTTCGGGCGTGTCGGCCGAAATTGTAGGGCGTAAGTTCGAATTTTCTCAGCGTTAGTTTCGACTTACGCTGAGAAAAATCGCGCCATATCCCCGCCGTTTTCTCGAAAAAGTGCGCTGTTTCCGCGGCTTTCGGCGTTGCGCAAAACTGTCCGGCGGGGTCGCCGGACGTTAGTCGGTCCGGTAAACGGTTGAGGCAGAGCCCGTCTGCCCCATACGGGCGTAAGGCCGATTCTTCGGCGTATTTTCCGCCGAAAATCCTGCGGCACGCTCCGGTGCGATTGGCGGAGGCGAAAATTGTAAAATTTTTTGACAATCCGTCCGGCCCCGTCTCCCTCCTCCGGCAGCTTTTCCGGAGCTTCCGGGCTGTTGCGGCGCAGACAGGACGGCCGCAGCGGCCGCCCCGAGGGAAATAATAATGGCGGATAATTTGTGCGCGTCGTTTTTTCCCGATATATTTGCAGGGTAAAGTCCGACAGCTCCCCGAAAAACACGATGCCGACGAAATCCGAAAAGAATTTTCCTGCCACCTTGGTGCGTTTCCCCGCCTCGGCGGCCGAAGAGCGCGGCGTAGCCTTCTATCTGGCTGCCGAGGAGTGCATCGCGCGTTGGTATGCCGCGGGTAGTTTCCTCTTCTCGTGGCAGACGAAGCCCACGTGCGTCATCGGCCGTCACCAAATCATGCACCGCGAGCTCGATGTCGACTTCTGCCGCCGCGAAGGCATCGACATCGTGCGGCGCAAGAGCGGCGGCGGAGCCATTTTCTCGGACGAAGGCAACGTCATGTGGAGCTTCGTCGCCCCCGGCGGGGCGGTCGAGCCGATCTTTGCCGAATATGCGCAAGCCGTGAGCGGCGCACTCCGCGCTTTGGGCAGCGATGCCCGCGCCACGGGCCGCAACGACATCGTCATAGGCGACGGGCAGAAAGTCTGCGGCAACGCCTTCTACCACCTTGCTGGGCGCAACATCGTGCATGGCACGATGCTCTACGACACGAACGCCGCCCGCATGCAGGGCGCCCTGCGTCCCGCGCCCGAAAAGCTGCAACAGCGCGGCGTCGAAAGCGTGCGCCGGCGCGTAGGCCTGCTCAAAAGTCAGATTCCCGGCGGCGTGGCGCAAATGCGCGCCGACCTGGAACGCCTGCTGACGACGGCCGAGCCACTCTTGCTGACCGAGCCGCAAGTCTCTGAGATTCGCGCCGTGGCAGCCGGCTATGCCGAGTCCGCCTATCTTTACGGCGCGGGCGGACGTGCGGACATCGTGCTCGCCGAGCGCTTTCCCGGCGTGGGCGGCGTGGAAATCTGCCTGCGGCTGAAAGGTTCGCTCGTCGAAGACGTGACCCTCGCGGGCGATTATTTCGAAACGGGCGAAGCGGGCGGCGCAGCCGAGTGCTTTTGCCGCGTGCTGGCCGGTCTTCCCGCCACGCGCTCGTCGCTGGCCGAGGCTGCCGCTCAGGCAACGGGCCCGACGGGCGTGCGCGGACTGAGCTGGCAGGACGTTGCCGGCATGGCAGTGCGCGCCACGGCCGAAGATTTCGTCGCGCCGGCCGGCAACTCCGAAACAAGAAACGACTAACATCTATATAATATGGAAAACAAAAAAACTTGTCTCTATGACAAACACGTCGGGCTCGGTGCCCAGATGGTTCCTTTCGGCGGATTCGAAATGCCCATACAATATACGGACATCAAGTCCGAACACGAGGCCGTGCGCAAGGCTTGCGGCGTGTTCGACGTCTCGCACATGGGCGAAGTGCTCGTGACGGGCCCCGAAGCCGAGGCCTTCGTGCAACATATCTTCACGAACGACGTCGCCGGCGCACCCGTCGGAAAAATCTTCTACGGCATGATGCTCCATCCCACGGGCGGAACGGTCGACGATTTGCTGGTCTACAAAATGGCCGACGACCGCTTCTTCCTCGTCATCAACGCCGCCAATATAGATAAGGACTATGCACACATCGTCGAGCAGGCCGCCCGTTTCGACGTCGTGACCGAAAACCAGAGCGACCAATACGGTCAACTCGCCGTGCAAGGCCCCGAAGCCGAAGCCGTTTGCGAGAGCGTACTCGGGCTGGCGTGCAAAGATTTGGCTTTTTATACGTTTACGACCGTCGAGCACGAGGGCGAAACGCTGATTGTTTCGCGCACAGGCTATACGGGCGAAGACGGATTCGAGATTTACGGTTCGCATGACTACATACGCAGCGCCTGGGACGCCCTTATGGCCAGTGGGAAGGCCGTTCCCTGCGGACTTGGCTGCCGCGACACGCTGCGTTTTGAGGTGGGCCTGCCGCTCTATGGCGACGAATTGACCGACGAACTGACTCCGCTCGAAGCCGGTTTGGGCATTTTCGTCAAACTTGATAAGGATGATTTTATAGGCAAGGAAGCCATCGCCCGCCAAAAGGCCGAAGGGCTCACGCGCAAAATCGTGGGCATCGAATTGGCCGGTCGTGCCATTCCCCGTCACGGCTATGAGGTAGTGGACGAGAACGAAAACGTCATTGGCGAAGTAACGACCGGCTACAGCTCCATTTCGACAGGAAAAAGCGTCTGCATGGCGCTCGTCGACATTGCCCATGCCAAACTCGGCACGCCGTTGCGCGTGCGTATCCACCGCAAACTGCACGAAGGCGTGGTGACGAAAAAGCGCTTCTACGAGAAAAACTACAAGAAATAATTTCAAACACCGAAACATTATGGCAAAAGTAATCGAAGGACTTTTCTACAGCGAAAGTCATGAGTATGTGAGAATCGAAGGCGAGTACGGCTACGTCGGCATAACCGACTTCGCGCAAGGACAATTGGGCAACGTCGTATATGTAGACATGCCCGAAGTCGATGACGAGGTGACGGCCGGCGAAGAGTTCGGCGCAGTCGAGAGCGTTAAAGCGGCAAGCGACCTTATCTCGCCCGTAAGCGGAACTGTCGTGGAGATAAACGAAGCGCTCGAAGACGAACCCGAACTCATCAACAAGGACGCCTTCGCCAACTGGATTATGAAAGTGAAACTTTCCGATCCCGGCGAAACTTCCGCCCTGCTCGACGCTGCCGGCTACGAGGCGATTTGCTGAATATGCGCCGCGGGCGGCCCCAAGCGGCTGTCCGCGGCCATTATCTTTGTAACTTTCCGAATTTATCCCGACAATGAGTTTCAGATATTTCCCCCATACCGACGAAGACTTGAAGGAAATGCTCCGCGTGGTGGGTGTCGACAGCCTTGACGCCCTTTATGCCGAAGTTCCCGAGGAACTGAAATTGCAGCGCGAGCTCGACATTCCCGCAGCCAAGTCCGAAGTCGAAGTAATGGCCGCTGCCGAGGCACTTGCCCGGCGCAACAAGCCCCTTGTGTGCTTTGCCGGCGCCGGTGCTTACGACCATTTCACCCCGAGCGTGATACCCTATCTCGCGTCGCGTTCCGAATTCTCCACAAGCTACACGCCGTATCAAGCAGAAATCTCTCAGGGTACGCTGCAATACATCTTCGAGTACCAATCCATGATGGCCGAACTGACAGGCATGGACATTTCGAATGCCAGCATGTACGACGGCTCTACGGCTACGGCCGAAGCGATGATGATGTGCGTGGCCTCGGCAAAAAAACGCCGTCGCGTGCTGATTTCGGAGACGGTTGCTCCGAATGTGCGCCAAGTCGTGGCGACGTATGCCCGCTTTCATGGCGTCGAACTCGACACAATCGCTGCGTCCGAGGGCGTTACGGACAAGAATGACCTCGATGCGAAACTCGCGGCAGGCGATGTGGCCGGCGTAATCTGCCAACAGCCCAACTGTTACGGTCTTATCGAAGACTTCTCGGGCTTTGCCGACGCCTGCCACAACGAAAAGGCGTTGTTCGTGCTGAACACGAAAGCCCAAGCGCTCGGCGTGCTGAAAACGCCGGGAGAATGGGGCGCCGACATCGCTTGCGGCGACGCGCAAACCTTGGGCATTCCCCTCTGCTTCGGCGGCCCTTACATCGGCTACCTTTGTACGAAAAACGCATTGGTGCGCAAGATGCCCGGACGCCTTGTTGGTGCCACGACCGACGCCGATGGCCGCCGCTGCTTCGTGCTGACGATGCAGGCACGCGAACAACATATCCGCCGCGAAAAGGCAACTTCGAACATCTGTACGGCTCAGGGCGTGATGTGCCTCTATGTAGCCGCTTATCTCTCGCTTATGGGCCCCGAAGGCCTGCGCAAAGTCTGCGAGCACGCTTACAGCGGCGCACATGTGCTCGAAGAGAAATTGTTGGCCACGGGAAAATTCGAAAAAGTCTTTGCCCGCGACTACTTTAACGAATTCTGCTTGCGCTACAAAGGCTCTGTCGACGCCTTGCTTGCGGCTTGTGCCGAACAAGGCTACCTTGCCGGCGTGAAAGCGGGAGATAGCGACGACTTACTCCTCGTAGCCGTTACCGAAAAGCGCACGGAGGAGGAAATGAACCGTTTGTGTGAAATCATTAAAAGCTTGTAACGATGAACAAGACATACTACGGCAAACTTATATTCGAGGTTTCGCGCAAAGGTCGCGTAGGATATTCGCTTCCGGCCAAAGTCGGCAGCCATACGCTCGGCGAAATCGACGCGAATCTGCGTCGTTCGTCCGATTTGTCGCTTCCCGAGGCCGACGAACAGACCGTTGTCCGCCACTATACCAACATGTCGAACAACAACTTCGGCGTAGACACGGGCTTCTACCCGCTCGGCTCGTGCACGATGAAGTATAATCCCAAAGTGAACGAGGCCGTTGCCGCCCTTCCCGGCTTTACGGCGCTCCACCCAGCGCAGCCGGTGTCTACGGTGCAGGGCGCGCTCGAACTTTACTACGACGTGCAGCGCACGCTCTCCGAGATAGCCGGCCTTTCCGAGTTCACGCTCAATCCTTTCGCCGGCGCACACGGCGAATTGACGGGCTTGATGGTCATTCGCGCCTATCATCAGCAGCGCGGCGACACGGCGCGCACGAAAATCATCGTGCCCGACTCCGCTCACGGCACGAACCCCGCTTCGGCCGCCGTCTGCGGGCTGCAAATCGTTGAGGTAAAGAGCACGGCCGACGGCACAGTCGACGTCGAAGACCTGAAACCGCTGCTCGGGCCCGACATTGCCGGCATGATGATGACCAATCCGAACACGCTCGGCATCTTCGAGCGGAAAATCCCCGAGATAGCCCGCCTTGTCCACGAGTGCGGCGGCCTGATGTACTACGACGGAGCCAATCTCAACCCGATGCTCGGCGTTTGCCGGCCGGGCGACATGGGTTTCGACGTGATGCACATCAACTTGCACAAGACTTTTTCCACGCCCCACGGCGGCGGCGGCCCCGGCTCCGGCCCTGTGGGCGTGCGCAGCGGGCTTGAAAGCTTCTTGCCCCAGCCTCGTGTCGTGAAATCGACCGACGGCACTTTCGAACTCCTTGCGGACGAGAATTCCTTGGGACGCATCAGTTCTTTCTTCGGCAACTATGCCATCGTGCTCCGCGCTTATGCCTACTTGCTCACGCTCGGTTGCGAATACTTCCCGTTGGCGGGCAAACTCTCCGTGCTCAACGCCAATTATATCAAGGAAAGACTGAAACCCTACTTCAAACTGCCCATCGACGGCCTCTGCAAGCACGAATTCGTCTTCGACGGACTGCGCGACGAGTACGCCGGAGGGCACGACGAGCCCGACCACGTCACCACGCTCGACGTGGCCAAACGCCTGCTCGACTACGGATTCCACGCGCCGACCATCTATTTCCCGCTTCTCTTCCACGAAGCGATGATGATCGAGCCGACCGAGACCGAAAGCAAGGAGACGCTCAATAGTTTCATCGACGTACTCATTCGTATCGCCGAAGAAGCCAAGGCCGACCGCAGCCTGCTGAAAACCGCTCCGCACGACACGCCCGTGCGCCGGCTCGACGACGTCAAGGCCGTCAAGGACGCGAAATTCATTTACAAGAATCTCTAACGCCGTGCGCCCGCCGCGGCCCGCTTCGGGCCGTCGGCGGGCGCATTTACTTACGACAGAAAAGAAATGGAACAGTACGATATAGCCATTATCGGCGCCGGCCCCGGCGGATACGAGATGGCGGTGAAAGCAGCCGCGGCCGGGCTGAAAGTAGCCGTGGTCGAGTCCGGAACACCCGGCGGCACGTGTCTCAACGTGGGCTGCATTCCCACGAAATGCCTCTGCCATTCGGCCGAGCAAGCCGTCGCCGTAGGTCGCGACAGCGTCACGCTCGCCGCTGCCATGGAACGAAAAGACGCCGTCGTGGCCCAACTCGCCGACGGCGTGCGCTCGCTGCTCGCAAGGCCCGGCATCACGCTCCATGCAGCCCGCGCCCGCTTCGTCGACGCCCGCACGCTCGCGCTCAGCGCCGCCGACGGCACGGAAAGCCGCCTCTCGGCGCGCTACATCGTGGTGGCAACAGGCTCTGCGCCCCGCTTCCTGCCCATCGAGGGCGCCCATTCGCGCGATGTCGCCACGTCGACCGAAATGCTCAGCCTCACGGCGGTGCCCAAGCGGCTCGTCGTCATCGGCGGCGGCGTAATCGGCATGGAGTTCGCCTCGATTTACAACGCTTTCGGCGCTGAAGTCACCGTTTTGGAGTATTGCAAGGAGATACTTCCGCCTTTCGACCGCGACATCGCCAAACGTTTGCGCATGGCGCTCAAAAAAAGCGGCGTGAATATCTGCACGGGCGCCGAGGTCAAGGCCGTTTGCGAACTGCCCGGCTGCGGTTCGACGGTTACTTACGTCGAAAAGGGTAAAGAAGTTCAGGTTGAGGCCGATAAGGTGCTGATGGCGGTGGGTCGAACGGCCTGTACCGAAGGCTTGGATTTGGAAAAAGTCGGCATCGAGACGGGCCGCGGCGGCATTGTAGTGGACGAAAACATGCAAACCTCCGTGCCCGGCGTCTACGCCATAGGCGACGTGAACGGCCGCTGCCAGCTGGCGCATGCCGCCACCTTCCAAGGTTTCCACGCGCTCGGACATATTCTCGCCGCTGAGGGCACAGGCAGCGACGAACTGGCTGCCATTCGCTTCGACATCATGCCCGCGGCCGTGTTTACCGTGCCCGAAGTGGCCATGGTGGGCCGAACCGAGGAACAGCTCAAAGCCGAGGGTGTGGACTACAAGGTGCGCAAATCGCTCTACCGTTCTTGCGGCAAGGCGCTCGCCATGAACGAGAGCGAAGGCCTCGTCAAGCTGCTCGAAGGCGAAGACGGAAGAATTTTGGGCTGCCATATTCTCGGCGCGCACGCTTCCGACCTGATTCACGAGGCCGTCGTGGCGATGAATGCCGACGTCACCGTGGCGCAACTCGGCCGCATGATTCATGCACACCCCTCGCTTTCCGAAATTCTGCTGATGGCCGCACATTGAGATGCGCTTGCCGGCGCATTTTCGGGTTTCGACCGGTTGTTTCGCCGTGTTTCGAATCTGCGTTGCGCAGCGAGTTTTTCGAAATGCCCTTTTGAGCAAAACTAAGTCTGAGTAAGTTGAAACTAAGTCTGAGATAGTTTCAACTTACTCAGACTTAGTTTTTCCCGTTTCTGATGTGTTTGTAAAAGGTTGGCACACAGTGCCTGATTTCGTTGCTGCTATTTGACGTACAGACGGAATGCGCCCTGCCGTCGCAGGTCGTGCAGCGGCGTTCCGCTTTCTGCGGCCGCCTGCTGCCACATGCGCAGCCCCTTCCCCGCCATTCGGCGCGTCACGACCGCGGTCTGCGGCCGCAGACGGGCCAGCAGCCGCTCGGGACGCTCCGCCGTGCGCCCCGCAACGAGGAGCACGTCGACCTTGCTCCCCGCAGGCGGTGCCGAAAGGCCGTCGACGCCGACCACGGCCACGCGTTTCGATCCGAAGCAAAGCACGCCGCCCCGCACTTGCGCCCATGCCGTCGCGTTGGCGGCCGTCGCCGGCGGCATCATGCCCGCTGGCAGCCAGTATCCGCGGCTGATGCGGTCGATGGCGGCCGACGTGCGGCCGTCTTGGCCGGGTGTCCACAGGAAAGAGCGGCTTCGGTCGACAATGCAGTGCACGAGGGGCGTCGCGGCGTCGTAAACGATGATTTGCGGCGGCATAGGCTGCGGCAGACAAGCCGCCAGCGCGAGGCCGAAGGGCAGTGCAGCCCAAAGATACTTGCGAAACGTGAGTGCTGCCACTGTCAGGTAGAACGCTGGGACGAACAGCGGGCCGGGAGCAAAGTTCAGCGTGGCGCAAGGCAGCGCGGAAATCCCTTGCAGGCCGCCCAGCAGGGCCGAAGTCGCAGCCGAGAGCAGGGGAACGAGAAAAAAGTGGAGCGGCGGAAGCAGAAAGAAGAGCAGGCTGAGCGTCAGCAGCACGTAGAGGGTCGGCACTACGAACAAATTGGCGAATACGCCATACATAGGGACGGAATGAAAATGCCAGGCCGCAAGGGGCAGCGTGGCGAGGCTTGCAGCGAGCGACACGCAGGCCAGGTTCCACACCATATCGGCTGCACGCCATGCCCAACGCCCCGTTCGGCCCGCAGCAGGCTTGTGGTGGAGCGACCAACGCGGCACGAACCACAAAATACCGGCCACCGAAGCGAACGAAAGTTGGAAACCCACGTCGAAAAGCGCCTGCGCATCGGCGATAAGGATGACAACGGCCGCCGTGGCAAGACATACGGGCGCTTCGGCGTCGCGTCGCAGCAAGCGGGCGGCCTTGTAGAGCGTGTACATCAGCGCGGCGCGTTGCAACGAGGGCGGTGCGCCCGTCAAAGCGACGAACAGCCAGACAAAAGTCAGTCCGACAAGGCCGAGAGCGACTTGCAGCCGGCGGCCGGGGCGGCATCGCGCAACGAAAGTCTCGAACAGCATGAACAGAATGCCCAGATGCAGCCCCGAAAGGGCCAGCGCGTGGCTCGCTCCGGCCATCCGGAACGCTTCTTGCACGTCTTCTTGCATCGTGGCGCGGCTGCCGAGCGTGATGGCTGCGAGAATCTGGAACACCGGGCCTTCGAATTGTCCGGAAAGCTCTCCGACCAGCCGTTCGCGCAGACCTTTTAGGCTGAAACCGCGGGCCCGGCCGACGACGGCGAGGTGGCGCGTATAGGCCGTGCCCGCTATGTGGTGCCGGCGCAGATAAAGGCCGTAGTCGAAACTTTCTGTGAAGTCGGCGGGCCGCGGTTGCGTTATGCGGGCCTTGAAAACGAGCGTGTCGCCGGCATGCAGCGGCGTGCAGGCCGAAGCGTCGTAAAGCCTGACGACCCTTCCGTCGGCCAGCACGACGTCGAGTGTACGTTGCGTCTCGCGCGTTTTGAAAACTTGTCGGAGCGTGGCGCAGTAAAGCTGTTCGCGGTCGGGAAAAGTGTCAGAAAGGCTGTCCGTGTCGGCCAGCAGATGCGCCATACCCGACAGAAAGGCCGACAAAAAGAGCAGGACGGGAAAAAGACGGCGGCGTCCGTGCCGCGCAGCAAGCAGCGCGGCGGCCGCAGTGGCTGCCACTCCGGTCGTGAGCCAACCTAAACATCCGGAAAGCGCAGCGCAAAAGAAATCGCCCGCGCCGATGCCGGAGGCAAAGGCGAGGGCGAGAAAAATGAAAGGAGAAAACATAAATTAGTCGAGCTCGACGACCGTGATGCCGGCTCCGCCGAATTGCACATGCTCGTCGCGGAACGAGCGAACGCCTGGAGCCGTGCCGAGATACTGACGAACGAGCGTGCGAAGCGCGCCTGTTCCCGTGCCGTGCAGGATACGCACGCGCGACTGCTCGCACATCGTAGCCTCGTCGATGAAAAGGGCCACGGTGGTCAGCGCTTCGTCGCCGCGCATGCCGCGTATGTCGATATCGGGCTTGAATCGCAGTTTCTTTTCGTACATCTGGTCGCGTGTCTGACGGCTGACGAAGGTCGCAGCGGCCTGTGCCGCAGGTTCTGTCTTGGGTTTCGAGGCCGTTTCGAGGCGGTCGAGGCCGACACTGACCATCATCGTGCCGAACAACACGCGGGCCGTGCGGCCGTCGAGGTTGTCGACGCGGCCTACGACGCTTTGCCCTTTCATTCGCACGTAGGAACCGGGAAGTATCGGGCCGCCTTTTCCGCCCGACGGCTGCTGACGCGGCGCTTCTGCGGAGGTAGGGGCCGCTGTCGGGGCGATGGTTTCGCCTTGTGCCTCGCGACGGTTTCTTTGCCGCTCCTGCCGACGCTGTATCTTGGCCATTTTGCGGGCTATCGCGTCTTCCTTTTCCTTGTTGGCGGCGATATTTTCGCGGAAATCGGCCAATTCGCTGCGAATTTCCTTCGTGCGTTCCTTTTCGGCCTGCGCTTCGCGTATGGCACGGATGGTATTTTCAATCTTGGCGTTCGATTGTTGCAAGAGTTCCTGCGCTTCCTGCCGCGCTTGCTCCATCACGCTCTTGCGCTGGGCGTGAAGTTCGCTCACTTCCTCTTCATAGCGCGCCACGGTCTGCTCTAATTGCTTCTCGCGCTGACGAATGTTCTGCCGTTTGCGTTCCCAGTACATTTTGTCGCGCACAATGTCTTGCAAATACTTGTCCGAGGCTACGTAATCGCGGCCTACGAGCTCGGTGGCGTAGTCTATCACTTCGCCGGGGATACCTATTTTTCGCGCAATCTCGACGGCGAACGACGAACCGGGATTTCCGATTTGCAACATGAAGAGCGGCTGCATCTGTGCGCGGTCGTAGAGCATCGCGCCATTGATGACGGAGGGAGCATTCTCGGCGTAATGTTTCAGATTCTGGCAGTGCGTGGTGATGATGCCGAACGTACCGCCCGAGACGAGGCGGTCGAGAATGCCTTCTGCAAGCGCACCGCCGATTTGCGGCTCGGTGCCGCCGCCGAACTCGTCGACAAGCACGAGACTCCGCGAGTTGGAAACTTTCATCATCTGCTTCATGGCCAGCAGGTGAGAGGAATAGGTGGACAAGGCGTTCTCGATGCTCTGTTCGTCGCCGATGTCGAGCATGATGTCCGAGAAAATGCCCATGCAGCTGCCTTCGCCCACCGAAACAGGCAGACCGCATTGCAACATATATTGGAGAAGTCCCACGGTTTTCAGCACAACGCTCTTCCCGCCGGCGTTCGGGCCCGAGACGACGAGCATACGTTTCTCCGTAGTCAGACGAAGATCGAGCGGCACGATGCTTTCGCCGCGCCGGGTGAGCGATTGGGCCAACAGTGGGTGTACGGCGCGCTCGAGACGCAGGCCCGGCGCGCGTTCTGTCTGCGGGACGATGCAGCCGAAGGCCGACGAGAAGCTGTATACGGCTCGCAGAAAGTCGATGTGGGCCAGAAAGCGGAGCGAGTCGAGCATTTCGGCCGCATGGGGCCGTATGCGGGCCGTGAGTTCCTGAAGAATGCGCATCACTTCGCGCCTTTCCTGCGCTTTGAGTTCGCGTATGCGGTTGTTGGCGTCGACTACGGCGGCCGGCTCGATGAATACGGTCTTTCCCGTCGCGCTTTCGTCGTGTATGATGCCCTTGATTTTCCGTTTGAGGGCTGGTGCTACGGGAATCATCAGACGTCCGTCGCGCAGCGTGGGGCTCACGTCGCGGTCGATGTAGCCTTCTTGCTGGGCTTCGGTCACAATGGCACGCAGGCTGTGGGTTATGCCGCGCTGTGTCACTTCCATCTGGTGGCGCAACGAGAGCAGTTCGGGCGAGGCCGTGTCTTTTATTTTCCCGAACTTGTTGAGCACGTCGTCGATGGCGCGAATGATGTCGGGAAAGGTGCTTACGCCCTCGCACATGCGGCGCAGGGCGGGGTAGCGGGGCGTTTCTTCCTCTTCTTCGCTGCGGACGAGAAAGGAGGTGATGTCTGCCACCGTTTTGAGCGAGCGTTTGAGGTCGAAAAGTTCGAGTTCTTCCAAATATGTCCGTTCCGGGCGGATGCGCAGCAGGGCTTGGCGCGCATCGAAGAAGTTTTCTTCGAAAATATCGTCTTCTTCGTTCATGAGGCGGCCGAATTCGGCCGCTTCGGCCAGGTTTCGCTCCACGGTTTCGGCGTCTGCCGAAAATTCCAGCTGATGGTCCACCCAGTCGGTGCCGAGTGTGGACATACATCGCCCTTTCAGCAGTTTGCGTATCTCGCTGAACCCTATTTTCTGTTCGAAATTTTCGGGATATATCATAGTCTGCAATTCTTTTTCCGGTCTTCCCGGACGATTTCCGGTCTCCGGCTATTCCTTTCCGCCTGTCAGGGCGAGCAGTTGTGCGCCGGCGTGCTTGGTGTCGACCTTTTCGACGACGTGAACCACGCGATGCGCCGCGTCGGTCACGAACGTGGTGCGCACGGTGCCCATATATTCGCGGCCGGCCATTTTCTTTTTCCGCCATACGCCGAAGGAGCGGTTGACTTCGGCCTCCGGGTCGCTCAGCAGCAGGAATCCGAGCCCATATTTCTCGGCGAACCTGCGGTGACTGGCCGCGCTGTCGCGGCTGATGCCGATGATTTCGTAGCCCAATGCGCGCAGTGCGGACTCGTCGTCGCGTATGGAGCAGGCTTCGGCCGTGCAGCCGGGCGTGTTGTCCTTCGGGTAGAAATAGATGATGAGCGGTGTGCCCTCGAAGCGGCTGCGCTCTACGGCATTGCCCTCGGCGTCGTAGCCGAGCAGGTCGGGAATGAGGTCTCCTTTGTTCATGTCTGCGGGATTGGGGGTGAACGACGCACAAAGTTAGCAAAAAAATCCGGGCTTCGGGCCTTCGTCTAAGGCCTCACCATTGGCGTATTTTCAACCGGAGACTCCGCCGCTGCGAAATACGCGAAAATTTCGCCTTTCCCCTGTTTCGACGTAAACGTCTGTTTGTAAGGGAAATATCTCTTTATGTGGCGGCTGGAAAGTTGCGGATTGCGGCGCACGAGGCCTTGAAATGGCCTGTTTTCGGTCCGTTTTCGGCTGCAAAAACGCCCTGCTGGCGAAAACTTGCAGGGCGTAAGTTGAAAATAAGTCTGCGTAAGTTGCAACTTTCAGGGCGTAAGTTGTGCCGCGGCGGGCCGCAGAGGAAGATACATCCTGAAAACGGAGCTGGAAGGGGCAGTTCGTTTTGTCAAAATTTGTTGCGTTCCGGAGTCGCGCTGCGGGTCCGTAAGGCAGCGCGGTGAAGCTGGCGTGCATTGTGGACATTGTGCCAAATGCTGTAGAAGCCGCCGGCCACTGACGTGACGGGGTCGAGAAAAGTGTAGCCCATCCAGATGGCGAAGACCGTGTTCTTCTGTCCCAGCGCCTGGCTCGACGAAATGGGGAAGCCGGCGCGCTGGCCTACGAGCCGTCCGAAGCGGAATTGCAGGGCGCAGGCTGCGAGCGAAGCCAGCATGATGCCCAGCAGCACGCCGAAAGGCGCGTCGGTGTGCACGAGATGGCGCGTGGTGACGGCGATGGCGAGGCTCAGGTTGCAGATCCAGAAGTTGAACACCAGGTTGCGCGTAGCTGCCAGCCGGGCATGCAGGCGCGGCGCAAAGCTGCGCACGGCCCATGCGGCCAGAAAAGGACAGATGAGCAGAGGAAAAATTTTCCCCATGATGAGCAGAAACGACTGCCAGAAGGAAAGTTCGGCGTGAGGATTGACCAGCGGAATGATGAGCGGGACAAGCAGCGCGCAGGCCAGATTGCCGAGCATCAGGTAGCTCGTCACGTTCTCGGCGTCGCCGCCCAGTTTCACCGTGACGACTGTTGCGGCCGTGGCCGTCGGGCAAATCAGGCAAATCATGGCCGCCTCGACCGGGCAGACAAGCATCGAGTCGGGCCAAAGGACGGGCACAATGGCAAGAGTGGCGAACGGGACGCACTGCATGGCCAGCATCGGGAGAAATATGCGGCGCAGGCGCAACCGGCGCGGGTCGACTTTGCAAAACGACAGGAAAAGCATGGCGAAAAGCAGCGTGGGCTGCACCACGCGCACGACCTGCATGGCCGTATGGCGGAACGGGGCGAGCCAGGAGACGGCGGCGAACGTCAGATAGGCGGCCGCGCCGGTGAGCATGGAGAAAACGAGCGCCCAATCCTTGACAAAACGCACGACGGTTGTGGCTGACATAAATTCGGAAAGAGACAGTTACAAAGATTTCTCGAGTTGTAACATTTCGTCGCGCAACTGGGCGGCGAGTACGAAGTCGAGTTCGGCAGCAGCCTTCATCATGGCCGAGCGAAGGCGTTCGATGCGTGCTTCGGTCGTTTCGCCGGCGCGATAAGTCGCACGCGTTTCGGCTACATGGCTTGCTGCCGCCGGCTGAACGATGCGGCCGGCCTGTTCGGCGGCTTCTTTTTTAGCTGCAAGCCGGGCCAGTTCGTTGCGGGCGACGGCTTTTACCACCTGACGCGGCGTAATGCCGTGCATTTCGTTGTATCGCATCTGTTTGGCCCGCCGCCGTTCGGTTTCGTCGAGCGTTCGGCGCATAGAGTCGGTGATGTGGTTGGCGTACATGATGACCAGTCCGTTCACATTGCGCGCTGCGCGGCCGGCCGTCTGCGTAAGCGAGCGATGGGAGCGCAGAAAGCCTTCTTTGTCGGCGTCGAGAATGGCCACGAGCGAGACCTCGGGCAAATCAAGTCCCTCGCGCAGCAGATTGACACCCACCAACACGTCGTAGACACCCGTGCGAAGATCCGTCATGATACGGACGCGCTCGATTGTGTCCACGTCGCTGTGAATATAGGCCGTGCGCACACCGTTTGTCGTGAGATATTCGGAAAGTTCCTCAGCCATACGCTTCGTCAGCGTGGTGACTAACACGCGTTCGTCGCGGTGCGTGCGGGTTTTGATTTCGTCCATCAGGTCGTCGACGGGAAAATCGTTCGGCCGGACTTCGATGACCGGGTCCAGAAGCCCTGTGGGCCGGATGACTTGCTCGACTACGACGCCCTGACTCTCGGCCAGTTCGAACTCGGCCGGAGTAGCGCTGATATAGATAACCTGATGAATCATTTCCTGGAACTCCTCAAAACGCAACGGGCGGTTGTCGAGCGCGGCCGGCAGACGAAAGCCGTATTCCACGAGCGATATCTTCCGCGAACGGTCGCCGCCATACATCGCAGCGATTTGCGGGACGCTTACATGGCTCTCGTCGATGACGAGCAAAAAGTCTTTCGGGAAGAAGTCCAGCAGACAATAGGGACGTGTGCCTGCTTCGCGACCGTCAAAATAGCGTGAATAGTTTTCGATACCTGAACAATGGCCGAGTTCGCGTATCATTTCGATGTCATACTCCACGCGTTCTTTCAGTCGTTTGGCCTCGAGTGTTTTCCCCTCCTCCTCGAAAAATGCAATCTGGGCGACAAGGTCATCTTGGATTTTGCGAATGGCCAATTCCTGCGTTTCTTTCGACGTGAGAAAAAGATTAGCGGGATATATCTTGTATTCGTCGAACGAAGCCAAGCGTGCGCCGCTCACGGCGTCGAGTTCCTCGATGCCGTCTATCTCGTCGCCCCAAAACGACACGCGCACAATGGTTTCGGCATAAGCCAGAAACACGTCGACCGTGTCGCCTTTGACGCGAAAATCGCCGCTCTTCGGCGCTACATCGTTTCGGGTGTAGAGACTTCCCACGAGTTGGCGCAACAAGGCGCTCTGCGAAAGCGTGCGACCGACTTTGAGTTCGATGAGATTTTCGTAGAAAGCGGCAGGGTTGCCCATGCCGTAGATGCACGACACGCTCGAAACGACGATGACGTCCGACCTGCCCGAAAGCAACGCGCTGGTGGCTTTCAGCCGCAGGCGGTCGATTTCCTCGTTGATGGCCATATCTTTCTCGATATACGTGTCCGACGAGGCAATATAGGCTTCGGGCTGATAATAGTCGTAGTACGAAACGTAATACTCCACGGCATTTTCAGGGAAAAAAGCTTTGAATTCCTGATAAAGCTGCGCTGCGAGCGTTTTGTTGTGCGAAAGTACGAGCGTAGGCCGTCCGGCGTTGGCTATGACGTTGGCTATGGTGAAGGTTTTCCCGCTTCCGGTCACGCCGAGCAACGTTTGTGCGCGGTCGCCGCGCTGCAGTCCTTCGGTAAGTTGGCGTATGGCTTCGGGCTGGTCGCCGGTGGGGGCATAGGGGGCTTGCAGTTTGAAAGTGTTCACGTTCGGTATGAAAAAGATAAGCTCTTTTCGGCGCCGATTGCCCGGCGTCTTGAAAGCGATGCAAAGTTAGCCGAATTTCTTCGGTACGGCAAGCCCTCGGACGGCGTAAAGTCGTCCGAGGGCTCGGGCACCCATATTATTATATATATGGAGTAGGGGAGTGGAGCAGGAGGGAGTTTACCCTCAACAACTCTATTTTATACCATAAACGCACCCGAGCGGCACATCAATGAGGCAAATTAGGGTCA
>JAFLUW010000001.1:69889-75867 GCA_022508615.1 Prevotellaceae bacterium | reverse complement strand
CTCAGACTAAGTTCGGACTAACCCTGACTTTCGCTGCGCGGGCGGCTCATTGCGCCTCTCGCAGCGGCCGGCAGAGCTTACTGCGCGGGCGAAACGACGACGCTCATGCCGGGACGCAGCCCCTCGACGGGCGAAACGGGGCGCAGCCGCACGCCGAACGTTTTCAGGTCGAAGCCGCCCGTGGTCTTCGTGGCCCGCCAGACGGCGTAGGAGCCGAGGTCGGCCAGATGATAGACTTTCAGCCGGACTTCGCGGCCGCCCAGCGCCGGCACTACGGCTTTCACCTCGGCGCCGACGGCGAAGCGCTGCAAGAAGTCCTCGCGCACGTTGAGCGAAACCCACATGCGGTCCATGCGGGCCACGTTCATCACCGGCCCACCGGCGCCGACGAGCTCGCCCTCGACGGGAAAAATTTCGCTCACCTCGCCGTCGTGGGCGGCCGTGAGCACGGTTTCGCCCACATAGGCCGTCACTTCGCTCACGGCGCCGGCTGCGCGGCGCGTCAGGGCGCGTGCGGCGGCCTTGTCCTCGCGCTCGGCGCCGTTGCGGGCCATGTCGTACTGCGAACGCGCGGCGCGTTCCGAGGCTTCGGCCGCTGCGAGCTGGGCCGAGGCTTCGTCGAACTTCTGGGCCGTGGTTACGCCGGCCTCGTAGAGGGCTTTGACGCGGCGATGGCTCTTTTGTGCGATTTCGAGGCCGGCCCGGGCCTTGTTCCACAGTTCGAAGGCGGCGCGCTTCTGCTCTTCGCGCGCGCCTTTCTCGGCTTTTTCTTCCTGGGCCGCGGCGGCGGCTTCGGCAGCGCGGGCCTGGGCCAGCTTGGCCTCGACTTCGGGCGCAGACAAGAGGGCCAGCGTGTCGCCGCGGCGCACGAAGTCGCCCTCGGCCACACGCAATTCTTTGAGCCGCGCGGGCACTTTGCTCGACACGCGGTATTCCGTCACCTCGACCTGGCCTTGCAGTGTTTCCTGCTCGTCGGCAAAGGCATAGAGCGAACATACGGCCACGGCGGCCACGACAAGCACGACGAGGGCCAGCGCCGGGAGACTGGGATATTTGGAAAGTTTCATCGGATAGGGTTTTAATGGACAATTATCGGGAACAAACGCCGCCCGGCGCAAGGAGGGCGGCTCATTGCAGGCCTTCGGCATGGCGCAGGGCGGCCCGCGCTGCGGCAGCCTCGGCGGCAGCGTCGATGGCCTCGGCGCGGGCGTCGAGCCAGGCCGTATGGGCGGCCAGAAGGTCGGCAGCCGTAATCACGCCCTCCCGATGGCCGAAGCGGGCCATGCGCAGATTTTCGTCGGCGCGGGCTTTCAGCCGCGCGGCCTGCGTCATGCGGCCGCGCGCCTCGTCGAGCCGGAAGCGGCAGGCGCGGATTTGCAGGCGTATCTTGTCGGCAGCTTCCTCGGCTTCAAGCCGAGCGGCGCGGGCCTCGGCGCGGGCGGCGCGCACCTTGTGGCGGCCTTCGCCCCACTCCCACAGCGGCATGCTGAGCGTGGCGCCGACGGCCCATGTGCCGCGGAATTTGTTTTCGAAGCCGTTTTTCAGGCTGGGATTCGTCAGCAGATAACCGGCTTCGAGGGCCACGCGGGGCAGAAAGGCCGAGCGTTCGACGTTTATCTTTTCGTCGGCGATGCGGACCGCCCTGCCGAGCGCCGCCAGCTCGGGACGCCCGGCGCCGTCGCCCGGCGAAACGGAGTCGGTCGCCGCAGCCGCAGCCAGCAAGCCGTCGCTGCCCTCGTCCGCCAGCACGACGGGCGTGTCCATGTCCAACCCGAGCAAATCGAGCAGGGCCATTCGCGCCAACCGCAGCCCGTTGTCGGCACGCAGCAGGGCTATTCCGGCCTCGCCGGCACGGACATTCACGCTCAGCTCCTCGCTGCGCGTAGCCATCCCCTCCTCGACGGCGCGGCGCATGTCGGCCGAAAATTTTTCGAGCGCCTCGACGTAGCTTTCGGCCAGCCGGCGCTTCGCGGCGACCGAGACAACGCGCCAATAGGCCGTCTCGACGTCGAGCCGCAGCGCGTTTTCAGCGATTTGCCGCTTGTCGGCGGCCACTTCTTCAAGCGCGGCGGTGATGCGGTCGTAGGCTTTTATCTTTCCGCCTGCATAAAGCGGTTGCACCAGCGTCACAACGCCGCCGGCCACGTTGCGCGTGTCCGTCCGGAAAGCGTCGGCAATCCGCCGGCCGGCAGCATCGAGTCCCTGGCCCACGGGTTGCAGTGCTCCGGCAAGCTCAGGCGCGAGCGGCGCCAGCTCGGGGTGAGCCGACACGAGTTGCTGCAACACGCTGCCCGCGCCGACCAGCAGCGACGAGCCGATGCCCGACAGTGCGCCGCGTTGCGCAGACGAGAGCAGACTGATTTCGTCGCCCGAACGCATGTAGCCGGCTCTCAGCGCAAACTTCGGCAGATAATTGGTGCGCGCCGCGGCGTGCGTGTGGGCGGCCGCGTCGCTCCGAGCCTCGGCCATGCGGAGATTGCGGTCGTGGCCCAGCGCGAGGGTCAGACAGTCTTCGAGCGAAAGCACCTGCTGCGCACAGAGCGTCGCGGCACCGAGCCAGAAAGCGAGAGAACAAAACACCTTTTTCATACGGCGCAAAAATATGGATTTGCCCGTGCGGCACAAACGCCGGCGGAAAAATCAGACATAAAATGCGGGAAAACAAACAAACAGACCGGCCGTTTTGATAAAACAGAATGACAAAAAAGCGTATTTGAGAAAAACTTTCTATCTTTGCTCGGCAACCTAATACCTCACACTCATACCTTATATATTATGACCCTCATCAAAAGCATATCGGGTTTCCGCGGCACCATCGGCGGCTCCCCGAACGACACGCTCAACCCTGTGGAGATTGCCCGGTCGGTAAGCGCGTATGCCACGCTGCGTGAAAAACATGTCGGCGCCTATCGCCGCAAAATCGTCGTGGGACGCGACGCCCGCATATCGGGCGAAATGGTGTCGCACGTCGTTTGCGGCACGCTCATGGGCATGGGTTTCGACGTGCTCAACATCGGTCTGGCCTCGACGCCTACGACGGAGCTGGCAGTGACCATGGAGCGCGCCGTGGGCGGCATTATCATCACGGCCAGCCACAATCCGCGCCAGTGGAACGCACTTAAATTCCTCAACGAGCGCGGCGAGTTTCTCCCGCCCAAGGAAGCGGCCGAATTGGTGCGCATCGCCAACGCCGCCGACTATACTTTTGCCGACGTAGACCATCTGGGCTGCTACACGAAGAACTTCTATTTCGACCAGCGCCACATCGAGATGGTCAAATACCTCGAACTGGTCGACGTAGAGGCCATCCGCAAGGCCAATTTCCGCGTGGCCATCGACGCAGTCAACTCTGTGGGCGGCGTTGTGCTGCCCAAGTTGCTCGGACAGCTCGGCGTGACGCAAGTGACGGGCATCAACATGGAGCCGACGGGCGACTTCGCACACAATCCCGAGCCGTTGAAGGAAAATCTCTCAGACATTCGCAACCTGATGCGCAAGGGAAATCACGACATCGCCTTCGTGGTCGACCCCGACGTCGACCGACTGGCCCTCATCTGCGAGGACGGCACGATGTTCGGCGAGGAATATACGCTCGTGGCCGTAGCCGACTACATTCTCCAGCACACACCGGGCAACACGGTCTCGAATCTCAGCTCGACACGCGCCCTTCGCGACATCACGGAAAAACATGGTTGCAAATACACCCCGTCGGCCGTGGGCGAAGTCAACGTCGTGACGAAAATGCGCGAGACAGGCGCCGTCATAGGCGGTGAAGGCAACGGCGGAGTCATCTATCCCACGGCACACAGCGGCCGCGACGCGCTCGTAGGCATCGCCCTTATCCTGACTTATCTGGCCAAAACGGGAATGAAAGCCACCGAGTTGCGCGACTCCTATCCCAAGTATTTCATTGCCAAGAACCGCATCGATCTCGACCCGACCACCGACATCTTTGCCATCCTCCAGAAAATAAAGGATCTCTACAAAGACGAACAAGTCACCGACATCGACGGCGTCAAGATAGACTTCCCCGACAAATGGGTTCACCTGCGCAAGTCCAACACAGAGCCAATCATCCGCGTCTACTCGGAAGCGCACACCATGGAAGAAGCCGACGCATTAGGCAAGCAGATAATGGACATCGTCTACCAGATGACACAAAAATAACCCCACCCCACAAGCGAAAGGGCCGGCCGGGCACCACTCGAAACAACGTGCGAAGCCACAGCCGCCCTTTCGCTTCTTTTTTTTGCCGCCCCGCGGCGGCGCAACTCCCCGAAACATACAACCTCAACAAGGACATTCATGAAAAAGCCCCTACTCCTGCTCTGCGGCGCCCTGCCCGCCATCAGTATGGCCCAGCGCTACAACATCGTCTACATCATGACCGACGACCACACGGCGCAAATGCTCTCGGCCTACGACAAAACCCACATTTCCACGCCCAACCTCGACCGTGTGGCCGAAGACGGCGTGAAATTCACGCGCAGCTTCGTGGCCAACTCCCTCTCCGGCCCCAGCCGCGCCTGCATGCTCACCGGCAAACACTCCCACAAGAACGGCTTCACGAACAACGAGCACGGCATCTTCGACGGAACGCAGCAAACCATGCCCAAACTCATGCAGCAAGCCGGCTACCAGACAGCCATCATCGGCAAATGGCACCTCGTCTCGCTGCCCACGGGCTTCGACTACTGGAACATTCTGCCCGGACAGGGCGACTACTACAACCCCAGCTTCATCACGATGCAAAACGACACCGTGCGCGAGCGGGGCTACCTGACAAACATCATCACCGACAAAAGTATCGAATGGATGGAGCACGGCCGCGACAAGTCGAAGCCCTTCATACTTTTCATCCATCACAAAGCCTGCCACCGCGACTGGCTTCCCGAGCTGAAATACCTCAACGAGTACGAAGACAAGACCTTCGCCCTGCCCGAAAACTTCTATGACGACTACGCCGGCCGCGAAGCCGCCGGCCAGACCGAAATGGAAATCGGCAAAGACATGGACATCGTCTACGACACCAAAATGTGGCAGCCCGGCGTCAACACACGGCTCTCGAAAGCCTACGAAAATCTCGTCGGCCGCCTCAATTCGCACGACCGCGCCGTCTACGAGAGCCTCTACGCCCCCATGAGCCGCGACTTCTACCGCAATCCGCCCACGGGCCGCGCCCTTACCGAATACAAATACCAGCGCTACATGCGCGACTACGCCAAAGTCGTCAAGTCGCTCGACGACAACGTGGGCCGCGTGCTCGACTACCTCAAAGCACAAGGCATGCTCGACTCCACGCTCGTCGTCTACACCTCCGACCAAGGCTTCTACATGGGCGAACACGGCTGGTTCGACAAGCGCTTCATGTACGAAGAGTCGATGGCCACGCCCCTGTTGATGCACCTTCCCGCCGGCCTCAAAGCCCGCGGCGACATTTCGGAA
Organism: Prevotellaceae bacterium; assembly: GCA_022508615.1. Lineage (GTDB taxonomy): Bacteria > Bacteroidota > Bacteroidia > Bacteroidales > Bacteroidaceae > Alloprevotella. The sequence continues at coordinate 70,422 of JAFLUW010000001.1, read as the reverse complement.
ATGGTGCAGAACATCGACTACGCCCCCACCTTCCTCGACATCGCCGGCGCCCCCATTCCCGCCGACATTCAGGGCGAAAGCCTGCTGCCCCTGCTGCGCGGCGAAAAGCCCCGCAAGTGGCGCAAAAGCCTCTACTACCACTACTACGAGTATCCCGCCGAACACAGCGTGAAGCGCCACTACGGCGTGCGCACCGAGCGCTACAAGCTCATCCACTTCTACAACGACATCGACACGTGGGAGCTCTACGACCTGCAGGCCGACCCGCACGAAATGCACAACATCTACGGCCAGCCCGGCACGGAGAAAGTCACGAAAGAACTGCGCCGCGAGCTGCTTCGCCTGCAAAAACAATACGACGACCCCATACAGCAGCTCAACTAAGGGCGCCGCGCCCTACCCTGCGGCCGCAAGTTTTCCCTTTCGCCGCGAAACGCAAAACTAACGCCGCGTTAGTTTGAAATTAGTCTGAGTAAGTTCGAACTTACTCAGACTAATTTTTTCGTCCCCCTGCGACACTGTGCATCAAGCCC
>JAFLUW010000001.1:10771-69789 GCA_022508615.1 Prevotellaceae bacterium | reverse complement strand
GCAGGCCGACGACACACACGGAACAAAGGGCTGGCTGCTCACGGCCGACGAGATTAACGACGGAGGCATTACCGTCTTTCTGCACATAGACTGTCAGCAGAAACAAGCCTACGTCGGTTCGACAAACCACACCACGGGTTATACCGAGAGAACAAACGATTTCTACGTAGAAAAAGTGAAAGGCGGCATCATTCTGAAGAATGTAGAAACAAACCAATACATCAAAGTCGGCAACGGCAATACCGTATCGCGTGAAGACAACAAGGCAAATGCTACGGTGTTCAAAGCCGTACAAACAGCCGATCCTTCCATTAACAATTTGCACACCGATGCCCTACCGGCTCCGCAGAGTGTGCGAATTGCCGTAGCGTCGTCTTTGTCCAGCACGCCTGTGTATCTGAACAGTTCCGGCGGCAGTCAATCTATTCTCGTCGGCTCCACGGGAATCGGTTGCTGGTCCGTCTTCTACGTTTACGAATCCTACCGCGAGGCAACGCAAGCCAAGCACGACGACACGCAGGGCGCGAAAGGCACGCTGCTCACGGCCGACGAAATCAACCGCGGAGGTTTTCCCGTATTCCTGCATATCGACTGCGATTTGCGCCGCGGATATGCCGCTTCCGGAAACCACACCGATAATTATACCGCGGAGGAAAACGATTTCTTCCTCGAAAAAGCCGACGGCGGAGTTAAACTGAAAAACATGCACTCGGGCGAATATATCTGTGGCACGAGCGGCCCAGCCACTCGCAGCTCAAATTCGGATCAGGCTACCGTTTTCAAAGCTATGGAGGTAACTGACAATTTCGACAAAGGTCCGGGTAATGGATTGCACGCTGATGCAGAGGATTCTCCATTAGCAGTACGCTTCTTGTTGGTAGATGCCAGTTCTACGCTGTACTTAAACAGCTCCGGCGGAAGTCCTGTTCGAACCAATTTTACTTACACTGCCGGCACCGGAAACTGGTCAATCTACTACGTCTACGCCAAAGCGCTCCCCGTGTCGCTTACCGAAACCAGCAACCTCGGCCACGCGGCCACATTCAGCGCCGGCTGGAACACCGAAGCCTCCGAAGGAATCAACACCTACAAGATAGCCGAAACAACCGACAACGAAGCTACGCTGGAACAAACGAACGGGAACATCATCCCCAAAAATGAAGGCATCATTCTCAACAGCAACAGCGAGACAACGGCCTACATGTACTACACCTCGTCCCGCGGCGGCGAGGAAGTCTATGCCGGCAACTTGCTCGTAGGACTGCCCGAGGGCGGAAAGCCGAAAACCGCAGAGGGAGAGACCGCCTATGTATTCACAAAGGGCGACGGGGACGCCGCAATTTTCAGACAGCTCGACACGAACGGTAACGATTTCAGCGCAAACAAAGCCTGCCTCGTACTGAACGAACAAGAAACCGCAGCATTGGCCATTCGCCTCGGCGGCATGACGACCGGCATCGACCGCGCGGCCGACAAAACGGAAAGCAATGCGCCGAAATACGACCTGTCCGGCCGCCGCGTGACGAACGTGGCCCGAGGCAGCCTCTACATACAGAGCGGCAAAACGTACATCGCCCGATAGACGCCGCGATGTCTCACGTTAAACACCACTATACGACATGAAAAAGACTTATATAGCCCCCTCCGTCACCACCGAAACGCTGACCGTCCGCGACTTGCTGGCCGCATCGACGATCTACATAGACAGAGATTCCGACGCCGTCGACGCAAACACTTCGCTATCCAACCGCAAGATTTGGGACAGCGAGAACCAATGGGGTAACTCCGGCATCTGGGCAAACAAGGAATAAGCACTTCGCGCCCCTGCGCGCTGCCGCGTGGCGAGCGTCCGCCGCGCCGACATTTACCACAAGGCAGCAAGCCGTATCCGCCCTGCTATATACACGCACATACGAAAGCCAGTTCAGAGAGCCGCACCTTGGTGCGGCTCTCTGCTTTTTCTCCGACACAGCCGCTTCGCGAAAAAACCGCAGCGAAGGGCCACCCATTATTATATATAGATGTACCGGCAACCGCTATGCGCCCGTTTGCATGCCGCAGTTGGCAAAAAGCATGCACAAACCGATTTTTCTGCAAAAAAAGGCTGCAGAAAATTTGGCGAAACAAAATCCGCCCTACATTTGCAACACGTCTAACCAAAAAAACATACAGCTATGAAAAAATCCATCAAAGGCACCCGCACCGAACGAAACCTGATGCAGTCCTTCGCCGGCGAAAGCCAGGCCCGCATGCGCTACACCTATTTCGCCTCGAAAGCCAAGAAAGAAGGATACGAACAAATCGCAGCCATCTTCGAAGAGACGGCCAATCAGGAGAAAGAGCACGCCAAACGCATGTTCAAGCAGCTCGAAGGCGGCATGTGCGAAGTTCACGCCTCCTTCCCCGCCGGCATCATCGGCACGACCGAAGAAAACCTGCGCGCCGCAGCCGCAGGCGAGAACGAAGAGTGGGCCGAGGCCTATCCCGAATTTGCCCGCGTGGCCGACGAAGAGGGATTCCCCGAAATCGCCAAAATGTACCGCGCCATCGCCGTGGCCGAAAAGGGACACGAGGAGCGCTATCGCGCCCTGCTGAAAAACATCGAGGAATACACCGTCTTCCGCAAGGACGGCAAGGTCTACTGGCAGTGCCGCAACTGCGGTTTCATCATCGAAGCCGAGCAGGCGCCCGAACTTTGCCCCGCATGCGAGCATCCGCAGGCTCACTTCGAGGTGATGAAAACGAATTATTAAACGAATTCAGGTTTTTCACGGTCATGAAAGAGTTGTTTGTCATGCCCGCGCTGGGCTATGCGGCCGACGCCCTCGAACCGGCCGTCAGCAAGCGCACAATGGAGTTCCACTACGGCAAACATCTGCAGACGTATGTGGACAATCTCAACCGTCTTGTAGCCGGCAGCCCATTCGAAGGCAAACCGCTCTGCGAAATCGCCGCCCAAGCCGACGGCGCCATCGGCAACAACGCCGGACAGGTGTTCAACCACACGCTTTATTTCGAGCAATTCTCGCCCCGTGGCACCGAAACGGCTCCTTCGGCACGGCTCGAAGCCCTCATCGCCAGCCGATACGGCAGCCGCGAGAAAATGCTCGGTCAGCTGGCCGAAGCCGCCGTTGGCATTTTCGGCTCGGGATGGGCGTGGCTCACGGCCGACGCCGACGGACGGCTCGACATCCTGCAAGCCCCCGGCGCCGACAACCCGCTGCGCCACGGGCTAAGGCCGCTGCTCACGGTCGACGTGTGGGAACACGCCTACTACCTCGACTACCAGAACCGCCGGGCCGACTATGTGGCCGCTCTCTGGCCCCTGGTGGACTGGGACATTGTCTCGGCCCGCGCCGAAAAAGAACTTTGCTGAGCCGGGACAGCCCCGACGGCAACTTGTATGCCGGGCAGCGGAACGCACCCCGCTGCCCGGCGTTCGTTGTGCCCGGCAGGCAAGGGAAAGACTGCCGCGCACGAAAGGCGCGCCGACCGGCACGACGGGCATGCAAGTCGCGGATTTTTTATAACTTTGCGGGCTGAAAAAGAAACAAGCCAAATCTCATGATAACAGTCTCGAATCTTGCCGTACAGTTCGGCAAACGCGTCCTCTACCAGGACGTGAACATGAAATTCACGAACGGAAACATCTATGGCGTCATCGGCGCCAACGGCGCAGGCAAGTCTACGTTGCTCAAAGCCATTTCGGGCGAGCTCGAACCCAACAAGGGCACCGTGGAGATGGGGCCCGGCGAACGGCTCTCCGTATTGAGCCAGGACCACTATAAATATGACGCGCACACCGTGCTCGACACCGTGCTGATGGGGCATACCGTGATGTGGGACGTCATGCAGCAGCGCACGGCGCTCTACTCCAAGGAAGACTTTACGGAGGAAGACGGTCTGAAAGTGGCCGAACTCGAAGACAAGTTTGCTACACTCGGCGGATACACGGCCGAAAACGACGCTGCCACGCTGCTCTCGGGACTTGGCATCAAGGAAGCGTTGCACGGCAAGCTGATGAGCGAGCTGTCGGGCAAGGAGAAAGTGCGCGTCATGCTGGCGCAAGCGCTCTTCGGCGAACCCGACAATCTCTTACTGGACGAACCGACGAACGACCTCGACCTCGAAACGGTGGAATGGCTGGAAGAGTATCTCGGAAACTTCGAACACACGGTGCTCGTCGTGAGTCACGACCGTCACTTCCTCGATCAGGTCTGCACGCATACCGTGGACATCGACTTCGGCAAGGTGACGCTCTTCTCGGGCAACTACTCGTTCTGGTATGAATCGTCTCAACTGGCCTTGCGTCAGGCCCAGAACCAAAAACAAAAGGCCGAGGAGAAACGCAAGGAGCTCGAAGAATTCATTCGCCGCTTTTCGGCCAACGTGGCAAAGAGCCGGCAGACGACGAGCCGCAAGAAAATGCTCGAAAAGCTCTCCGTCGACGAAATCCAGCCCTCTACGCGCAAATATCCCGGCATCATCTTTCAAATGGAGCGCGAGCCGGGCAACCAGATTCTCGAAGTCAAGGACCTCAAAGCCACGCTCGACGACGGAACCGTGCTGTTCGACAAACTGAACTTCACCGTCGAAAAAGACGAAAAGATTGTTTTCCTCAGCCACGACCCCCGCGCCATGACAGCGCTGTTCGAAATCATCAACGGCCACCGTGAACCGGCTGCCGGAAGCTACTCGTGGGGCGTAACCATCACGACGGCCTATCTGCCGCTGGACAATACGGATTTTTTCAGGACCGACCTGAACATGCTCGACTGGCTCAGCCAGTACGGCGAGGGCAACGAGGTTTACTTCAAGGCCTTTTTGGGCCGCATGCTCTTTAAGGACGAAGACATCATGAAGAAAGTCAGCGTACTTTCGGGCGGCGAGAAAATGCGCTGCATGATTGCGCGAATGCAGTTGCGCAACGCAAATTGCTTAATCCTCGACACGCCGACGAACCACCTCGACATGGAATCGATTCAGGCTTTCAACAACAACCTGAAGCTCTACCGCGGAAACATTCTCTTTGCCTCGCACGACCACGAGTTCATCAACACCGTAGCCAACCGCATCATCGAACTTACGCCCTCGGGCAGCATCGACAAACTGATGAACTACGAAGAATACATCCGCGACGAGCGTATCAAAGAGCTTAAAGCAAAACTCTACGGCGAATAAGACTGCGCCAAAGCCGTCATGGCACAACTTTTGCAAATTCAGCTTTAAAAACCAACAAGAACCGACATGAAAGAAGATACTCAGATAAACGAAGAGACCCTCAAGACCGAAGAAACCGCCGCGCACGAAACGGCAACACCTGAAAAAGAAACGGAAACGCCCGAAAACGAAGAAACTGCCGCCGAGGAACAGACTCCGGAAACGCGTTTGGCCGAAGCCGAAGCCCGGATAGTCGAACTCAAAGACCAATACTTGCGCAAGATGGCCGACTTTGAAAATCTGCGCAAGCGCACCATAAAAGAAAAGACCGAACTCATTCTCAACGGCGGCAAAGACGTCATCGAAAGCCTGCTCCCCGTGCTCGACGACTTGGAGCGCGCGCTCGACAATGTCGACAAAACCGACGACGTGGCCGCCGTCAAGGAAGGCATACACCTCATCGTCGACAAACTCTCGAAAGCGCTCGCCGCAAAAGGCCTCAAAAAGATGGAAACCGAGGGACAGGAGTTCGACACCGACTTTCACGAGGCCGTAACCCTCTTTCCCGGCGCACCCGAACAGAAAAATAAAATCATCGACTGCGTGCAGACGGGATATTTCCTCAACGAGCGCGTACTGCGCCACGCCAAAGTGGTCGTAGGCCAGTAAAAAATCCGCCCGACGCAGGCAAAGTCCGGCAAAAGACTGCCCCGCGCACGTTTTGCAACGGCATGCCGCCCCTCATCCACAACCAAAAACTACGACTATGGCCGAAGAAAAAGACTATTACAAGATACTCGGCGTGGAACGCACCGCCACGGCCGACGAAATAAAGAAGGCCTACAAAAAGGTAGCCATCAAATATCATCCCGACCGCAACCCCGGCGACAAGGAAGCCGAGGAGAAATTCAAACAGGCGGCCGAAGCCTACGACGTGCTGCGCGATGCCGACAAGCGCGCCCGCTACGACCAGTTCGGCGCCGCCGGCGTTGACGGACAAGGCATGGGCGGCTTCGGAGGCTTCGGCTCGGGAGGAATGGACATGAACGACATTTTCTCGATGTTCGGCGACATTTTCGGAGGCCACTTCGGCGGAGGATTCGGCGGAGGACGCCGCAGCCGAGCTCAGCATCGCGGCCGCGATTTGCGCATGAAGGTGAAACTTAACCTGCAAGAAATCGCCGAAGGCTGCACGAAGAAGTTCAAAGTCCGCAAGGACGTGGCCTGCTCCGCGTGCGGCGGATCGGGATGCGAGCACGGCCATTCGCCGGAGACCTGTCCGAAATGCGGAGGCTCGGGCAGCGTGGTGCGCACGCAGCGAACGATGCTCGGCATGATGCAAGTGCAGGACGTTTGTCCCGACTGCCGCGGCGAAGGCGTGATCATCAAGCACCGTTGTCCCAAATGCGGCGGCGAAGGCATCGTCGGCGGCGAAGAAGTCGTCGAAGTGAAAATCCCCGCCGGCGTGTCCGAAGGCATGGTGCTCAACGTCCCCGGCAAAGGCGGCGCGGCACGGCGCGGCGGAGTCACGGGAGACATACAGGTGCTCATAGAAGAAGAGCGCCATCCCGAACTGATTCGCGACGAAAACGACGTAGTTTACAACCTCGTGCTCACCGTCGCACAAGCCGCCCTCGGCGACAGCGTCGAAGTGCCCACCATCGACGGCCGCGCCCGTGTCAAGATACAGCCGGGCACGCAGCCGGGCACGGCGCTCCGCCTTCGCGGCAAGGGGCTGCCCGCCGTCGAGGGTTACGGCTACGGCCGCGGCGACCTCATCGTCAACATCAGCGTCTACATTCCCGAAACGCTCTCGAAGTTCGAGCGCAAAGCTTTCGAAGAAATGCGCGAAAGCGACAACCTGCACGCCGGCGAGAGCGTGAAGCAAAAAATCATCCACTCGTTCAGAAAATATTTCGGCTGATTCTCACATGATTACAAAAACCTGCGAAGCAGCCGAAACTTACTCAGACTAAGTTAAAACTAATTCAGACTAAGTTCAAACTTACTCAGACCAAGTTTCCACGAACACAAGCCTGTTTCCGACAGACCCGCCCTCCGGCCACGCTGCGCCGCCGGCACTTCAGCTCCACACGCATGACTTACGACGAAACCCTCGAATATCTCTACGCCTCCGCCCCGCTGTTCCAACAAGTCGGGGCGGGCGCGTATAAGGAAGGCCTCGCCACGACCCGCGCGCTCGACCTCCGCCTCGGCCACCCGCACCGCCGCTACCGGACGATACACATCGGCGGAACGAACGGCAAAGGCTCGTGCGCACACACGATAGCCGCCATGCTTCAGGCCGCCGGCCTGAAAGTAGGCCTCTACACGTCGCCCCATCTCGTCGACTTCCGCGAGCGCATCCGCGTCGACGGCCGGATGATCGAGAAAGAAGCCGTCGTCCACTTCATCGCGCGCGAACGAACATTCTTCGAGCCGCTGCATCCCTCGTTTTTCGAGCTGACCACGGCCCTTGCTTTCCGCCATTTCGCCGACTGCGCAGTCGACGTGGCCGTCGTCGAAGTCGGACTGGGCGGAAGGCTCGACTGCACGAACATCATCCGCCCCGTATTCTCGCTCATCACCAACATCAGCCTCGACCACACGGCCCTGCTCGGCGCCACCCGCGCACAGATAGCCGCCGAAAAGGCCGGAATCATCAAACCTGCGACGCCAGTCGTCGTGGGCGAAGCCGACGGCGAGACACGTCCCGTCTTCGTCCGCGCCGCCCGCGAAGCCGGCGCTCCGCTCGTCTTCGCCGAAGACCTCGAAACCGACGAACTGGCCCCACGCCGCGAACTTTTCGCCCTCAAAGGCGACTGTCAGCGCCTCAACCTGCGCACCATTGCGGCCTGTCTGCCCCTGCTGCGCCGCCATTTCGGCCTCAGCCTGCGCCACATAGACGAAGGCCTGCGCCATGTCGTCGAACTCACCGGCGGACCACGCGGACGCTGGGAACGGCACGGCCGAACCCTGCTCGACACCGGCCACAACCCCGGCGGATGGCAGCTGCTGGCCCCGCGGCTGGCCCGCATCGCCGGCGAAGGGGCGCTGCACATCGTCTTCGGTTGCGCCGAAGACAAAGACCTCTCCGCCATACTCCGCCTGCTGCCGCAACAGGCCCGCTATTACTGGACGCAAGCCGGCGTGCGGCGCGCACTGCCGGCCGAACGACTGGCCGAAAGAGCCGCTTCCTGCGGCCTTGCCGGATCAACTTTCGCCGACGTCCCTGCGGCCTACCGCGCAGCCTTCGCAGCGGCCGACGGCGACGCGGCAGCCACCATATATGTGGGCGGCAGCTGCTTCGTCGTGGCCGACTGGCTCGCCGCATTCGACCGCTGAACCGGCCCGCGCCCCGAAAATCCCGGCGTACACTACTTTGCACACTACAAAAAAATGTTTACCTTTGTCGCCAAACCTAAAAATCAAAAAAACAAGTATATGAAAAAGCTCATGTCCGTAGCGGCAGCCCTGCTGCTTCTGATCAGCGCAGCCCGGGCACAGGAAAACTCCTGCTGCCAGTCGATGACCTACAAACCATATCCCTATGTCTTCATCGGCCTTCAAGGCGGCGGTCAGCTGACCTTTTCCAACTACCGCAACCCCAAGGGCGCCTATCTGCTCGGCAAACAAGGTTCGATCGTCACGCCCACAGCCGGCGCAAGCCTCGGTGCCATGTTCTCCCCCGAAATCGGCGCACGGCTGCACGTCAACGGCTGGAAAGGCCGCGGCGGCGTGAAAGGCTGGGGCGTCTACGACTACAACTACCTCACCTCCGACGCCGACCTCATGGTCAACCTCGTCAACCTCTTTTCCAAAAAGAAATGCGGCGCGAAAAAGTTCGGACTCTACCTCATCGGCGGCGTCGGCCTGACCTATGTCTGGGACAACGACGACTTCAACGCCCTTCAGGCCGCTGGCGCGCCTTTCGAGGAGCTGGCATGGAAGGACTATACGCTCGTACACAACTTCCGCGCCGGCCTCATGGCCGAAGCCAACGTCTGCAAGCACCTCGGCATCACGCTCGAAGTCGACGCCAACAACTTGCACGACCGCTTCAACTCCAAGCGCAACGGCCGCGGCGACTGGCAGCTGACCGCCATGCTCGGCCTGCAAATCAAGTTCGGCTTTAAGAAGGCCAAACCTGCACCCGTCGCCCCCGTGCCCGAACCGGTAGTAGTCGTCGTGCCCAAACCCGAGCCCGAACCTGCTCCGGAGCCCGAACCCGAACCCGTTGTCGAGGAGAAAAAGCCCGAGCCCGTCATACTGCTCGAAACACGCGAAGAAATATTCTTCGACATCAACAAGAGCGTCATCCGTGCCTCCGAAATGCCCAAAATCGAAAAGCTGGCCGCATGGCTCAAGGCTCACCCGAAAGCTAAAGTCACGAACATCACGGGCTATGCCGACAAAGGAACGGGCACGGCTAAAATCAACAAACGCCTTTCCCGCGAGCGTGCAGCCGCCGTCAAGGCAGCGCTCATCAAACTCGGCATCGAAGAAAGCCGCATCGAGGCCTACTCCAAAGGCGACACCGTACAGCCTTTCGCCGAAAACGACAGCAACCGCGCCGTCATCGCCATAGCCAAGGAGGAACAGGCCGACTGATTCTTCCTGCGGCGGCCGGCTCGCTGCCGGCGGCACGACATGTTTTCCCAAGGCTCCGCCGTCCGCTTCTGTCCGGACGGCGGAGCTTCTTTTTACCCACCCGGCAGCCCGCAACGCAACGCGCCCGACCCGCAACGCAACGCGCCCGACCCGCAACGCAACGCGCCCGACCCGCAGCGGCAGCGCGGGAGACGACGACCGGCCGTTTCCGCACTGTTCGCCCCACCGGAAGAAAAGCCACGGGCGCAGCGGCGGCAGCTCCGCAGGCCATGCACGCCCTGCGGAGCCGCCGCTGTCCGTCGGACAGGAAGACGCGCCATAATCTCATGAAAATAAAATACTTGCAGCTTATCCGCCCTTTATCCGGACGGAAGCGGAAACTTACACAGAGATAGTTCGAATTATCTCAGACTAAATTAAAACTTACGCAGAGATAGTTTCGACTATCTCTGCGTTTGCTGAAAACGGCGCAGGCAGCACAAGCCGGAAGCCCCCGACGGCAACGGCCGGCACGCAGCCGGGTTTGCAGCGAGACGAAGAAAGAGGAGGGAGACGGCCTGCCTACATTTTCCCGAACTCCGTCCGAAGCCACTCGAAGCGTATTTCGAGCCAATCGCGCAACCGTTCGACATCGGCGTCGTAGGCATAGAGCACCCGGGTCGCGTCGGCACCTCCGTCGTAGAAGTTCCACACCGAATTATTGCCCGGCACCGCAGGCGAAAGGCTGGCGGCCAGCCGGTCGAGCTCGTGGAACAACTGCGAGCGGCCGGCATAGATTTCGGCATAGCGCTGCTTGACACGCGCCACGAAGGCAGGGTCCTCGAAAAGACGGGCGAACCAGGGCGTGGCGCGCTTAATCCAGAAACCCTCGGGGACATCGTTGCCGTTGGAGAGCGTATTGCCGAAAGCAAGGTCGAAATCCCAGAGCGGACCCATCGTGAGTTTGCCGCCGGGCGCGAGATGCATGAAACAAGAGGCGAAGAAGATGGCGTCGTTGTTCTTCGTGATTTCGTTGACTAAATACCATTCGACAAACGAGTCGACATCCAACCACGCAGCGTACCCTCGGGCTGCGTCGCAAAAGTCCGGCCCGAAAAGAGCACGGTCGACACCGTCCATATAGCTGACGATGTGTTCGTATTCAGGTTCGCCGACGGCCGTATCGGGCGATTTGACGACGACCGGCCACGTCATGTGTCCGACGGAAAAGAAAACGTCGCCCGCCGCTGCGCTGGCGCGCTGGTCGGTCTCGAGCAAATAACTCTCTTCGGGGATGTCGAGGCGGTTAGGGTCGATTTTGATTTGCTCAGCCAGCTGATAGACGCCCTGAAACTCGCCGTTCACAACGAGTTCGACAAAGGCCGTGCGCGGCGTGTAGGCAAGCCTCGTCTGCCGGCCAAGAAAAAAGCCCAGTTCGGAGCGCAGATTCGAAGGATCGAACCAGTTGGCCAGCAGCACCCAGCGGCGATGCTCGGGCATGCCCAGCACGGAGGCCCGCTTACCGAGCCTGACGGCGTATGGCTTTTGGGGACAGCTCCACGTGGAGTTACCGCGGCCGCGCACCTCGGCGCCGGCATATAGAAAGCATCGGCTGCACCGGCGTGGCAGACGGTCATCGTGCAGCCTTCGGTCCACTCTGTGCGGCTCGTGACAGGCGCCGGCGTCGAAAGATAGACCACGGGCAGATGCGAAAAGTGCGCCGAGAGGGTGTAGACGACCTGACGGCCGTCCGATGCACTGACCACGATGGTGTCGGGCAGCGACAAGTCGAAAACGAAGGCCGCCGAGTCGGCCTCCGCAGCCAGCGAGTCGCGCTGCATGCTGCGCACTTCGGCCATACCGCCGTCCGTCTCGATCGTGCCGGGAAGGGCGTGCAACCTCGTGCCGTAGGGCAGGCATACTTCGAGGCAGCCCGGTCTTGTCTCGACGGCTTTATAGCCGTCGACTACGAGTTCGACCACATTGGTTCCCGACAACTGAGGAACAACTTCGCCCGACTCGTCTTCACACGAGACTAAAGACAACGCGACGCATACTGCCGCCAAAAATATAAGGGGGGGGGAGAGAAACGCATGGTGCAAATTTACGGAATCGACAACAAAGAGAGAAATTCAGTACGTTGAAAATGACAAGAATGCGCATTTCACCGAACTGTCCGGAAACAAAAAAAACAAGCACCCCGTCCCGCCACACCCGGGCGGAACTGCGGGCACGACAACCGCAGACGACAAGCCGCAACGGCTTCTAAGTTTCCGCGCAACGACCTGGGAAAGAAGCCGAAACGGGCGCACACGGTAAAAAGTGAAGGAACAAAGGGCACTTGTCGGACAAAAAAACGTAATTTTGTGGCAAATTTCGATAATTGTACCCATGTCTTCTCCACGCAAACGCCATGGCGGCGGACTTTTCAACACGCTCAGTTCGTGCATCAGCACCACGCTCGTGCTGCTGCTGCTGGGCATCGTCGTTTTCTTCGTTCAGGCCGGAGCAGGCTTCAGCCGACAATTGCGCGAGAACTTTACGCTGCAGGTTCTCGTGGCCGACAGCCTCAGCCGGGCCGATCTCTACCGCATGCAGACGGAGCTGAGGCGGCTTCCCTACGTGCGCCATACGGCTTACATCTCCAAGGAGCGCGGCACGGCCGAGATGGCGGCTCTCATGAAGGAAGCGCCGAGCGATTTCCTCGGCTACAGCCCCATTCCCGACGAGTTCGAACTCTATCTCAAAGCCGAATACGCCTGCCCCGACAGCCTGCAGCGCCACGTGCCTGAATTGCGGCGGCGCAAGGACGTGGCCGACGTGATTTATCCGAAAGAAATGATGAATTTCGTGGACTACGCGCTGCCGCTGACCGGGCTAGTGATGCTCATCGTGGCCGGACTGCTGGCGTTCGTGTCGTTCGCACTGATTAACAACACCATACGCCTCAACGTCTACGCCCGGCGCTTCACGATACACACGATGAAACTCGTCGGCGCCCGCTGGCGCTTCATCCGCCGGCCGTTCCTGCTGCGCGCCATGGGCATAGGGCTCGTGAGCGGCCTGCTGGCCGACGTGCTATTGGGCACAGGCATCTACATGATGCTCTCGCTCGACATTTACGTTGCGACATTGGCCACGCCGACCGTTATCGCCACGACGCTCGCCGTGGTGCTCGGCTGCGGCATGCTGCTGACGCTCGTTTGCGCCTATTTCAGCGTAAACCGCTTCCTGAGAATGCGCGGCAGCGAAGTCTTTCTGCACTGATTCTCCCAACACCCATTATATATATAAGACAAAATGGAAAAAAGAACGTTCGCTTTCGACCGCGTGAACTTCATTCTGCTGGCTGTCGGCATGCTGGCCGTCATCGCCGGCTTCGTGCTCATGTCGGGCACAGGCTCGACGCGCGAAACATTCGACCCTGAAATTTTCAGCGTGCGACGCGTGCGCATGGCACCGGCCGTCTGTCTCTTCGGCTACCTGTTCATGGCCTACGCCATCATACGCAAACCTAAAAGCTGAGCCGAAAGAAGATGGATACGCTGCAAGCCCTTGTTTTAGGTCTCGTTCAGGGCCTCACGGAATACCTTCCCGTCTCGTCGAGCGGCCATCTGACCATCGGCGCGGCCCTTTTCGGCATCGAAGCCGAGGAAAACATGGCCTTTACCATAGCCGTACACGTGGCCACGGTGCTCTCGACGCTCGTTGTTCTGGGTCGCGAGGTGTGGACGCTCGTGCGCGGTTCGCTCGACTTCGGTAGCGGATACAACGACGAGCAACGCTACGTCGTGAACATCCTCATCTCGATGATACCCATCGGCGTGGTGGGACTTTGCTTCAAAGAGCAAGTCGAAAGCATCTTTGGCGAAGGGCTTCTCGTCGTGGGCTGCTGCCTGTTGCTGACGGCCGCCCTGCTGGCTTTCACCCACTTCGCCCGACCGCGGCAGCGCGAGCAAATATCGCCGCTTCACGCCTTCGTCATCGGCTTGGCGCAGGCCGTAGCCGTGCTGCCCGGCCTCTCGCGCTCGGGTTCGACGATCGCCACGGGCCTTTTGCTGGGCAACCGCAAGGAACAGATGGCCAAATTCTCGTTCCTCATGGTCATTCCGCCCATATTGGGCGAAGCCTTGCTCGACACGCTGAAGATATTCAAGGACGGCGGGACAGAAGCGCTGGGCGGCCTCTCTGCATCGGCCCTCTTCGCCGGATTTGCAGCCGCTTTCGTCAGCGGATGTCTGGCCTGCCGCTGGATGATAGGCATCGTGCGTCGCGGCAAACTCATATACTTTGCCCTCTATTGCGTGGCAGCCGCCGCGGCAGCCTTCGCCCTCCACTTTATCGGCGCATGAATTTCATCGACGGCGAGATACTGGCTTTCGACAAGCCGCTTGGCATGACTTCGTTCGCCCTCGTGGGCAAAGTGCGCTGGCTGCTGACCCGCGCCATGGGCGGACGGCGGCTCAAAGTGGGCCATGCCGGCACGCTCGACCCGTTGGCCACGGGCGTCATGGTGGTCTGCACGGGCCGCGCCACGAAACGCATCGAAGAGCTGCAAACCGGCGTCAAGGAATACGTGGCTACGCTGCGGTTGGGGGCCACTACGCCGAGCTTCGACCTCGAACACAACATCGACTGCACCTACCCCACCGCCCACATCACGTCAACTCTCGTCGACGAGGCGCTCGGCCGCTTCCGGGGCGACATCTGGCAGCAACCGCCGGCCTTTTCGGCCTGCAAGGTGGGAGGAAAGCGCGCCTACGACCTTGCCCGGCGCGGCGAACAGGTCGAAATCAAACCCCGGCTGCTGCGCATCGACGAATTAGAACTGATCGACAGCCGCCTGCCCGAGGAAATCACCCTGCGCATCGTCTGTTCGAAAGGCACATACATACGTGCGCTGGCCCGCGATCTCGGTATGGCACTCGACAGCGGCGCGCACCTGACGGCCCTGCGGCGCACACGCGTCGGCAACCACAACATCGGCGACTGTTTCCCGACAATCGACGACTTTGAAGCCTGGCTCGGCCGGCAAACCATAGAAATTCCCGAAACATAAGGCATCGACAACGAAAAATCGGGCAATAACCGCAAAAGAAAACGCATCGAAAGCGAAAAACAACGCAACAACAGCAATACCGACACGCATACATGAAACTTTCCCAATTCAACTACAAACTGCCACAGGAGCTTATCGCACAATATCCGTCCGACAACCGTGAAGACTGCCGCATGATGGTGCTTCATCGCAAAACGGGCGACATCGAGCACGAAAACTTCAAGCAGCTGCTCTCGCATTTCTCTGCGCACGACGTCTTCGTGTTCAACGACACCAAGGTGTTTCCCGCCCGCCTCTACGGAAACAAGGAGAAGACGGGCGCACGCATCGAAGTCTTCCTTTTGCGCGAGCTCAACGAGGAGCTTCGCTTGTGGGACGTGCTGGTCGATCCGGCCCGGAAGATACGTATCGGCAACAAGCTCTACTTCGGCGACGACTCCTCCATCGTAGCCGAAGTCATCGACAACACGACGAGCCGCGGACGCACGCTCCGCTTCCTCTACGAAGGCGAGCACGAGGAGTTCCGCCGTGCGCTCTACGCCCTGGGCGAAGCTCCGGTGCCCCGACTCATCGGCCGCGAGAGCGAACCCGAGGACTTGGAGCGCTTTCAGTGCGTCTTCGCCCGCCACGAAGGCGCCGTCACGGCCCCCACGGCCGGCATGCACTTCTCGCGCACCATGCTCAAGCGCATGGAACTGGCCGACATCGACGCAGCCTACCTCACGCTCCACTGCGGGCTGGGCGCATTTCGCCAGACCGACGTCGAAGACCTGACGAAACACAAGATGGACAGCGAATCCATGTTCGTCGGCGCCGAATGCTGCCGCACGGTCAACCGCGCCAAGGACGGAGGCCACCGCGTGCTGGCCGTCGGGACGACCGTGCAGCGCGCACTCGAAACTTGCGTAGGCCCGGACGCCCGCATCAAGGAGTTCGAGGGCTGGACCAACAAGTTCATCTTCCCCCACTACGACTTCTCCGTGGCCGACGCCATGTTGTCGAACTTCCAGATGCCCTATTCCACGCTTCTGATGCTGACCACGGCTTTCGGCAACTACGATTACACGATGCACGCCTACCAAGTGGCCATGAAGGAGGGCTACAAGTTCGGGCCCTATGGCGACGTGATGCTCATCGTGGACTGAGGCGCACCGAAGAAAGGCCTGATTGCCAGTATCTGCGCCGGAGGCAAAACTTACAGGGAGTAAGTTTCAACTAATTCAGACTAAGTTGAAACTTACTCCCTGTAGGTTTTGCCTATCTCCGTCTTTGTCCGACACAGCGGTCTACGACGCGGTGATACTGTCGTTTCCGGCAGCCGTTTCGGCCGGCAGCCCGGCGGCCGGAGCCGCTTCGTGCGCGTCGGCAGCGTCAGCCGGCGGAGCGGCAGGGCGGGGCGGTACGGTTCCCGGCTGCGAAAGGAAACGGACGTAGTTGCGATACGTGGCCGGCGAGCTTGCCTTGAAAATGTTGTTGGCAAAGAGAATGTCCGTAATGTCATTTTCGGCCACGTAAGCCTTCATGTTTTTCAGAAAATAGCGCGAGTCGACCACATGTATCTCCTCGAACGAATAGAACAGGTAGCCCGGCAGCGCATTGCCGAAACTGTCCTTCAGTATCAGCAGACGGCGGCCGCCCGGCGCCGATGTTTCGACCTTCGTCAGGCGTTTGTCGCTGCCCATGAACGTGCAGTAGGCTCCACTGCTTCCATCGCGGTAGCGCTGAAAGAACGGCCCGCCGTGAGGCCGGCTTTCGGCCGTGATGCGAAAGCTGTCGTCGACCGTATAGTCGACATACGTCGTCGTGTAGCTCGTCTCGTGCGGCACGTAGAAGACAAAGTCCTCGGGCGCGTCCTTGAAACCGATTTCGCGGGAGTATCCGTACATACTTCCCACGTACCGGCGGACCACGCGCCGCTCATAAGCGTCCAGCCCCCTGAATGCCACACCCGCCACGCGGGCAAATTCGCGCGCGGCATAGTATGCGCCGAGCGGCGCCCAGTGATGGTCCGTGCGCAGATAGATGTCCTCGCCGGCATGCGCCTGCAAGACGGGATAGACGTCGACCGCACGCACGCCATGCGCCAGCCGGGCGTGCGCTTCCTCGATGACAGGCCGCTGCGGCCGCGTGCAACGGGCTGCCGACGGCGGACAATAGAACTCTATGGCCGTGGGAATCACCATGAGATAGACCCTTACCGACGGTCCGAACGTCTCTGCGTAGAGATTGGCCGCGTCGGCGTAGGCCTTGCAGCCCGCCGTTCCGCCGCCAAAGGCCACAAGCCCCCGGATGCGCCCGCCTTCGCCGGCAATGACGATGCCTCCGGAGTTGACGATGCGGGCATTTTCGTCGACAACGGCCGGCTGCGGCCCGCCGACTGCGGCCGAATCGGCCGTGGCACCGGCTGCAGCGACCGGCTCGGCGGCATGAAACGTCACGCGGCCGGCTCCCGTGCGCAGACGCTGCCAGTCTTTGAGCTTCATACTGAACGTCATGAACGCATCGCGGAAAGGCTCCGTGTCGCTGAACCATGCCGAGACCGCACGCGTGAATGCGCCGCTGCGCAGGCTGTCGGCCGAAAAAACGGGAAAGGCCGAGAGCTCGCGTTTCTCGAGTTCGGAATACGCGCTGCGCGGAAAAAAGTCCAGCACGGCCGCCGCAGCAGCAAAAATCGTCCCCACGACAGCTATATATGCCTTATTGTGTGACATAGGAGGGCATCAGTTTCGACAAAGTTTCAGAAACGTGTATATATAAAGGCGTTGTTCGTCGCGCCGACAAGCAAAGCCGTGCTTGCCGCAAGCAAAGCGACCGACAGCACAAGTCTCGCGGCCAGAACGGCGGCCGGCGCGCGAAGCAGACGGCCGCCCGGAAGACAGTCGGCCAGCGTTGCGGCCGCCCGACGCAGCGGCAGGCAGCACAACAGGGCCGCCACCCACAGCCAGAAGCTGTCCGTCAGCGCCGAACGGGCCGCAAAGTCGGCCGCGTCGCCCGTCAGTCCGCAAATGGCGGCGAAAAAGGCGTGCATGGCCGCGAAGTCCTCGAAATAGAACAGCCCCCAGCCGGCCACGACGAGCGTCAGGCTGTATACATGGAGCAACACGCGCGGTATGCGCTGTGCCACGCGCAGCAGCGTGTACTTTTCGAGCGTCACAATCACGCCGAACCACAATCCCCAGAGCACAAAATTCCAGCTCGCGCCGTGCCACAGGCCCGTGAGCAGCCATACGGTCATGATGTTCAGCCCCTGGTGCCGTCGGTTCCCGCCCATGGGGATGTAGACGTAGTCGCGGAAGAAACTGCCCAGCGAAATGTGCCAGCGCCGCCAGAAGTCGGTGACCGAAGTGCAGCAATAGGGATGGCGGAAGTTTTCCGGAAAGTGGAAGCCCAAGCATCGTCCCAGACCGATGGCCATGTCGGAGTAGCCGGAAAAGTCAAAATAGATTTGCAGCGTAAAGGCGGCGATGCCGGTCCACGCTGCGAGCGTCGAGGCGGGCGCTCCGCCGGCGAGAAAGGCTGTCGAGATTTCGGAAAGCTGATTGGCCAGCACCACTTTCTTGCCCAGTCCGACGAGAAAGCGGAACACGCCGTCGGCCACGTCGGCTGCCGAGGCGCGACGCTGCGTAATTTCGCGCGCCACCGCGTCGTAGCGCACGATGGGGCCGGCTATGAGCTGCGGGAACATCGAAATGTAGAGCAGCAGGCCGCCCAGCCGCCGCTGACAGGGCGCTTCGCGACGATAGACGTCGACGAGATAGGAAATGGACTGAAACGTATAGAAACTGATGCCTATGGGCAGGGCGATATGCGGTTCGGGCAGGTCGAGTCCCAGCGCGGCGAGGCTGCGGCAGGCGAATCCGGCATATTTGAACAGACCGAGCACGGCCACATTGCCCGCCACGCCGGCCGCCAGGGCTGCCCGGCGGCGGCGCGTGCAGCGGTCCACAAGCAGGCCGGCGGCATAGTTCATCGCCACGCAGAACAACATGAGAAACACGTAGACCGGCTCGCCCCAGGCGTAGAACACGAGCGAAAAGAGCGTGAGCGTCAGGTTGCGCACGCTGCATGCCGGCGCGCCTTCGGGGCTGCGGCGCAGACGGTCGGCCGCTCCCGCCGCGGCGTAGCAAAGCGCGAAGGCGGGAAGAAAGACATAGAGGAAAAATAAATCGGAGAAAACCATCGTCGACTGCTTTCAGCTCCGCGCATCGCCCGCCCGGCGGCAAATGCCGCGCGGGCGTTTCCGCAGAAGCGGCGCAAATTTCAGCAAAACTGCCGATACGGACAAACCTGCGGCCCGAAACTTTCAGCCGACGGCCGTCGAGCCGTCGTCGAGCGGCTTGCGGTAGACGTTCGTCGCACGCAGCGCGAAACCGGCCGAGCGATAGAGCGCATTGGCCGCCTCGCGCTCGGGCCGCGACGTGAGGTTCAGGCTCTTGGCACCCAGCCGGCGCGCCTCGGCCTCGACATGCGACAGCAGGGCGCGGGCATAGCCGCGACGGCGACAGCCGGGAAGCACGGCGACGTCCTCCACCCACGCTTTCAGCCCTGTGGGCGAAGCGGCAAGACAGAGTGTGGCCATGGCGACGGGCGCGCCGTGTTCGTCGTGCCCCATATATATATAAGTGGACGCGCGCGCGAGGAGCGCATGCAGGTCGGCCGCCGAAAAAGGCTGCCGTCGGCCCGAAAGCGCTGCGAGCAAGGCCTCTGCGGCACGCGCCGAGGCCGCGTCGGCGCGCGTCAGCTGCCCGATGTGCAGCCGGTTGAGCCGCGCCAGCAGCTGCGAGACCGTCGCCGCGCTGCCCGGCAGCCGCTCGTCGGGCGCAATCTCGGCCAGCGGCTCGAGTACGAAGCGCCGTTCGGCCCAGCGCGGATGCGGCAGCGTGAGCCGGGGCGTCGCCATGCAGACCGGGCCGAGACTAATCAGGTCGATGTCGATGGTTCGGTCGGCATAGCCGCGGCCGTCGCTTTTGTGCGTGCGGCCCAGCTCGCGCTCGACGGCCTCGGCCGCGTCGAGCACTTCCAAGGGGCCGAGCTGTGTCGAGAAGAGCGCCGCGGCGTTGAGAAAATCGTGGTCGGAGACGAAGCCCTCGGGGCGCGTTTCGTAGCAAGCCGAGCGGCGCAACAGCGGGCCCACGCGCCGTTCGAGCCGGACGAGGGCCTCGTCGATGGCGGCGCGGCGGTCGCCGACGTTTGCGCCGAAAGAGAGAAAAAGTTTCATGACAGATACGGATGAATGAAAGCCCTCCGGCCCGAAGACCGCCGCACGGCACGCCGCGCCGCAGCCCCGCAGGCAGCAGGCAGCAGGCAGCGCAAATGTAGCGCTTTTCGCCGAGGCCGCCGCGCGCAAGCCCGGCAAAACTCCTCCGAAGCCCCGCCGGGCGCCCCCTTCGCGCCGCCCGCAGCGCGAAACGCCGTGCCGGCAGAAACCGAAGTCGGCGTCAGGCTGAACTTACTCAGACTAAGTTGAAACTTACTCAGACTAAATTCCAACTTACTCAGACTAAGTTTTTCACTCCTCCACGGGACTGTATCCCAAACGCTTACGACACGCGCCCGAACGCCGCGAAAAATAAACCCGCAGCGCGGCGCGGGAATCTCGGCGGCGTTTCGTAACTTCGCACACAAAAGCCGAAGCATGAAAAAGATACTCCTTCTCAACGGCCCCAACCTGAACCTTCTGGGCACGCGCGAACCCGAAATTTATGGCAACACGACGCTCGACGAACTCGTCGAATCGCTCGCCCGACGCTTTCCCGACGTGCATTTCGACCACTTTCAGAGCAACTGCGAGGGCGCGCTCGTCGACCGGCTGCACGCCGCGTGGCGCGAAGGCGGATATGCCGGCGTCGTGCTCAACGCCGGCGCCTACACACACACGTCCGTGGCGCTGCGCGACGCCATCGCCGCCGTCGGGGGGATGGATGTGGTCGAGGTACACCTATCGAACGTGCACCGCCGCGAGGAGTTTCGCCACCGCTCGCTCATTTCGGCCGTCTGCCGGGGCGTAATCTGCGGCTTCGGCACGGAAAGTTACGCCTTGGCCGTGGCCGCGCTCGTGCGCTGAAACAACAAACCGGAATAAACGTTTGACGTTCAAAAGTTTCCCAAAACGGAAAACTTTTGAACGTTTTTTCGCAAAAAAGTTTTCTGAAAAATAGTGCAGAAAACACGTCCGAAATACAAAACTTACCCGTATCTTTGCACCTCGGACAACACCCCCGGAAACAGCCGCCGGGAAAGCGGACGATTGCCCCGTAAAATCGCCGTAACCGCCTGAACAAAACATATATACAAACCGAACGGGAACCCGCTGCACCGCCGCACGGGAAACCGGGAACCACCGGCCGCACACCAACGCCGGCCGGGCTTTCGGCAACCGCACGCCAACGGCGCGCAGACAGCCGCCCGACGGCAGACGGCCGCTCTTTCGGGAAAACAATGCCCGCCCGGGACAACAGAAAAACAAACCATCACACATACACCATGAGCTACGAAAATTTCTACATCACCAAGCGCGACGGCTCCCGCGAACCCTTCTCGCTCGAAAAAATCAAGAGCGCCATTCTCAAAGCCTTCGCAGCCGTGGGCGAGGCCATCGACGCCGAAAAGCTGGGCCGCATCGTCGAACGGCTGAAATTCTGCAACGGCATGAGCGTGGAGGACATACAGAATCAGGTCGAAGTGGCGCTGATGAGCGAACGCTGCTTCAAAGCCGCCAAGAGCTACATGCTCTACCGCCAGAAACACTTCGAAGACCGCGAAGTGGCTGACAAACTGCGCTTCCTCATGGAGTATTGCGACAGCACGAACGCTGCCACCGGCTCGAAATACGACGCCAACGCCAACGTGGAGAACAAAAACATCGCCACGCTCATCAGCGAACTGCCCAAAAAGAACTTCATCCGCCTGAACCGCCGCCTCTTGTGCGACCGAATCAAGGCGATGTACGGCAAGGAGGTCGCCGACCGCTACCTCTACCTGCTCGACCACCACTATATCTACAAGAACGACGAGACGAATCTGGCCAACTACTGCGCCTCGATTACGATGTACCCGTGGCTGCTCAACGGCACGGCGAACATCGGCGGCAACTCGACGGCGCCGACCAATCTGAAGTCGTTCTGCGGCGGTTTCATCAACATGGTGTTCATCGTCAGCTCGATGCTGGCCGGCGCCTGCGCGACGCCCGAATTTCTGATGTACATGTCGTACTTTCTCAAGCAGGAATACGGCGAGGACTACTACAAACGCGCCGACGAAGTGGTCGACGGCTCGCTGCGCCGCCGCACCATCGACAAAATCATCACCGACTGTTTCGAGCAAATCGTCTACTCGATCAATCAGCCGACGGGTGCGCGCAACTTTCAGGCCGTCTTCTGGAACATTTCCTATTACGACAAATACTACTTCGAGAGTATTTTCGGTGAATTTCGCTTCCCCGACGGCTCGGCGCCCGAATGGGAGGCTTTGTCGTGGCTGCAAAAGCGCTTCATGCGGTGGTTCAACGCCGAACGCACGAAAACGGTGCTCACTTTCCCCGTCGAGACGATGGCGCTCCTGTCGAAGGACGGCGATGTGATGGATAAGGAGTACGCCGACTTCACGGCCGAAATGTATGCCGCGGGCCACAGCTTCTTCACCTACATGAGCGACAACGCCGACTCGCTGGCTTCGTGCTGCCGCC
This sequence comes from Prevotellaceae bacterium, assembly GCA_022508615.1. Lineage (GTDB taxonomy): Bacteria > Bacteroidota > Bacteroidia > Bacteroidales > Bacteroidaceae > Alloprevotella. The sequence goes on along the minus strand of JAFLUW010000001.1, from coordinate 47,296 downwards.
TGCGCAACGAGATTCAGGACAACGGTTTCAGCTACACGCTGGGCGCCGGCGGCGTGTCGACGGGCTCGAAGTCGGTGTTGAGCATCAATCTGAACCGCTGCGTGCAGCAAGCCACGCGCGAAGGCCGCTCGTATCTGGAATATCTCGAAGGCATCGTCGACTTGGTGCACAAAGTGCAGTTGGCCTACAACGAAAATCTGAAACATTTCCTTGCAAAAGGCATGCTTCCGCTTTTCGACGCCGGCTATATCAACATCAAGCGCCAGTATCTCACGGTGGGCGTGAACGGCATGGTCGAAGCGGCCGAGAGTCTCGGGCTTACCATCTCGGACAACGAAGAATACGCAGCCTTCGTGGGCGACGTGCTCGGACTTGTCGAGAAATACAACCGCCAATACCGCAGCAAGGACATTCTGTTCAACTGCGAAATGATTCCGGCCGAGAATGTCGGCGTGAAACACGCCCGTTGGGACCGCGAAGACGGCTATTTCGTGCCGCGCGACTGCTATAATTCCTATTTCTATATCGTAGAAGACCCCAATACCGACGTCATCGAGAAATTCCGTCTGCACGGACGCAAATATATCGAACATCTCACGGGCGGCTCGGCGCTCCACATGAACCTCGACGAGCACCTTTCGCAACCGCAATACCGACAACTGCTGCGCGTGGCGGCGAAAGAGGGCTGCAACTACTTCACGTTCAACATTCCCAACACGCTCTGCAAGAAGTGCGGGCACATCGACAAGCGCTATCTCAAGGACTGTCCCCGCTGCCACTCGCATGAGGTGGACTACCTGACGCGCATCATCGGCTATCTCAAGCGCGTGTCCAACTTCTCGCTCGACCGTCAGAAAGAAGCCTCGCGCCGCTACTACGGAAAAATGGCTTAACCGCAACCGAAGGACCGACGCGATGCTGAAATACGTCAATCACGACATTGTTTTTCAGGAATTTCCCGACGAAGTGACGCTGGCGCTCAACCTTTCGCGCTGTCCGAACGCTTGTCCGGGCTGTCACAGCGAATTTCTCAAAGACGACACGGGCGAAGTGCTGACCGAGGAGCGACTTTCGGCGCTCATCGAGGGCTATCGCGAAGAGATTACTTGCGTAGGCTTCATGGGCGGCGACGGCGACCCCGCTTCGGTGGCGCGATTGGCGCGTTTCGTGCGCGACGCCGGCCTCAAAGCGGGCTGGTATTCGGGCAGGCAAGAACTGCCCGAGGCTTTCGACGCCGCAGCCTTCGCCTATGTGAAACTCGGCCCGTGGCGCAGCGAACTCGGCCCGCTTTCAGACCCGCGGACAAACCAGCGCCTCTACCGTGTGGAGACCGACGGTACGCTTTCAGACATTACGGCACGCTTCCGGCGCTGAAAGTCGGCGCTGTTCCCCTGCAACAAGCCCCGCAAGTCGTTGATACGACCTGCGGGGCTTGTTGCAGGGGAAAGAATGTGCCGAAACTATGGTTTCAGCCGGCTTCCCGGCCAATGAAGCGGGAGAAATTTTCTGCCTTCCGCACCTTTATCGCAAGAAAGGCCCGGCAATCAGATAATGACAACGTGTTGTTTCGGGCCGCCGTCGCACACGATATAAATACCTTGGGGTAACGTTTGGCCGTTTCCCCACCGGCGGCCGCCGATGTCATGGATAGACGTTCCGTCGGCATGATCGAAATGGATTGCACGGCCGCTGACGCGAAATCCGCCGGCTGTCGTGTTTTCGGTACGGCCGATGCCGGTGGCGTTGCCGGGCAATACGATTGTGTAAGAGCCTCCTTCGGCCGTGGAAAAGGCCAGACGGTTTTGGCCGGAGGCTTCGAGCTGCGGTTGATCGGCGGAATTTGCCGTAACTACGGCGCTGCCGATGCCGGGATAGGCCAATACGAGCGGCTGGCCCGCCAGGGAACGCACATGTATGGTGTGGAGTTTTCCGTCATTCCATTCAAGGTCGATTTCAAAGTTGCCGATGGCTTTGAGACCGCTCACATGGCCGTCGGCCCAAGCGGCGGGAAGCGCCGGAAGCAGAACAAGCGAGTCGGGACGGCTCTGCAACAGCATTTCGGCTATGCCCGCCGTGGCGCCGAAGTTGCCTTCGATCTGGAATACGGAGGTGGCGTGGGCATCGAGCAGGTTGTCGTAGAGACCGCCGTGCCAATCGTAGTTGAGTGCAGTGGTGCGATGGGCGAAGCCGCGCAAGGTTTTGTAGGTTTGTTCTTCGTCGCGTGTACGTGCCCAAAGCGAAATGCGCCATGCGCGCGCCCAACCCGTGCCTACATCGCCGCGGTCTTTCAGCGAGGCGACGGCGGCGTTGAACAAGTCGGCGTCAGCGCCCCGGTCGAGATGGAAACCCGGATAAAGTGCCATGAGATGCGACGTATGGCGGTGGCATTGCCATACGTTGGCCTCGTCGTTGGCGTTATAGTTTTGGTCAGCCGGCAGATTGGGCGTGTTTTCCTGATATTTCCATTCGCGCAGCAGACCTTTGTTGTCGATGCGCAGGCCGCGGTCGAGCCGTGCCAGTTTGTTTGTGAGCGTGGTGCGGAAGGTTTCGTCGCAGCCCGACTCCTCGCCCAACACATCGATGGCGGCCAAAGTGTTTTCAAAAAGCATCGTCACGAGTTGTTGTGCATGAGCGGTGGCATTTTGCACGCGCCCTTGCTCCGGCGAATACTCGTTGGGACATTCCAGCGAGCCGTCGCCGTTTTGTGCCTCGACGAGCCGTTCGAACCAGAACTCGCAGGCGGAAATCATCAACGGCATGGCCATATCGCGCAGGAACGCCTTGTCGCGCGTATAAGTGAAGTGCTGCCACAAATGCTCGCAATACCAAGCATTGGCCACGGAGTATTTTCTTATTTTGTAGTTGCTCGAACCGCCGAAGATGTTTCCCGCGGTGTTTACCACCCAACCTTTGGAAATACCGAGGTCGCGGGCGTTCTTTTGCCACGTTCCGTTGGCGCGCGTGGCTTCGTTGTAGATAAATTGCAGGAAAGGCAGATGACATTCGCTCAGATTGGTGGATTCTACCGGCCAATAGTTCATCTGAACATTGATATTGGAATGAATATCCGACGCCCATACCGCATTAGAGGTAGCGTTGCCGTCTTTGTTCCAGATGCCTTGCAAATTGGAGGGCAGCGCAATGCCGCGCGACGAGGCGATCGTCAGATAGCGCCCGTACTGAAAGACCAGCATGTCGGTCATAGCCGTCGATGCGGCCATTCCGGTGCGCACGAGCAGCTGGTCCGTGGGATAGTCGTTACGGGCATCCTCCAGTTTGAAGTCCACCCGGTCGAAAAGCGCGGCGTAGTCGGCCACGTGACGGGCGCGAATCTCCTCATACCCGCTTGCAAGAGCGCTTTCGAGCGCAGAAGTGGTCTGTGCGGCCAGCGAAGTGTCGTCGCCGGAAAAATGAGTGGGCGACAAGGGGTCGAAAGTCGTTGCGCAGGTCAGGTAAATCGTCACTTCCTTTGCGTTATCGATTGCGATGCCCTTGCGCGAAGCCACAGCCGTGCCGCCTGTCAGCTGCAAACGCAGCTCGGCGCGGTAAATCATGCCGTTGGCCAGCTGACCGGTGAAGACTGCGCGGTCGGAATCATAGACTGCACGTTTGCCTTGCGCATTGATGAAGCTGAGGTCGAAACATAGCGGCGTGCCCGTCTTGGCCGAGTATTTGATGACGATGACACTGTCGGGATAAGAGGCGAAATACTCGCGCGAATAGGCTATGCTGCCGGCCGTATAATTGACTCGGGCTATGGCATCTCGAAGATTGAGACTCCTTGTATAATTGAACGAAGTCTTGGCATTGCGATTGGTCACATAAATATCGCCGAAAGAGAGATACGAACCCAAGTCGGTGGCTCCGGCGGTGCCTTTCCACAGCGTTTTGTGGTTGAACTGAATGCGGTCTTGCGCGATGCCGCCGAATATCATGGCACCCATTTCGCCGTTGCCTATGGGAAGCGCCTCGGTCACCCAGTTGGAAGCCGGCGTGCGATACCAAAGCGACAGCGGCTCGTCGGGAGCCGCCCCGTTGCCCGACAAAGCGACCTCACTGACAGGAGCGGGAGCCGTTTGATAGTCGAAATCCATCTCCTGCTCGGGAACAAAACGCAGGCCGCAGGCGTCGAAATCGTGTTTCCACAAGTCGAGATAGTGGTCGAGCCCGTCGCCGCCGTTGATAACGAGCGCCACGGACGTAGCCGTCGGCGCGAGCGAAAGGTCGGCCAGTTGCAGTTCCCAGTGTCCGGCCGCGCTGCGCACGAGTCTCATTGTCGTGGCCTCCGAAGCCGAAGCCCGGAAACGATTGTTCCCTTTGTCGTACAGCAACATGCGCCCTTCGCGGGAATGAAGCGTACAGCCGTTCTCGTCGCCCACGAGTTTCCACAACTGTGCTCCGCTTCCTTCCTGCGCCGTGCGGTTGCGCAACTCCTGATTGTTGCCCGTGTCTTCGATGACGGAAGAATTTTTGACGAATTGAATGAAATACCATGTCGCAGCGTTGTCGTTGCTGAACACAGGCAAGTTCTGCCCGTTGACAACGGCGGCAGAAACAAGCATCATGACGGCCAATGCCGCCTTTCGAATGCAGTTTTTCATAAAAACAGGTTAAACGTGAATCGTATCATGGGCAAAGATAAGAAAAACATTCGGGAAAAGCCGTCATACCCATATATTATATATAGAAAAACGGCCGGCGAAGATGTCCGCATGGGTCATTTCCCGCCGAAAACTTCCGTTTTTTTCCGCGTTGCAAAGCCGCCCGAAAAACTATCGCTGAGATACGCAAAACTTAGTCTGAGAAAGTTCGAACTTACTCAGACTAAGTTGAAACTTTCTCAGACTAAGTTTTTCGCTTCTCTTGCCTGTTGAAAATCAGCGGGTTATTTCGCGCCTTTTTGCCCAGGTTTTTCGGCCGGAAAACGCGCGGTGCGGCCGCGTCCGCGGCGCCCGATTTCTGCGGGCCGGCGGCTGTTCGGCCGAAAACGCCGAAAAAGTCCCGTTAAACGCAAAAAGTCGTAACTTTGTCCCCACCTATGATAGACCGCACGACCATAGACCGCCTCATGACTACCGCCGACATCGTCGAAGTGGTGGGCGAATTTGTCAATCTCCGCCGCAGTGGCGCCAACTTCAAGGGATTGTGCCCCTTTCACGACGAAAAAACGCCCTCGTTCATGGTGTCGCCGGCGCGGCAGATATGCAAATGCTTCTCGTGCGGAAAAGGCGGCAACGTCGTGCACTTTCTCATGGAACACGAGCAGATGACCTACCCCGAAGCCCTGCGTTGGCTCGGACGAAAGTACGGCATCGAGGTGCGCGACAAGGAACAGACCGACGAAGAGCGCCGCGAGCAGAACGAGCGCGAGAGCATGTATGCCCTCAACGCGTGGGCGGCCGAATACTTTCAGCGTCTGCTTCACGAAACGACCGACGGCGTGGCCATTGGCAAGGCATACTTTCGCCAGCGCGGCTTTCGCGACGACATTATCCGCAAATTCGCGCTCGGCTACGCCCTTCCGGCCTTCGATGCGCTCAGCCGCGAGGCCCTTGCCGCGGGTTACGACGAAGCCTATTTGGTGCGCACGGGCCTTTGCTACAAAACGGAGCGCGGCACGCTGGGCGACCGCTTTCACGGCCGCGTCATTTTTCCCGTACACACCGTTTCGGGCCGCGTCGTCGCCTTTGGCGGACGCATTCTCACGGCCGACAAGACGAAAGCCAAGTACGTCAATTCGCCCGAAAGCGACATTTACAGCAAAAGCCGCGAACTCTACGGCCTCTATCAGGCCAAACAGGCCATCATCAAGGCCGACCGCTGCTATTTGGTCGAGGGATACACCGATGTTATCTCCATGCACCAAAGCGGCATCGAGAACGTAGTGGCTTCGAGCGGCACTTCGCTCACCGAAGGCCAGATACGCCTCGTTCATCGCTTCACCAACCACATCACCGTGCTCTACGACGGCGACGCGGCAGGCATTCGCGCCTCGCTGCGCGGTATCGACATGCTGCTGGCCGAGGGATTAGACGTGAAAGTCCTGCTTCTGCCCGACGGCGACGACCCCGATTCGTTCGCCCGCAAGCATACGGCGGCCGAATACCGCGCCTACATGGACCGCCATCAGACGGACTTCATCACGTTCAAGACCGAGCTGCTCATGCAAGAGGCTTCGGGCGACCCCGTGCGGCGCGCCGAGCTCATACAGAGCATTATCCGCTCCGTTTCCGTCGTGCCCGACCGCGTAGTGCGCCAAATGTATATCGCGCAGTGCGCCCGAATGATGAACGTGAGCGAACAGTTGGTAGAAAGCGAGATTGCCAAAGCGCGGCGCGGCGCCAAGTCGGCGCCGGCACCCGATGCAGGGAACCATACGGGTGCCGGCACGGAAGCCGCAGCCGGAAAGGCCGAAGAAAAGCCGGCCGGCGCGGCAGAAATAGCCGGCCGGAGGCCCCACGCTGAGGAAGAAGAGCTCGTTCGCCTCGTCGTGCGCTACGGCCAGCAGCCTTTGCTGACCGACGAAGAGAGCGGACACACGTTCAGCGTGGCCGAATACATCGCCGGCGACCTTCGCGCCGACGAAATCGAGATGAGCCTGCCGCTGCACCGCCGCATCTTGGAAGAATGCTTGGCCCACACGGCCGAGACGGGCTGGGAGGCCGCGACATACTTCACGCTGCACCCCGACCCCGAGATTTCGGCGCTCGCCGTGCGCCTTTCGGCCAGCCCGCACGTGCTGAGCCGGCACCACGAAGAGCAGTATGTGCCCGAAGAGCAGCGTCTCGGCGACGTGGTCGACCACTTGCTGCTCGACTACAAGTATGCCATTCTGCGCCACCGCAAGCGCGAGCTGCTCGACGCCCTGCGCGACCCCGCGACAGCCGCCGACAAGGAACGGGCGGCCGACGTGATGCGCCGCTTCGCCCGCCTGACGGAGATTGAAAAGAAATTGGCCGGCCTCTTGGGCGAGCGCGTGCTCTCCGTCTGACGAAAGGCCGCCGGCGCGCCCGCTCGGCAGCGCATCGGACAAGCCTTTTGCGCCGTCGTTCCGACCTGACGAAAACAAACCCGACGATAGCGAAAACTTACTCAGACTAAGTTGAAACTATCTCAGACTAAGTTTACCCTCCCGCAAAGCCCGGCTGCGCCGACGGCGGAAAACGCCCCGCCGGCCGCCGGAAAAAACCGCAAACACCCAACCCGACGCCCGCCATGGTGCTCAATTACATCTGGATTTTTTTCTTTCTCTCGGCTTTCGCCATTGCCGCGTTTCGTCTCGTCGTTTTGGGCGACACGAACGTGTTTCCCGCTATCATCGACTCCACGTTCGACACGGCTCGCACGGCCTTCGACATCTCCATCGGCCTGACGGGCGCCCTTTCGCTGTGGCTCGGCATCATGCGCATCGGCGAAAAGGGCGGCGTCGTCCGCTTTGTGGCGCGCTTGCTCGGGCCCGTTTTCGCGCGGCTCTTTCCCGATGTGCCCAAAGGCCACCCCGTCGTAGGCCATATCTTCATGAACATCTCGGCCAACCTGCTCGGGCTCGACAATGCGGCCACGCCGCTCGGTCTGAAAGCCATGGAGGGCCTGCAAGAACTCAATCCGAAAAAAGACACGGCCACGAACCCGATGATTATGTTTCTCGTGCTCAACACGTCGGGACTTACGCTCGTGCCCGTGGGCATCATGGTCTACCGTGCCCAAATGGGCGCCGCCTCGCCCACCGATATTTTCGTCCCGCTGCTGTTGGCTACGTTTTTCTCGACGCTGGCGGGCATCGTGGTGACGTGTCTCGTGCAACGCATCAATCTGCTCGACCGCACTTTGCTGCTGGCATTGGGCGGCATGTCGCTCTTCGTGGCCGCCGTGATATGGGGCTTTTCGCGTTTGGACGGCGCCATGATGGACTTGGTGGGCACGACTTCGGCCAATGTCCTGCTCTTTACGCTCATTGCGGGCTTTATCGTGGCCGGCGTGCGGCAAAAAGTAAATTGCTACGAGGCTTTTGTCGAGGGAGCCAAAGAAGGTTTCTCCACGGCCGTGCGCATCATTCCCTATCTCGTGGCCGTACTCGTGGCCATCGGCGTGTTTCGCGCCGCAGGCGGCATGGACTTTCTCGTAGACGGCATCGGCCGAATGGTCGAGGCCGCCGGCTTGCCCGCCGACTGGACAGGCGCGCTGCCCACGGCCCTGATGCGGCCGCTCAGCGGGAGCGGGGCGCGCGGCATGATGGTCGACGCGATGACGACCTACGGCCCCGACTCGTTTGCCGGCCGGCTGAGCTGCCTGTTCCAAGGTTCGACCGACACGACCTTCTATGTTCTTGCCGTATATTTCGGTTCGGTGGGCATAAAGCGCACCCGCCACGCCGTGGGCTGCGGCTTGGCCGCCGACTTGGCCGGTATGGCGGCCGCCGTGCTGATTGCTTACTTCTTTTTCGGCTGATATTTTCCGCTTTCCGGCAGACACTACACCCTTACGCACCTATGGCGCAACTTAAATCCCTTGCAAAAGACACGGCCGTCTACGGACTTTCGAGCATCGTGGGCCGATTTCTCAATTATCTGCTCGTGCCGCTCTATACCTCACGCCTTGCGGCGGCCGACGGCGGCTACGGCATCGTCACGAACGTGTATAGTTATGTCGCGCTGCTGCTCGTGCTGCTCACGTTCGGCATGGAGACGGCTTTCTTTCGCTTCGCGAGCCGCGAAGGGGCGAACGCGGCGCGCGTCTACGGCACGGCGCTCGCGGCCGTGGGCACGGTGGGCGCCGTCTTCGTCTTCGGCGTGATTATGGCCTTCGGGCCGATAAGCGACGCCCTCGGATATGCCGACCACCCCGAGTATCTGCTGACAATGGCCGTGTGCGTGGCGCTCGACGCCTTTCAATGTATCCCTTTCGCCTATCTCCGCCTGCGGCGCAAGGCCGTTAAGTTCGCGGCACTCAAACTGCTTTTCATCGTACTCAACATTGCGCTCAACTTGGCCTATTTCCTCGTCCTCGACGGCCGCGATGTGTTCTACGTTTTCGCGATAAATCTCGCCACGACGGCCGTCGTCACGCTTTTTTTCCGCAAAGAGCTGTACGAAGCGGGGCGGCCCGACCGCTTGTTGCTGAAAAAAATGCTTTCCTACGCATGGCCGATACTCATATTGGGCGTGGCGGGCATTTTGAACCAGACTTTCGACAAAATAGCCTATCCTCTGCTCGTGCCGGGCCGCGAAGGGCGCGTGGCGTTGGGCATCTACGGCGCCGGCGTCAAGGTTGCCATGATTATGGCCATGATTACGCAGGCCTTTCGCTATGCCTACGAGCCCTTTGTCTTCGCTTCGGCGCGCGAGGACAACCGTTCCGTCTACGCCGCGGCCATGAAGTATTTCGTAGCCTTCACGCTGTTGGCCTTTCTCGCGGTGGCGGGCTGGATAGATGTGCTCAAATATATCATTGCGCCCGACTATTGGGAGGGATTGCGCGCCGTGCCCGTCGTTATGGCCGCCGAAATCATGATGGGCGTCTATTTCAACCTCTCGTTCTGGTATAAACTGACCGACCGCACGATATGGGGCGCATGGCTTTCGGGTGCGGGCTGCCTTGTGCTGATATCGGTGAATGTTTTCGGCATTCCGCGCTTCGGATACATGGCTTGCGCTTGGGCAGGCGTGGCCGGCTACGGCACAGCCATGACATTGAGCTACTTTGCAGGCCGTCGCTACTATCCGATAGCCTATCCCTTGCGGCAGATAGGGGTTTATGCGGTGCTTGCGGCCGCTTTCTTCGCCCTGATGCAGTTTTGGGGCGAACGGACGGGCGTAGCCCTGCGCCTTGCGCTCAACACGGGGCTGATATTGCTCTTTGCCGCGCACATTGTCTACCACGACTTTCCGCTCTCGCGCCTGCCGAAAGTCGGCAAATACTTTCCAAAACGATGAAACAGGCTTTTCTCTTGCCCTGCGGGGTGAATGTCGTGCACGAACGCTGCGACTCGCCCGTAGTCTACTGCGGAATTGTCGTTTCGGCGGGCACAAGGCACGAACAGGCCGAAGATTCGGGCATGGCGCACTTTGTCGAGCACCTCTCGTTCAAGGGAACGCGCCGCCGACGGGCCGCGGCCGTAAATCGCTGCCTCGAACGTGTGGGCGGCGACCTCAATGCGTTCACGGGAAAGCAGGAAACGGTCTACCATGCGGCCGTTTTGCGCCCGCACTTCGGGCTTGCGGCCGACTTACTCTGCGACATTGTCTTTTCGTCCACTTATCCGCAGCACGAAATAGGACGCGAAATCGAGGTCATCTGCGACGAAATCGAAAGTTACCGCGATACGCCCTCCGAACTCATTTTCGACGAGTTCGAGGCCATGATTTTCGGCGCGCATCCGTTGGGTCGCGACATTTTGGGCCGTCCCGAGCGGCTGCGCGCCTACACTACGGCCGACGCCGAGCGCTTTGCCGACCGCTACTACCGCCCCGAGTGCTGCACGTTCTTCGTTGTGGGCGACATCGGCGCCGACGAGATTGCGCGCCGCGTGGAAAGGGCCGTAAGCGCTTCGACAAGGGCCGAATCGGCGCCCGATGCGCCCGGCGAAGCCCTGCCCGCGCTGCCGCAGCCCGGCATCGAAATAAAAAAAGTGGAGCGCGGCACGCACCAAGCCTACGTCGTGATGGGCGCACGCACGGCAGGCGGCGATTCGGCCGAACGCCCCGCCCTGTTGCTGCTCAACAATCTGCTGGGCGGGCCGGCTATGAGTTCGCGTCTCAACACTGCGCTGCGCGAACGGGCCGGGCTGGTCTATTCGGCCGACTCTTTTCTGTCGACCTACCCCGATGCAGGCTTGTGGGGCGTATATTTCGGCTGCGACAAGGGCGATGTGGAGCGCTGTCGCCGCATTGTTTGCCGCGAATTGCGCCGGCTCACCGACGCACCGCTGGGCGAACGCACGCTTGCGGCCGCCAAGCGCCAACTTATCGGCCAGATGGGCATCGCCCGCGAGCATCGCGAGAGTTATGCGCTGGCTTTGGGCAAAACGTATGCCCGCTACGGCCGGCTCTACGATGTCGACGCGCTCTCGGCGGCCGTTGAGCGCGTCACGGCGGCCGAATTGCAGGCCGCGGCCGCGCGCTACCTTTCGCCCGAAGGCCTCTCGGCGCTCATTTATGTCTGATTTTTCCTGTTTTTCCGCATGAACCCTTCGCTTCGCGCCTTCCGCTTCTGTCCGCATTGCGGCTCGGCCGATTTCGTGCCGAACGACGCGCGCTCGAAGCGCTGTCGGTCGTGCGGCTTCACGTTCTACCTCAACGCGTCGGCCTCGACGGCCGCTTTTATCCTAGATGACGGGGGAAGACTCTTGTGCGTGCGCCGCGCAAAGGCCCCCGCGTGCGGCACGCTCGACCTTCCGGGCGGCTTTGTCGACCCCGGCGAGGGTCTGACCGAGGGTTTGGCGCGCGAGCTGCGCGAGGAGTTGGGCGTCGAGGCGGCCGAGGCGGTTTTTTTGTTTTCGCTGCCGAATGTTTATCCCTATGGCGGCATGGAGGTGCCTACGTGCGACGCCTTTTTCCGCGTGCGCCTTGCCGAAGGCGCTACGCCCGCGGCCGGCGACGACGCTGCCGAAATTGTCTGGCTCGCCTTGTCGGAAGTCCGCCCCGAGGCGTTCGGCCTCGCCAGCATTCGGCGGGCCGTGGCGCGCTTCGTCGAGACGGCAATCGGGGAAAAGTGAACAAAAAAAGCGGCCGAAACCGCACCGCTACGCGCGGCGGAAAAACGTAACGCCGCGTTACGCAAAACTATCTCTGAGTAAGTTCAAACTTAGTCTGAGAAAGTTTTGCCTATCGTAAACAACTGAAAACTAAGCCCCTTTTTCGGCCAAAAAATCGAGCAACATGCGGCGCGCACGGGCCATGACGACCGAGAGGTCGGCCATCGTTTCGGCGCGAAGCATGTCGATGCGCGTCTGACGAAAGTCGGGGATACCCTTGAACAGCGGCGAGGCGGCCAAATGGCGGCGCGAGTGGAGAATGCCGCGGCGTTCGTCGATGCGCGCCACGCTTTGGCGCACCTGTTCGGCGAGCACATCGACCTTCCATTCGGGCGACATGGGCGCATGCGGGCTGTCGACGACGCCGTCTACCGCGAAGGGCCGGCCGTCGAGCCGGTCGCGGATTTCTTTGAAAATCCACGGGCGCCCGAATGTGGCCCGGCCCACCATAATCGCGTCGACGGCGTAGCGTTGAAAGGCTTGCTCGGCGTCGTCGGCCGAGGCGATGTCGCCGTTGCCGATTATGGGAATGCGCATGCGGGGATTGCGGCGCACGGCGCCGATTAACGCCCAGTCGGCGCGGCCTGTGTACATCTGTGCCCGCGTGCGGCCGTGAATAGTGAGGGCCGCGATGCCCTCATCTTGCAGTTGCTCGGCCAAATCCTCGATAATGAGGCTCGAAGCGTCCCAACCGAGGCGCGTTTTGCAGGTGACGGGCACATCGACGGCCTCGACCACGGCCCTGACGATGGACAACATGCGCGGCACGTCCTGCAAAAGCCCCGCGCCAGAGCCTTTGCCGGCTACACGCTTGACGGGGCAGCCGAAATTCAAGTCCAACACATCGGGACGAGCGCGCTCGACCACGATTTGCGCCGCGTCGCGGCAGGCTGCGGGGTCTTTGCCGTAGATTTGTATGGCCACGGGGCGCTCGGCGTCGCAGACGGTGAGTTTTTCGAGGCTCTTGTTCACCATTCGGACAAGGGCGTCGGCGGCTACGAACTCGGAATAGACCATCGAAGCGCCGAGACGGCGGCAAAGCAGGCGGAAACCGATGTCCGTCACATCTTCCATCGGCGCCAAAAGCACGGGGCGCGGCCCCAAGTCGATATTTCCGATTTTCATCGCTGAGAAAGTTTTTTGTAAAGCCCTGCGGCCGATGCCGCGCAGAGCGCAAGGCCGACGCCGGCGAGCAGCAGGCCGGGCAAAGCGGCCGCCGAGGCCTCGGCAGCGGGATAGCGCAGCGAGGCGAAGGCCAATGTGTTGCACAAAATGTGGGCCGCCACGGGCAAAAGCAGCGAGCGGCGGCCGAAATAGAGCGCGCCGAAAGCGCAACCCATGACAAAGGCCGAAAAGCCTTGCAGCCAGTTCAAATGCACCGCGCCGAACACGGCGGCACTCAGCACGACGGCGCGCTTTTCGCTCCTCAGTGCGCGGCAAAGGCCGTCGGCGAGGCCGTAGCGGAACACGACTTCTTCGAACACGGGGCCCGCGACGCAAAAAAGCAGCGCGGCTTCCCACCGTCGGGCCAGCGCGGCGAAACGAAGCGTCGAGCCGCCGTCGTCGAGGCCGAACGGCTGCAACACGCAGGCCGTCCCGATGCTCAATGTCAGCACCAAGCCGAGCAAAGCGGCTGCATCGCCGCATTTAACGGGAGAAAAAACGCTGAAATCGTCGGCCGGCAGCCACGAAACACGTTTGCGCACGGCGCAAAACAAGGCTGTCGCGGCCAGCGCGGCCGTTTCGGCGGCGAGCATGGTGCGTGTCAGCGCCTCATCGCCGCCTTCGGGCCACCATCGGGCGGCAAGCGCGCCGCCGGCGAGTTGTACGAAAAAAAAGAGCAGGAGAAAGCTTGCGGCGCGGTTCATAAGGACAAAATCTGTCGGACTTGCGCGGCGTCGTCGGCCAGTTGCGCGCACAAAGCCGCGGTCGAGGGGAAACGATGTTCGTCGCGCAGGCGGTCGACGAAGTGCAACGCGACGGTTTCGCCGTAGAGTTCGCCTGCTTCGCTCGCCGGATAGCCGAGCAGATGGGCTTCGACGCTCACATCTCGGCCATTGTCGAGCGTAGGGCGGCGTCCGATGTTCACCATGGCCGGCCAAAGGCGCCCGGCGGCCTCGGCGCGGCAGGCATATACGCCCAAGGCGGGAACAAGTTTGTCGGCCGGCGGACAAAGGTTGGCCGTGGGGAAACCGAGCAGGCGTCCCTGCTTCCGCCCCGGCACTACGCGCCCCGCAAGCCGGTACGGGCGCTCCAAAAGCCGCGCGGCGGCGGAAACATCGCCCGCCGAAAGCAAACGGCGCACGACGGACGAACTGACATGCGCGGGACTGTCGAGCTCGACGGCCTGAACGACGTCGATTCCCAAGTCTTTGCCGTAAGCGACATAGTCCGAAAACCCCTCGGCGCGGGCATGGCCGAAACGATGGTCGTAGCCCGCGACGAGAACGCGCGCCCCGAGCGGAGCAAGCACTTCTTGCATGAACCTGCGGGCCGTGAGCGCGGCCATTTGCGGCGTGAAGTCGAGCGTAACGACGCGTTCGACGCCCTCGGCGCGGAGCAAGTCGGCCTTTTCCTCGGGCGTAGTGAGCAGCCGGGGGCGGAAATCGGGCGAAAGGACGGCTTTGGGGTGGCGTGCAAAGGTGACGACCACGGCCGACAGGCCGCGACGCGCCGCTTCGTCGCGCAATTGGCGCAGCAAGCAGCGGTGGCCGGCGTGTACGCCGTCGAACATGCCCGTTGTCACGCAGCAATTTCGCTCCATCAGGCTTCGGGTATGGGTTCGACGAGACGTCCGTCGGCGTCGAAGCAGTTTGTCCACGCGCCGTCCAAGCCTGCCTGCACGGCACGCAGACCTTGGCCTCGGGCAGCCGCACAATTGGTCGCGGAGTCGTCGAAAAAGAGAATGTCTGCGGGCGCACAGCCGAGGTCGGCCACGACTTTTTGGAAAATGGCGGGCGCGGGTTTCTCGATACCTAACTCGAAAGAGAGGAAGATGCGGCCGAAGAGTTCGTCGGGCCGATAGCCGAGCGCGTCGAAGAGTTCGAGTGCCGAGTTCCAGCCCAACGGATTGGTGTTGCTCAGCAAATGTATGCCGTAGTGGCGGCTTGCGCGCACGAGCAGCTCGATGCGTTCGCGCGGCATGGCTTTGAGCATGGCGCGCCAAGCCGTTCGCAGTTCGTTTCGGTCGAATCGGCGCCCGCCGAGGCGGTCTATCGTGTCGAAAAACTCGTCGGTCGAGATTTTTCCGCTTTCGAAGTCGGAGAGAAAGCCGCGCTGGGCGAAAGTATCGAGATAGGGCGCGATGTCGAAGCCCAATGCGCGGAAACGCTCCACGCAACCGGGCATGTCGAGGTCGATAAGCACGCCGCCCATGTCGAAAAGTAGTTCCATTGTCGCAGTCGGTATATATTAAATATGGGGAAGTATATATAAATATGGGGTAAGCCGCCGCTTGCTCAGCGTTCGGCGGGAACGATGCGGTAGAGTTTGTCGCTCGGGCGTATCTTTTCGGGCACGGGCAGGGCGATGTTCTCGCCTTTCGCGGCCGAAGGCTGCGGCCCGTGGTCGCCGTGGATTTCCGTGGCCTCGATGTAGAGCGCTCCCGTGGTGGGGCCGACCACGAGCAGGCGGTCGCCGCGCGCTATGCCCCCGGCTTCGAGATAGAACTCGCCGACGCCGAGCCGCGAGAAATACTTCGTGCCGCGGCCCACGTAGACTTTGCGCTCCGTAGCGCTCGAACCGTAGTTTTCGCTCCACTCGCCGAGGCGTTGGCCCAAGTAATAGCCGTCCCAGAAGCCGCGATTGAAAACTGTGCGCAGCCGGGCGTCCCACGCCTCGACCATTCGGGGCGAGAACGTGCCGTCGGCCACGGCGGCAAGGGCTTCGCGGTAGCACGAAGTGACGGTCGAGACGTACTCGGCCGGCCGTGCGCGCCCCTCTATCTTGAATACGCTCACGCCGGCGCGGGCCATGCGGTCGACGAAGCCGATGGTTTTCAAATCCTTCGGGCTCATGATGTATTTGTTCTCGACATCGAGCTCGACGCCCGTCTCGCGGTCGCGCACGGTGTAGGCCCGGCGGCACACTTGCATGCACTCGCCGCGATTGGCCGAGCGTCCCATGTTGTCGAGCGAGAGATAGCACTTGCCGCTCACAGCCATGCACAGCGCGCCGTGGCAGAACATCTCGATGCGCACGGGCCGGCCGCCCGGGCCACAGATGTTTTCGCGCACGATGGCCGTGTGAATGGCCTCGACTTGGTCGAGCGTGAGTTCGCGGGCCAGCACGACGACGTCAGCAAAGCGGGCGTAGAAGCGCAGGGCCTCGATGTTCGAGATGTTGAGTTGCGTGGAGAGGTGCACTTCGAAGCCTATTTCGCAGCAATAGGCCATCACGCTCACGTCCGAGGCGATGACGGCCGAGATGCCGGCTTTGCGCGCCGCCCGACAGATGGTTCGCATCAAGTCGAGGTCGTTGTCGTAGATAATCGTATTGACCGTGAGATAGGACTTCACGCCTCGTGCGGCGCAAAGGGCGGCGATTTCGGCGAGGTCGGCCGTCGTGAAGCGCGAAGCCGAGTGTGCGCGCATGTTGAGCGCCTCGATGCCGAAATATATGCTGTCGGCGCCGGCTTTCAGGGCCGCGGCGAGGCTCTCGCGGCTGCCTGCGGGCGCCATGACTTCGAGGGTTTGCATCGTTTTCTGGGGTAGTAGAAAAAAGTCTTGCGTTAGTGAAAACTTAGTCTGAGTAAGTTTCAACTTAGTCTGAGATAGTTCGAACTAACTCAGACTAAGTTTTTCGCCCTGCAAATCAGCGACAATCGATGTGCCCGAATTTCCGTCGGGACGGGCCGCCGAGGTGATGACCACGCGCCCGACGCCGCGCCCGACGGCCGCAAGGGCGTTTTCTATCTTGGGAATCATGCCGCCCGAGACGATGCCGTCGCGGCGAAGAGCTGCAAAACTTTCGGGCGTGATGGTCGGGATTACGCTTTGCGCATCGGACGGGTCGCGCAGCACGCCGGCGTGCTCGAAACAGTAGACCAGCGTCACGTCGAACAGCAGCGCCAGCGCGCAGGCCAGAGCCGACGCCATCGTGTCGGCGTTCGTGTTGAGCAGCTGGCCGCCTTCGCCCAGCGTCAGGGGCGCCACGACGGGCGTGACGCCCGTTTGCAGGAGCGAAGCCAGACGGTTTGCGTCGACGGCGCCGACATCGCCCACGAATCCGTAGTCCACGCCGTCGCGAACGGGGCGCCGTCGCGAACGGATCAGGCCCATGTCGGCGCCCGTCAAGCCGAGCGCGCAAAGGCCCTCGGCTTCGAGCAAGGCTACGACGCGTTTGTTGACCAATCCGCCGTAGACCATCGTGACGACTTCGAGCATCGGCGCGTCGGTCACACGCCGGCCGTCGATCATCTGCGTGGCTATGCCGAGACGGGCCGCCGTCTCGGTGGCCGTGCGGCCTCCGCCGTGCACGAGCAGCCTCAGGCCGTCCATGCGGCCGAAGCAGGAGACGAGACGGCCGAGCGAGGCGGATTCTTCCACAATCTTTCCGCCCACTTTCACGATTGTCAGTTTTTCTTTCATTCCTCTGTCGGTGATTTTTTGGGATAAACCTCGCAAAAGTACCGATTTTCGGGCGTAACGGACGCTTTTCAGACGCGAAACTTTGACTTTTGGCGCCGAACGCATAACTTTGCAGACCGAAACTTTATACGCGCCACACGAAGCAGGCTTATGAAAGACTTCAAGCGAACCCTCGTTACCGCCGCCCTGCCTTATGCCAACGGCGGCGTGCACATCGGCCACCTTGCGGGCGTCTACGTCCCCGCAGACATCTATGTGCGCTACTTGCGGCTGCGCGGCCGCGAAGTGCTGTTCGTCTGCGGAAGCGACGAACACGGCGTGCCCGTCACGATACGGGCACGCAAGGAAGGATGTACGCCGCAGGAAGTGGTAGACCGCTATCACGGGCTCATAAAAGACGCTTTCGAGCGTTTCGGCATCGCCTTCGACATCTATTCGCGCACCACGTCGGCCGTACACCGGCAGACGGCGTCCGACTTCTTCCGCAAGCTCTACGAAAAAGGCGAATTTCTCGAACAGGAAAGCCAGCAATACTACGACCCCGAGGCGAAAACTTTCCTTGCCGACCGATACATCACCGGCGAATGCCCGCATTGCCACGCCGCAGGCGCCTATGGCGACCAATGCGAGAAATGCGGCAAAGACCTTTCGCCCACCGAGCTGATTAACCCGCACTCCACGATTTCGGGCGCCCGTCCCGAATTGCGCACCACGAGGCACTGGTATCTTCCGCTCGACCGCCACCAAGAATGGCTCGGCAAGTGGATTACGGAAGACCACAAAGAGTGGCGCACCAACGTGATGGGGCAATGCAAGAGCTGGCTCGACATGGGCTTGAAGCCGCGCGCCGTGAGCCGCGACTTGGATTGGGGCATTCCCGTCCCCGTAGAGGGCGCCGAGGGCAAGGTGCTTTACGTTTGGTTCGACGCGCCGATAGGCTATATCTCGAATACGAAGGAATTGCTGCCCGAAAGTTGGGAAAAGTGGTGGAAGCAGGACGACACGCGCCTCGTTCACTTCATCGGCAAGGACAATATCGTTTTCCATTGCATCGTTTTTCCCGCCATGCTCCGCGCCGAAGGCTCCTATATCTTTCCGGACAATGTGCCGGCCAACGAATTTCTGAACCTCGAAGACGATAAAATCTCGACCTCCAAAGGCTGGGCCGTCTGGCTCCACGAATATCTCGACGAACTCCCCGGAAAGCAAGACGTGCTGCGCTATGTGCTCACGGCAAACGCGCCCGAGACGAAAGACAACAACTTTACTTGGGCCGATTTCCAAGCCCGCAACAACAATGAGTTGGTGGCCGTCTACGGCAACTTCGTCAATCGCGCCCTTGTCCTGACAAAGAAATACTACGACGGCGTGGTGCCCGCCTGCGGAGCGCTGAACGACGCCGACCGCGCCGCGATTGCCGAGTTTGCCGAGGTAAAGGAGCGCGTCGAGGCGCTCATCGAGCAGTTCCGCTTCCGCGACGCGCAGAAAGAAGCCATGAACCTCGCCCGCATCGGCAATAAGTATCTGGCCGAGGCCGAACCGTGGAAAATCGTCAAGAGCAATCCGGCACGCGTCGAGACCATTTTATACCTTTCCCTGCAACTTGCGGCCAATCTGGCCATCGCCTTCGAGCCGTTCCTGCCCCAGTCGTCCGAACGTCTGCGCAAGATGCTCGGCATGGGCGCTCCGCAGTGGGAACGCCTCGGCAGCATCGACCTTTTGCCCGCCGGGCACCGTCTCGGCGAGGTAGAGTTGCTCTTCGAAAAGATAGACGACGCCGTAGTCGAGGCCCAAGTCGAAAAACTCGAAAGACGAAAGGCCGAACGCCTCGCCGCCGAGCAGCGACCCGAGCCGCAGCGTCCCGACATCGCCTTCGAAGACTTCGAAAAACTCGACATTCGCGTCGGCACCGTAGTCGAATGCGAGCGTGTGCCCAAGACCGACAAACTTTTGCGCTTCCTCATCGACGACGGACAAGAGCAACGCACCATCGTCAGCGGCATTGCCGGGCACTATGCCCCCGAAACGCTCGCGGGACGCCAAGTCTGCTTCATCGCCAACCTGCCTCCGCGCAAATTGCGCGGCATCGAGAGCCGGGGCATGATACTTTCGGCCGTCGACTTCCGCACCGGCGCGCTCGCCGTGGCCACCGTCGAGAAGCCCGTCGCGCCCGGTTCGCAGATAGGCTGACCTTTGCGGGACGGCGACAACGGTTTTTTGCCCTTACTCCCTCACACGGGAGGCCGTTGCGTTCTCTCTTTTATGCCGGCAGCAGTTTTTTTGCCCTCCTCCCCATCTCTGCTGCCCTTATGCCGTCCCGCTTCGCCCTCTTAGTTCAATGGATAGAACAAGTCTCTCCTAAAGATTAGATCGGAGTTCGATTCTCCGAGGGGGCACAAAAAGTAAATTTTGCGCAATTTTGAGCAACAGCAAAATTAAGAAAGTGTTTTTATAAAATAGTTGAAAATCAACACAAAGCCCCGCAAAAAGCAATTTTCGCAGGGCTTTTTTTGTTTCTCGAAATTTCCGCAGATTTCGCCTCGGTAGACAAAGCGTAGACAAAAAACGCAAACAAAAACGTAGACAAAAAGAATGTTTTGCTATATTTGCAGCGCGAAACAAAAAAACGTTTTTTTATATGGCTACAATTACACGCTATTTGTCCAACAAGGTCGCCGCGGGCAAGTCCGAAATATATTTGAGGCTTACAGTGAAGCGCGGGTCGCAATACAGACTAAGAACTGGACTTTTTGTAAATCCTGACCGTTTCAGCGAGGCGGGGCAGTTTATCAAGCCGCGCGCAAATCCGACGGAGGCGGCCGAATTGTCGCAGATAGAGGCCGAATTGTCGCAGATAGAGGCGCGATTGCTGAGGCTTTGCCAAGAAACCGCGAAAGGCGATATAAATAAAGAACTTTTTGAGGGTGCACTTAGGCGGCTACGTTACCCGAACGAACGCCACACGAACGGAGCAGAGGCGGAGAGTGATTTTTTGCAAGCCTTTGAGCGGTGCATTGCAGTTAAAGATATAAAAGAAATCAGACGCAGGCATTACAGAGTAGTTTTTCGGGATTGTGTGAGGTTTGAGAAATACGAAAGAATGAGGGGAGGCGGCTTTCGTTGGACTTTGGAAAATGTTACGGCCGATGACTTGCAACGGTTTGAAAACTTTTTGCGGGATATGCACAACATTTCGGAAAAATATCCCGAAATCTTTGAGCAAGACGCCGACGGAAAAATAACACAGCCACGCAAGCGACAGCCAAAAGGGCGAAACACGATTTGCGACGAAATGCGAAGATTGCGAGCCGTTTTTAATTGGTGCGTGGGGCAAGAACTGGCCGCGAGCAGCCCTTTTAAGAAGTATAAAGTGCAGCGCGAAGTTTACGGCGACCCGATATATATAACGAAAGCCGAGCGGGACGAAATAGCGGACTTTGATTTATCCACGCGCCCGAGATTAGCGGTGCAGCGCGATATATTTATATTTCAATGCTTGACAGGCCCACGCGTCGGCGACCTTATTAGACTAACCGAAAGCAATATAATAGGAGATGCGTTGGTGTACATACCAAGCAAAACAAGAGGAAAACGCGCGGAGCGTGTACTTGTTCCCTTGACCAAGCGCGCGGCGGCTATTGTGGAGAAATACAAAGGGCAAGCAGATGGCCGCCTGCTGCCGTTTCTTAAAGAGCAGCCATATAACAGAAGCCTAAAAGAAATCTTCACTATTTGCGGAATAACGCGAAATGTAACAAAGTTAAACTCTGTGACAGGGGAGGAAGAACAAGTGCCGCTAAATGAATATGTAAGCAGCCACCTTGCCCGCCGAACTTTTATAGGCGCATTGTACAAAGACTTAAAAGACCCTGCAATAATATCGAAACTATCAGGGCACGTAGAGGGAAGCGAGGCGTTTTTTAGATATAGAAAAATAGATGAGGATACGTTGCGCGAAGCAATGGCGAGTATTGAATAACAAAACAGCGGAGCGATGAAAACACCGAGAGAGATAGCCGAGATGATAGTGAACGGCAGCGGAGAGTATGAGTTGATAAAAGAGGCTAAGGCCGTGGCGAGAGAGTGCGAAAGGGATTTAATAGACACATACACAATCAACGTTTCAGAGTTGGTAGGTTTCAGAGAGTGGAATGGGTCGGAATTTGCAAGCGCGAGAATTTTTCAAGAGTGCGTAAATAGGGGGCTTGTTTTATGGAAAGCAATAAAAACGCAGGCGGAGGCCGACGAATATAACGAGACACCTAACCCAGAGGGAAAGGTGCGCAAGGTTGGCGACCTTGTAGAAAATTGGGGCTTATCTATTACGAGACTGAGAATAGATATTTTTATAAATGCGCTAAACGCCGCACTTTCCGAAGTTGATGAAGTGGAGCGGGCAACGCAGCCCGCAGACCTCAACCCGCTAAATTTGCCGCCGCGAATGAATACCGAGCGAGCGCGGAAATACATACCCAAAGCAATAGAGGCAAAATACATTAAAATTAAAGAGCAGCGCGCAGAGCGCGACGGATTTGTGCGCTATAAATGGGTGGGCCTCTATAAACAAATACTTGCGTATTTTATGTACGAAATATATCAGCCGAAATATAACCCCAAAGAAGAAAAAGCGCCCCCACAGCCACCAATCGAGGAAATAGAAGAAACTTTCGGCGTTTACCACATACCGCAGAAAAATAGGCAGGCGCGCAAAAGCACCAATGCAAACACACTGAGGCAGCGAGAGACAATAGATAAGTTTTTCGAGGATTAGCCCGCCGCAAGGAACGCTATAATTAAAGCAGCGCCCCCACCTCAATAGAGGCGGGGGCTTTCGTATTAAAACGCTATCGGGCGCTATCGAAACGCTATCAAAACGCTATCGAGTTATAGCGCGTTTTGAGGCGTTCGCGGATTTTTCCCGCTTTACCTTTGCGCTATGTTTCATCAAAAAAAATTAAAAAAAATGAACAGCAAAACAAAAAGCGTAAGCCCGCAGCGGCGCGTATTAAATGCGCTGCAAGTGGGCGGGAGATTGTCAGCCGCCGAACTTTCGCGGATTACTGGAACGAGCGACCCGAGAAGCCACATTCGAGACCTACGAGGCAAGGGCGTAGACATTCGGGACGAATGGCGGCCGAACGTGGGGCGGGGACGCCACAAGGTATATTATATTCCGACTGAGGCCGAGGCCGAGAAAGGAGGCGCAGAATGAGCGACGCATTACGAACAACGCGAGAGAGTTTGTCCAGTGGGCTGTCGGGCTTTGTGTCCGAACTTTGCGAGGCTATGCGCGAGATTATGCGCGAGGGGGCGGCTGAGGCTTACGCAAAAGGCCGCGCCGATGAAGCCGCACGAAAGGAGACGGCAGCCCTGAGCGTGGCCGAGACCGCGAAAATGTTGGGCGTGGCGCGTTCGACGCTATGGAAATGGGAAAAGAGCGGCTACCTTGTGCCCGCAAAAGTGGGCCGAAAGGTTTTATATAAGCGCGGAGAGGTCGAGCGCATACTGACCAAGGCAGGCAGGGCCAATAACTGACGCGGAGGCCGAGTATGTTGGACACGTTTATTGCAAGACTGGCGGCGGCGCAATGCGGCAGCGGCGTGGATTTCCTTTCGCATATTCCGCAATTTGTGGGCGATTGGAGGCCTACACGGTGGGGCGTTGGCGGAAAGGTTTTGCAAGGGCGCGGGCATTTGGGTAATATCTTAGTAGTAGCGACAGAGCAGCGGCTGACTTTGGCGGGTTCGTTGAACAAGTCCGTAAAAGGCGAAAACATTACCCCGATAACAATCGAGGAAGCCGCCGCGGCCGTGGAGCGCCTGAGTGCCGCCCTTTGCGTGCCTATCGAGCGCGCGACCGTTCGGCGGTTCGATTTCGGGGCGTGTATGGAAATGCGCGAGCCAGTGGAGAATTACCTGCAAATACTTGGCCGATTAGTGTATAAAAAGAGAGCCGAGGCCGCTCGTGTGCCGATATTAACTGGGAAGCGTTTGGCATCTTTGCGGTACGAAATGCAATACCAAAACAAGCCCGCCGCGGTAGTGTTGGCTATTTACGATAAGATAGCCGAAATGAAAGGCAAGGGCGAGGCTATACCCGAGAAATACCGAGGCACTAACCAATTACGGGCCGAGATACGTTTTTGTAAGAGCGTGGCGAGTTATTGGGGTATGGAGCGCATAACGGTGGCCGATTTGTGCAGCCCGACAATATGGCGCGCCGCCGTGGATATATGGAGGCAAACAATTAACCAAATAGAAAAAATGAACAATAACAACGAAATAAGAGAGGGAGCGTGCGAGAGTGTGGGGGCGTTCGTATTGAGATTTTTAAGGAGGTCGGTCGCGCAGTGCGGCGGGGTTGATGCCTTTATTGAGAAAGAAATAAAAGCCGAGCAGAAACGCGGAAAAATGAGCAAACAAGTGGCGTATAAATGCCGCAAACTAACGCGCAGGGAGTGCGGGTATGAGCCAAGCGAGGGAGGCAGCGCAATAGCAGAGGAATTTAACAAGAAAGTAGAAGAGACGGCCGAATGTCCCGCATAATGCGCGCGTGTGAGTATAGTAAGAGTGAAGAAGTAACCGCAGGGAGTACCCGCAAGGCGACACCGCAAGGCGACCGCGCAAGCCCCACCCCGCAAGGCCTCAACCAAGAGAAAAAGAGAGCAAGAGCAAGAGCGTGCGAGAGTGGAGGCTATGAATAGGGAGCAAGAATGCAGAAAGACGGCGCGAGGCCGAGGCATTGAAAACGAATAAATTACAAAAATATGACAGAAATACACGAAAGAAGAGAGGGCGAGGCGGTGGCGGCGCAAGTAGTAGGCGCACCCAGTCAGAGCCAAACAATGGAGCAGCGCGCGGCGGCTGAAATGTTAGCCAACCGTGCAGCGTGCGAGGCGTTTTGTATGAACAGCGGCATAACACCCGAGGAAATGCGCAGCGCGTGCGAGTGTGTGCTGTCCGAGTGGGCACTGACAAGACCGTACCACACGAACGAGGCAGACGCGCGGCGGAATTTGCTTAGTACTATCCGCGTCAGAATAGCAGAAAAACGCAAGGAGGCGCTAAGTCGCGGCGGCCTCGATGCGCGAATTGAACAGCAGCGCCGCGCCGCTCAACTATACGCCGAGCAATTACAGCGCACGCTCGCAGAAAGCCACCGCCCAGACGACAACCCGCTATTTTGACAAAATCCGCGTTTCAGCGCGTCAAACGTTCAAAAGGTAGGGACACACCACCGAGCACCCAAAACGCAGCGAGACGGCCCGAAAGTATCCAAGAATGGAAAGAAACGCACGGCGCACCGTCTGCGGCGGTAGCAAAGAATAAAAATGCCAAGAGCAGAGAACGCCAAGGGAAAAGAAATAAAACGCAAACTGAAAAGAAAGGACGCGCAAAAAAAATCGGGCCGATGCTTGCAGGCGTGCGAGGCTTTCGATACCTTTGCGCTATCCTAAAACACAAAAGAAAATGAAACAGACAAACACCAACCAAACAAACGGCCAAGGGTGCGAGCAGCGGAAACGCCTCGGCGCTTATCTTTTGGAGCGTAGGACACCCGAGGCCGATTTTAATCCTAAAACACAAAAGACAATGAAACGGAAAAAGACCGAGAGCGGGGCGCAGCGTGTGCCCGAGTTCGTGCAGAAAGTAGCAGAGGCCGCCCGCGGCTATTATGCGAGCGATGACGATTTCAAGACCTTGCGCGACCTTTTGGAAGCGGTGGCGTTCCAGTGGGATATTGAAACGCTGAGGCCTTGCGAACTGGCCGACCTGACGCGGGCCATATTTGACGCCAAGGACAAACACCCGAAAGCGGCGGACGCGTTGGCCAAGGTTATCGAGTTAAACGGCGCAGTCGAGCGCCGAATGCCCGCAATAATGATGTTAGAGGCAGTTATATAAACTTACAGAGACTAAGACCGACCCGCTGCGCCTTGCGTGTGGCGGGTTTTTTCTTTCCACCGTGTAGGGGTACGCCTCAACGCAAGAAACGCAGCGAGGCGGCCCGAACGCGAAAGCCTCAACCCCGCGGAACGTGCAAGCCTCAACCCCGCGGAACGATATACCACACCCGAACGCGTAACGAGCACCCAGTTAGGCGAAAGCCTCAACGAGCACCCAGTTAGGCCCGAAACGCGAAAGCCTCAACGAGCGCAAAACGGCCGCGCGGTTGTTGCAAAAATGGCCTTTTTGTGCAGGAAATGCCGCGCGGTTGTTGCAAATGATTTTCAAAAATTGCCGTAAAACGTTGGAAAATATACATTTGCGAGAATGGCGTAAAATCCAAGGACGAGTTTACGCAAAAAACGGCCGCGAAAGCGTGACAAATTGGAACGGTTCAAGGGTGGAGCGTGGCAGGGGTGCGCAGCGTGTAGTCTGCAAAATATGCACACCAAGAGCGGGCCGCCGCAAAAAAATTTATTACCTTTGCATTGTCTATAAAAAAACGGTAGACAGTTTCGCACTTTTTCGGCCTACGTTGAAAGCGTTCACGGCGGCCGAATTTTTGTTAAAATTGGCGTCCGTAGACAAAACGTAGACAAAACAACGAGAAACGGAAATATAAAACGTTGATATAGATACGGTTAAAAATTAACGGAATGCCCTCCGAGGGGGCACCCTTTTCTGCGTGCAAATCATTGTGTTTTTCATCGTACAAGCACGCAGACAGCACCTAACGACAAAGTAATCCGGCATTCGCCCCGACCTCCGGCCGCCACGACGGCCGGAAAGCTGCACCGCCGCAGCGCAACGGGCATGTTGCACCGCGACGGACGGAAACAAGCCGGCGAAAGGCGAAACTTAGTCTGAGTAAGTTTGAACTTAGTCTGAGTAAGTTCAAACTTACTCAGACTAAGTTTTCGCTCCATGCGAAGAACTGTCTTTCAGCGCCTTGCGCCGCCGCCCGAGCCGGCTGACGACCGGCAGGGACAGCCGCCGGACAGAGAGAAACGGCCGGCCGCGCGCACGCAGCCGCAGCCGGCGCACAGATAGAACGGCACGGGGCAACGCGGCGTCGCGATTTTTGCGTACATTTGCAGCGGCGGACGACGCAAGCCCGCTTCATCAGCTATGCGCATACTCTTTGTAAACACCTCCGACGACGTCGGCGGCGCCGCCATTGCGGCACGCCGGCTGATGCAGGCGCTCGCCGCCACCGGACAGGTCGAAGCCCGCATGCTCGTGCGACGGAAGCGCACGGACGACCCGCTGGTCGAAGCCATACCCCACGGCCGCCGGGCGCAGGTCAAATTCGCGCTCGAACGGCTCGAGCTTTTCGTGCGCGGAGGCTTCAGCCGGAAAAACCTGTTCCAAATCGACCAAGCCCGTTTCGGCACGGACATCACGCGCCACCCGCTCTATGCCTGGGCCGACATCGTTCATCTGCACTGGGTGGGGCAGGCCATGCTCTCGGCCGCCGACCTCGAACGCCTCGTGGGCGGGCCGAAGCCCATCGTCTGGACACTCCACGACATGTGGCCTTTCATGGGTATCTGCCACCTGGCCGCGCTCACCACGTGCGACCGCTGGAAGCGCGACTGCGGCTACTGCCCGCTGCTTCCGGGCAAGGGGAAGGCCGACGACCTGTCGCGCCGCGTGTTCCGCCGCAAACGCGACATCTATGCCCGCGGCCACATCCACTTCGTGGGCTGCTCGGACTATTTGGCAGCCATGGCGGCCGAATCGCCGCTGACCGACGGCCACACCGTGCGCAGCATTCCCAACCCAATCGACACGGACTTTTTCGCGCCGCGCGACAGCGGCGAAGCCCGGCGGCGTCTGGGGCTGCCCGAAGGCAAGCGCATCCTGCTCTTCGTGGCCTGCCGCGCCACCGATCCTGCCAAAGGCATACACTATCTGGCCGACGCGCTCCACCTGCTGTCCCGACGGCTGCCCGACCTGGCCCAACGGCTGGCCGTAGCCATAGCCGGCGAAGATGCAGACGAGGCCGCCGCGCTTTTCGACGTCGAGGCGCACGCCATGGGCTACGTGGCCGACCCAGCGCGGATGCGCGACCTCTATGCCGCCGCCGACCTGCTCGTCATGCCCACCCTGCAGGACAATCTGCCCAACACCATCGTCGAAGCGCTGGCCACGGGCACTCCCTGCGTGGGCTTCCACACGGGAGGCCTGCCCCAGATGATCAAGACCGGCCTAAACGGCTATTTGGCCGCCTACCGCGACGCCGGCGACCTCGGACACGGCATCGCGCAGACCCTTTTCGGCACGAACTACGCCGAACAATGCCGCACGGCGCGCCGCATGGCCGTCGAAAACTACGGCCGCGAAGTCGTGGCCGCCCGCTACACGGCCCTCTACCGCGGCATACTCGAAACCGACACAAACAACAAAAACACTTAGTCCACCCCTCCCCCTCCGCACATGGAAACCCAACCTCCGCCGGCCGCGGCCGACGCCGCCAACCCACTGAAATTCACCGTCGCCACCGTCACCTACAACGCCGGCAGCCTCATCGGCCGCACCATCGAAAGCGTGGAGCGGCAAACCTACACCTGCATCGAACATGTCATCGTCGACGGAAAATCTGCCGACGACACACTTGCCCTCGTCCACCGCTACCAGGAGCGCAACTCGCGCCGCGAGCAGCCGCGCGACATCGTTTGCCGCACAGAGCCCGACGAAGGCATCTACGACGCCATGAACAAGGCGCTCACGCTGGCCACAGGCCACTACATCCTTTTCCTGAACGCCGGCGACACGCTCCACGACGACCGCGTGCTCGAAGAAATTGCCCGCCAGATAGGGACGCAGCGCCCCGCCGTCGTCTACGGACGGACGGACATTGTCGACGACGCCGGCCGCTTTGTGCGCCACCGCCGGCTCGAGCCGCCCGCACGGCTCGACTGGCGCTCGCTGCGCAGCGGCATGCTGGTCTGCCACCAGTCTTTCCTTGCCCGCACGGATTTGGCCCAAGCCACGCCCTACGACCTCGGCTACCGCTTCTCGGCAGACTTCGACTGGTGTCTGCGTCTGCTGCGCAAGGCCGAAAGCGAGCCGCTCGCGCCGCACAATACGCACATTGTCATCGCCGATTTCCTCGAAGGTGGCGCCACGGCACGCCATCACCGCGCCTCGCTCCGCGAACGTTTCCGCATCATGGCCCGCCACTACGGCTGGGCGACGACCGCGGCCTGCCATGCATGGTTCGCCGTGCGCGCCGTGCTGAAACGCTGAGCCGTCGGTTTGTGTCAGCACAAACTGACAGCCCGTCCATCCGGGCTCGCACCCATTATTATATATAGCATGCCCCGACAACCGCTCACAGCCGAAAGTGCCTACGCCGCAATGGCCGCCCTTTGCGCCCGGGCCGAGCATTGCCGCGCAGACATTCTCGACAAACTGGCCCGGCGCGGCCTGCCTGCGGCCGAAGCCCGCGCCGCGGCCGACCGTCTGGAGCGCGAGGGCTTCATCGACGAGAACCGCTACGCCCGGGCGTTTGCCCTCGACAAACTGCGTTACAGCCGGTGGGGCCGGATGAAGATACGCGCCGCGCTCACCGCGCGGCATCTCTCGGAAACAGACATCGGCGAGGCGCTTGCCGCCATCGGCAGCGAAGAATACGAACAGGCCTTCGCGGCATCGGCCCGTGCCAAACTTCGGAGCCTCGACAACGAAGAACCCCGCGCCCGCCGCGAAAAACTGGCCCGCTTTCTGCTCGGCCGTGGCTTCGAGGCCGGACTCGTGATGAGCCGTCTCGACACCCTGACAGACGGCTGACGCCCGGCCTGCGGCCCATTCCGGCCGCAGGTTTGGCAACTCCGGGGATTTATACTAATTTTGCGGCCAATACGCCATTGTCCATGAACCCCAAGCCCGTTACGGAAACACCCGAAACAAATGCCGGCGAAAAGTTGCGCAAAGACGACACCACCGGCGCGGCGCGTCCGGCAAAAAGCCGCGCACGCCGCGCCGGCCGATGGCTTGCCGCCGTCGCCCTAACGCCGGTGGCACTTTTTTTCGTATTGGCCATCATCGTCTATCTGCCGCCGGTTCAGCAATATCTCGCAGACAAAACCTGCCAACGCCTTTCGGCCGAAACGGGACTCGACATTCGCATCGACCACGTGCGGCTGGCTTTTCCGCTCGACCTTGCTGCGAATAGCTTTTCGGCCTGCGAGGGACGCGACACGATTGTTGCCGCCCGCTCCCTGCGGCTCGACGTGGCTTTCTGGCCGCTCTTTCGCGGACGGGCCGACATCGAGGGTTTCGGACTCTACAACGCTGTGCTCGGCACGAAAGACTGGATCAGCGACACGCGCATCGAGGGCCGTGTGGGCCGGCTCACGGCTGCGAGCCACGGCATCGAATGGCGGCGGGAGCGTATCGCGCTCGACGAAGTCTGTCTGCGCGACGCCGATCTGCTGGTGGTGCTCTCGGACACGGCCGCGGCCGACACGTCAGCCTCCGATTCGCGCTGGGACATCCGGCTGGCGCGCGCCGAACTGCGCAACACGCGGCTCAGGCTTGCGCTGCCGGGCGACTCGATGTTCGTTCGCACGGCCATAGGCCGCGCCACGCTCGACAACGGTTGTTTCGACACCGGAAAGGGCAACTATACAGTCGGCCGGCTCAGGCTTGCGCGCTGCCAGCTCGGCGCCGACCTCTGCCCGCAAGCTTCGGCTTCGCCCGAAGACGCTGAAACTTTTGCCCCGGGGCTCGACCCGGCGCATTTGCGGATAGACCGGTTCGCACTGACGGCCGACAGCATCTTCTACCGGGCCGACGGCACGCTGCAACTCGCGGCCAGCGGCATTCGTCTGCGCGAACGCGGCGGGTTGGAAGTGACCGATTTGGCAGGACATATATATATGGACTCCGCGGAGCTGCGTGTGCCGGCACTCCGACTGCGCACGCGCCACTCGCGGGCCGATATCGGCCTCGTTCTGCCCTGGCGCGCACTGGCAGCAGGCCGCGACGGCAGCCTTACGTTCGACATCGACGCCGCCATAGGCCACGAGGACGTCGCGTCGTTGGCCGGCGGCATAGTGGACGCCGCGTTGTTGAAACTTTATCCTCAAGAAACGCTCACAGTGCGCGGTCGGGCCGGCGGAAATCTCGACCATTTGCACATAGACAGCCTCGAAGCGGCATTGGGCGGCATTGCACGCCTCACAGCAGCGGGCCACGCCGAAAGGCTGACCACCCCGCAGCGTAGCGGCACGCTCAATTTCGATGCTTCGCTCGGCCATACAGCCGCATTGCGCCCTCTCCTGCCCGAAGGGCTGGCGCTGCCGCGCGGACTGCGGCTGAAAGGGACAGCAGGCTTCCGCGGAGAACGCTATGAGGCCGACTTGCGCCTCATGGCTGGCGGACAGGCACGAATCAAAGGCTATGCCGACCTCGAAAGCGAAACCTATTCGGCGCTTGTCGACGCCCGGCGCTTCCCCGTCGGCGCTTTCTTGCCCGGACAGGGGTTCGGCGCGGCCACAGCACGCCTCGAAGCGCGCGGAAGAGGCTTCGACCCCACTGCACACGGCGCTCGGTTCACAGCAAAGGGCCACGTCAGCGACTTTGTTTTCGACAAATATCAATTGGGCAGTCTGAAATTCGACGCTGCCCTGAACAACGGGAAAGCCACGGCCACATTCGCGGCCGACAACGCCGTAGTTCGCGCTACAGGCCGGCTCGACGCCGTATTAGATAAGGAGTATTCCCTCACGCTCGCAGTCGACGTCGACGAAGTACCCGTCTGGCAACTTGCCGGCATGGCCGACACGCTCGCAGCGGGCGGACATCTCCGGCTTGCAGCCCGTTCCGACCGGCATTTCCGACGTTACGGCCTGGCAGGCGGCCTGGAGAATCTGCGCTTTCTCACACCGAAAAAAAGTATTTCGGCCCGCGACCTGCTGTTCGACTTTTCGGCCCGCGAAGACAGTACCTCGGCCCGCATCAACTCGGGCGACCTCGTGCTGAGTCTCGACGCAGGACAAGCACCCGAAGACATCGGTGCAGCTTTCGGGCGGACTGTCGGAATTCTCATGGAGCAAATCGACCGCCGCACGCTCGATTACGAGGCTTTGCGCCAGAGTCTTCCGCCTGCAGCGCTCCATCTTGCTGCCGGAAAGCGCAATCCGCTCTACTCCGTCCTTAAATATAAGGGCATGTCTTTCGAAAGTCTCCGCCTCGACCTTGTCACCAATCCGGACGACGGCGTCAGCGGACACTTTACAGCCGGCACTTTCGACACAGGCTCCATGCAAATCGACACCATCGAAGCCCGGCTCACGCAGACAGCCGACGGTATGCGGTTGCACAGCGAAATTCGCAACTATACCAAACATAATCCCAACAAATTCCGTGCCGAGGCCGACGCTTTCCTGCTTACAGACGCTGTCGGCGCCGCAATAAAGTTTTTCGACAGCGACGGCCGCAAAGGAATCGACTTCGGGCTGCGCGCCACGTTGGCCGACAGCAGCCTGACGGCCACCATCGAGCCGGCAAACCCTGTCATCGCTTACCGCAGCTTCCGCGTAAATCCCGACAACTACTTCCGGCTCAACCGCCGCGGCGTCTCGGCCGACATAGACCTGTTGGCCGACGACGGAACCGGCCTGAAACTCTACGGTGCTCCCGCCGACAGCACCAGCGACATGACCCTTGCGCTCAGCCATGTCAATCTTGGCGAACTTTCTTCCGTACTTCCTTTCATGCCACGCCTTTCCGGCATGCTCTCGGGCCGGCTGCGCGCCACACAGGACAGCCGGAAACGCATATCGGCCGACTTTGCACTCGCCGCCGACGCGCTTACTTTCGAAGATGCCCCGCTCGGCAATCTCGGACTCAAAGGAAGTTACACTCCCGAAGGCGAAGGCTTGCATCAACTCGCGGCCACTTTACGCAGCGACTCGCTCGAAGTACTCGAGTTGAGCGGCATATTCCACGAAACCGACGCTACTTTCGAGGGCAGCGCCGTGCTCAACGATTTCCCCCTGACTATGGCCAACGGTTTCCTTGCCGGAACCGACGTAGCCCTTGCCGGAGCGGCCTCGGGCCGGCTCGACATCAGCGGGCCGCTCGAAAAACCCGTGTTCGACGGCAGTCTGGCTTTCCGTCAGGGACGTCTTCATTCGCCCGCCTACGGTTTCGACCTGCACATGGCCGAAACGCCCGTTTATGTCCGACATTCTGCCATCCTGCTCGACAATTTCTCCCTCCGGTCCGCCGGAAGCGAGCCGCTCACGGTCAGCGGCGACGTAAATTTCTCCGATTTGAGCCGCATAAGCCTCGGTTTGGCCATGCGAGCCCGCTCTTACGAGCTCATCAACGCCCGCCGAAAGCGCGAAAGCCTCGTCTACGGCAAATTACTGGCCGATTTCGACGGCACACTCAACGGAACGCTTGACCATCTTGTCATTCGCGGCCGGCTCGGCGTGCTCGGCGGCACCGATGTCACCTATATCCTCAAAGACTCCCCCCTCAGCGCCGACGACCGTCTCAGTTCACTCGTGCGTTTCACCGACTTCAACGACTCCACCCGCGTTTACGACGAAACACCACTCTCTCAGGGCACTTTCGACATGACTCTCGGCATCGATGTCGCCGAAGCCGCACGCTTCCACTGCCTGCTTTCCGAAGACGGCCAAAGCTATGTCGACGTCGAAGGCGGCGGCAGCCTCACGCTCCGCATGACCGAAACCGGCGACATGCGTCTGACCGGCCGCATCACGATGAACTCCGGCGAAATGAAGTACGAACTGCCCGTCATACCGCTCAAAACATTCTCACTGGCCCAAGGCTCCTACATCGAGTTCACCGGCGACGCCGCCAATCCCACGCTCGACATCGCCGCCACCGAGCGCGTCAAAGCCACCGTCACCGAAAACGAAATGCCGCGTAGCGTGAACTTCGACGTCGGGCTCCACATCACGCAGGCCCTCGCCGACATGGGCCTGACTTTCACCATCGACGCCCCCGAAGACCTCAGCGTGCAAAATCAACTGCGCGCCATGACCGACGCCGGCCGCGCCAAAGCCGCAGTGGCCATGCTCGCCACCGGCATGTACCTCACCGACGAATCGCTGGCCTCCGGCTCGGGCGGCTTCAAGGCCTCGAACGCCCTCAACGCTTTCCTGCAAAGCGAAATTCAGAACATTGCCGGCTCAGCCCTGCGCACCGTCGACATCAGTCTCGGCGTCGAAGACAATACCACCGCCGCCGGCACCACGACGACCGACTATTCTTTCCGCTTCGCCAAACGTTTCTGGAACGACCGCATTGCCGTCGTTGTCGGCGGCAAAGTCTCCACCGGATCTGAGGCCGTCAATTCCGCCGAAACTTTCATCGACAACATTTCCGTGGAGTATCGCCTCGACCGCGGCTCCACGCGCTACGTCCGCGCCTTCTACGACCGATCAGCCACCGATCCGCTCGAAGGACAGTACACCCGCACGGGCGCCGGCCTCATGTTGCGGCGCAAAACAGAGCGTCTGGGCGAACTATTCCTGTTCCGCACGCGCCGAAAGGACACCGGCGCGCCCGCGTCTGCCTCTTCTTCCGGAGACTGAGGCCCTCCGCGTCCATTTCCACCGACTTGTCATGCATCTTTCCCAAAAAGTCTTTCCGCTTCTGCTGCTTGCCGTGCTGCTTTCGGCCGCTTGCTCCACTACGAGCCATCTGCCCGAAGGCGAACAGCTCTATATCGGCATCGACCGCATCGATTACAGCGACGCTCCCGGCAAGAATCCGCGCGCAAAGACCGACACCGCCGGCGTCATCACCTCGATAGCCGAAGCCGCACGCGCCGTGAGCGCCGCGCTCGAAGGCCGCAGCGGCGCCGCCGTCGCCGAAACGCCCGCTGCCCGGCCCGAAGAAGCGGCCGCAGCCAAAGCCGACCTGGCCGACTTCCTCACAGCCAAGGAAGAAGTCGACGGCGTGCTGGCCTATGCCCCCAACGGCGCCCTTTTCGGCTCGTCGTCGCTGCGCTCGCCGCTCCAGACGGGCCTGTGGATCTACAATGCCTTCGTAGACCGCCGCGGCAAACTCGGCCGCTGGATATTCCGCAATTTCTCTCAGCCGCCCGTTCTCGTGAGCAACGTTTCTCCCGAAGTGCGGGCCAAAGTCGCCGCCTCCACGCTCCGCGGCTACGGCTACTTCTCGGGCCGCGTGGACTACGAAGTGCTCACCCAGAAAAATCCGCGCAAGGCAAAAATCGCCTACCACGTCACGGCCGGCCGCCTCTGGCGCCTCGACAGCATCACCGTCGGCGGTTTCGGCCTGCATGCCGACTCCATTCTCCGCGCCCACCGCCGCGAGAGCCTGCTGCGCAAGGGGCGTGCGTTCAGCGCCGCGGCGCTTTCCGACGAACGCAGCCGCATCGAGCGCCTGCTGCGCGAAAACGGCTATTACTACTACACCGCCAGCCACACTCTCTACGAAGCCGACACCTTGCAGCGCAAAGGTTTCGTCCAACTGCGCGTCACGGCCGACCCCCACCGGCCCGAGCGCGCCCGCCGCCCGTGGACCATCGGCAGCCTCACGGTCGACATGTTCGCGCCGGGCGACTATCAGGCCGAACACAGCCTTTCCCGCGGCAATCACGTCTACCGCTACTCCGGCAGCCGCATGCCCGTCAAGCCGCGCCTCTGGCGTCAGGCCGTCACGCAGCGCACGGGCCGCCCCTACTCGCTTCACCACGACGAAACCACCGTCGAAAAGCTCCAAAGCCTCGGCATTTTCTCGAATCTCAGCGTCAACTACACGCCGCGCGACACTACCGCCGCCTGCGACACACTCGACATGCACATCACGGCCGTCATGGACAAGCTCTACAACTCCTCGTTCGAAACGAACGCCACGCTCAAGAGCAACCAGCAGATCGGCCCCGGCGTAGCCTACGAACTCTCGAAACGCAACGCTTTCGGGGGCGGCGAAACCGTGGCATGGAAAATCTTCGGCGCCTACGAGTGGAGCTTCGGCGCCGCCCGCCGGCGCGAAGGCGCCTCGTGGGACAGCTACGAGCTGGGCACGAGCCTCTCCGTCGAGCTTCCCTCGCTGCTCATGCCCGGCCACCGGCGACGCCGGCTGCGCTTTCCGGCCCGAACGCGTCTTTCGGCCGACCTCGACTGGCGCAACCGTTCGGGCTTCTTCCGCATGATTTCCTCGGGCCTCTCCATGACCTACAGCTGGCAACGCCGCGCCGCGCTCAGCCACGAGCTGACGGTCTTTTCGCTCGACTTCGACAAACTTTCGTCCTCCACGGCCGTCTTCGACTCCATCACCGCGGCCAACCCCACGCTCTACGTCTCCATGCGCGACCAGTTCATCCCCTCCGCGGGCTACACCCTCACGCTCAACCGCGGCCTTTCGACGAGCCACCCCTTCATGCTGCAAGTTTCGGCCAAACAGGCCGGCAACATCGTCTCCGCGCTCTATGCCGCCTGCGGACAGTCCTTCTCCACCGAGGGGAAAAAGATACTCGGCGCCCCCTTCGCCCAGTTCGTGCGCCTCACGGCCGAAGCCCGCAAGGCCTGGCGCCTCAGCCGCCGGCTCAACCTCGCCTCGCGCCTCATGGCCGGCGCCGTCGTGAGCTACGGCAACAGCCTGCGCGCGCCTTACGCCGAACAATTCTACACCGGCGGCGCCAACAGCGTGCGCGGTTTCGCCGTGCGCACCGTCGGACCCGGCTCCTACCGCTCGCCCGACAAGCGCTACGCCTACATCGACCAGACCGGCGACTTCAAGCTCGAAGCCAACGCCGAGCTGCGCTGCCGTCTCTTCGGCTCGCTCAACGGCGCCGTGTTCCTCGACGCCGGCAACGTCTGGTTGCTGCGCGCCGACGCGCTGCGGCCCGGCGCCGAGCTCACGTCGGCGTCGCTTCGCCGCATCGCCGTGGGCACGGGCGCAGGCCTGCGCTACGACCTCGACTTCCTCGTGTTGCGTTTCGACATGGGAATCGGCCTCCACGCCCCCTACGACACCCGCCGCACGGGCTTCTACAACCTCGAACGCTTCCGCGACGGCATGGCCTTCCACTTCGCCATCGGCTACCCCTTCTGACGCCGCAACAAACCCGACCGCCGGGCCGCCACCCCGGCGACACCGCCGCGAAAGCCCCGACCCCCGGCCGCAGACACAACGCACGCCGGCGGCATGAAAGGCCCATTTCCGGACGACGCAAAGCAGCCGGAAACTTTCTCAGACTAAGTTTCAACTTACTCAGACT
>JAFLUW010000001.1:0-10671 GCA_022508615.1 Prevotellaceae bacterium | reverse complement strand
CAGACTAAGTTCGAACTTACGCAGACATAGTTTCAACCCACGCAGACCAAGTCCGAACTTACGCAAACTTCATTTTCACTCTCCCTGCGCTTCGCCGCGTCGAACGCCCAAAGCCCGACGCCGACGGGCATCGTTTGCGGTAGAATCTTCGCCCCGTCGGCCCCGTGTCCGCGCCGCGCGACAGCAACACCGCACGGCGTGCAGAACACGCTGAAAAACAAGTATTTTACCAAAATTACTACCGTTATTTCCGCCCGACGTACCGATTTTTCCGGTACTTTCGCGCCGCCGCTGCGCGCCGCGTGCACGCCGTTCGCGGCTTTTTTCGTAATTTTGCAACCGCATAAAAACCGCAAGAGCCGCACAGCGCCCTTGCCTCCCCGAACAAAGACAATGAAAACAAACCTGCTCTGCCTTCTCGCCGCGATGCTCGCCTGCGGCTCGTGCATACAGGACGAACTGCCCGAAGCCGAGTGCGACATTCTGGCCGTCGACGCCGCTTGGCTCAGCGAAAACGCCGCCTGGCTCAACGGCGCACCCGCCGTGTCCAACCGTTCGGTCACGTTCACCGTGCAGCGCGAAACCGACCGCTCGGCCCTCGCGCCCCGCTTCGCGCTGACGCCCGGCGCACGCCTCACGGCCGTGGTCGACGGCCGCGAAACCGAGGCGAACGGCCTCGTGCGCAACTTCAATTCGCCCCAAACCTACACCGCACACTCGGCCGACGGCAAGTGGAGCAAAGACTACACCGTAGCCTTCAACTATCCGCTCGCCATCAAGCGCCTCACGTTCGACAACTACGAACTCCAGGACAACGCCTACCACCGTTGGTACGAAACAGACCCTGTCGACACCGAAAATCCCAAACGCTACTACTGGGACTCGGGCAACAGCGGCTTCAAAATCACCGGCGTGGGCAAAAACTACGACGACTATCCCACGGCAGCCACCGACAGCGCCATTTCGGGCAAAGGCGTGCGGCTGCGCACCTGCGACACGGGCGCTTTCGGCAAACGCGTCAACATGCCCATCGCGGCCGGCAACCTCTTCATCGGCCGCTTCGTCACGGCCACGGCCGTAGCACAGCCGCTGCGCGCCACCATGTTCGGCCTGCCCGAAGTCGTGGGCGGCCGTCCGCTGCGGCTCGAAGGCTACTACACCTACACGGCCGGCGAAACCATGACCGACAAAAAAGGAAACGTGCGCCCCGAGCTGCGCGACACGGCCGACATCTACGCCGTGCTCTACGAACTCCCCGCCACGGGCGAGACCGACGCCGAAGGCCGCACCACCTATAAAGCCGAGCCGCTCGACGGCGACAACGTCCTCACGAGCGAGCGCATCGTTCTCATGGCCCGCATCGACAACCCCGGCGAACCGCAAGAGTGGACGCGATTTGTCGAACCGTTCCGCGAAGTGAACGGCAAAACCTTCGACTACGAACGCCTCCGCCTCGGCGGCTACGCGCTCAGCGTCGTGCTCACGTCCAGCCGTCAGGGCGCCTATTTCGTCGGCGCCGTCGGCTCCACGCTCCACGCCGACGAACTCAACATCGTCTGGGAGGGCGACCCCGACCAGTAAGGGCCCGCACCCCCTGCGGGCCGAAAGGCAGCCGCAGCCCGGCGCACGCCGCCCCGCTCACCTCACAACTCCGCATCATGAAGAAAACACTCCTCGCCATAGCCCTACTCGCATTCGCCGCAGCGGCACCGGCGCAAAAAAACGAAGCCCGCGACACCGACCGCAACCTCTTGCAGGCCGCGCTCAAAGGCTGGACCGTGCGTCTCGGCGCCGGCTTTCAACTCGGCGGCACGTCGCCGCTTCCCCTGCCCGCCGAAATCCGTGCCATCGAGTCGTTCCGCCCCACACTCCTCTATTATATAGGTGCCGACGCCGACAAAACGTTCAGCAGTTCGCCATGGGGCCTGCGCATCGGCCTGCGCCTCGAAACCAAAGGCATGGAGACCGACGCCTCGGTCAAGAATTACGGCATGCGCATCACCGAAGAAAGCAAAGACCCCAGCGGAAACGCCGTGTTCAGCGATGTGAAAGGCGTCTGGACCGGACGCGTCAAGACCGAAGTCCACAACACCTACATCACCATCCCCCTGCTGGCCACGTGGCAGGCCGCGCCGCGCTGGAAAGTCTTTGCCGGCCCCTATTTCAGCGTGATGACCTCCGGCCGCTTCGCAGGCACCATTTTCGAAGGCACGTTTCGCGACGGCGATCCCACGGGCGACCGCACCGCTTTCAGCGACGGCAACACGGCGCCCTACGACTTTTCGTCCGATCTGCGCCGCTTTCAGTGGGGAGTCGAGGTCGGCGCCGACTTCCGCGCCTATAAGCACCTCTATGCCAACATCGCCCTGCACTGGGGCCTCAACGACATCTTCCGGCGCGACTTCGACGTCGTGCGTTTCAGCATGTATCCCATCTACGGCAGCCTCGGCTTCGCCTACGCCTTCTGAGCGCCGCCGGAACCCCGAACGAACACAAACCAAAACCCTTTTATACAATGAGAAAAACTCTACTCCTCTCTTTCCTCTTTGCGCTCTGCGCCGCTATGCAGGCACAAAACGCTCCCGCACAAGCCGTCGTCGGCGATTACTCCGGCGAACTCTACGTTTCGCTGCTCGACGAAATTTACGATCAGGACACCCGTCTCGACGAACCTTATACAGTGAACATTACGGCCGAAGCCAACGGCACAATCGTCTTTTCGCTGAACGATTTCAGCTTTGCCGGCGCGCTGTTGGGCGACATCCGCCTGCCGGGCATCGCCGTAAACGCCGAGGGCCAGCACTATACTTTTGGCGAAAACACGCCGCAACGTTTCGTATTCCTTGAAGGAACGGAAGCAGAGATTGTAGCCGACGCCTCGCTCGACCATACGCGCTCTTACATCGAAGGCGACAGCCTCGTGGCCTACATTCCCGTCGTTTGGGTCTTGAACGAAGATACGAGTTTCCCCATCTACGTCCTTTTCAAGGGCAAACGCCTCATTCCCGAAGGCATTGCTTCCACACAAGCCGCACGCAGCGCCGAAGAAATCTACGACCTTGCCGGCCGTCGCCGCGCTATCGCTACGCAACTCCCCAAAGGTCTCTATATTGTCGGCGGGAAGAAACAAATCATCAAATAAGTCCGAAACTTATGAAGAAACTTATTTTCTCGACATGTTGTGCCCTCTCGATAACAGCCAGTGCACAGCAACTCCCCAACAGCGGATTCGACGAAAACTGGGTAACATGCATTCCCTGGACAAGCACGAACAACAATAGAAGCATCGGATCTACCCCTAACGCTATCGGCAGCGAAGGTTGGCATGCAGCCAACACGATCGGCGCAAACGGCACGGGGAGTACCGCCGTTGTAACCAATGAAAACGGAGCCGCCTGCATTACCAATAAAGCCTCCATAGGCCAGAACATTCCGGGTTATCTGACTTTGGGTACGCCTTGGTCCACCGCCAAAGTTAGAACCATGACTCCGTCAGACAAAGACGGCGGCACATTTGGCGGATATCCCTTTTCTTTCCAGCCCGACGCCATCAGTTTTGACTATAAGAGCACTAAGTCGAGTTCATCAGACATTGCTGCGTCGGTCATAGCCTATTTGTGGAAGGGAACTTATACACAAAAGGACGTACCGGGCAATATTACTTATGCCCTTATCGGCAATCCCTCCAATCCCACAGTTGTTGACATGCAAGATCGTGACAGAAACATTTTGGATACGATCACTGCAAAAGGTGGAGTTGTCAGCAAAACAGAAGATGCCGCACGCATTGCGAAAATCAAACACTACATCCAAGAAAGTCAGCAAGAATTCACCAATTTGACACTCGACTTCACTTATGAAACCGGCATGGACGACGTCACACCTGAAAAAATCAACGTCATCTTCGCAGCCGGCGACTATTTTTCAGAGTCGCCTGTGGCCAATGTTTCGCTCACCGTCGACAATGTCAAACTTATCTACCGTTCACGACTCGATGAGATCTCTTTCAACGAAGAAGCCGTAGAAAATTTTGATAAAACCGTGTATACATACGAAGTTGAAGGAGATTATACTGAGAACTGCCTCAGCTACACCGTCGACGGTCGTACTGCAACCGCTACGCAAACGTATGATGAAGCAACACGCACGGCTACGATCACCGTCAGCAACGTCGACGCGGACGAAGACGGGCAGAAGCAGCACGTCTATACCGTGAAGTTCAAGCGGAAACTGACCATTTCCGACGAAACGACCTACGACGGCACGGCCGAAGGCATGTTCGACGCCGTTGTGCTCGATCGCGATTTCGTGAAAGGCTGGAACACGGTCTGCCTGCCGTTCGACGTAACGGCCAGCGACCTTTGCACGGGCGCAACGGCCCAAGAGTTCGCCAGCTATAATGCCGAAAGCGGACTTAACTTCACCATCGTCAACGGCACCATGCAGGCCGGGAAGCCCTATCTCGTATTCTTCCCCCAAGCCGTGAGCAGCGACCTCATGTTCGAGAACAAGGCCGTCACGACCGGCCAGCCGACGAGCGTAAGTCACGACGGCGTGACCTTTACGGGCAACTACACGGCCGAAATGCCCATGACGGGGCTTTACGGCGTGGTGCTCTGCGAAGACGGCCGCGGCCGCATCATGCGCGGCGGCAGCGAAACGACGCTGCGCTCCACGCGGGCCTACTTCACGCTGCCCGCCGACTTGCAGACCGCTTCGCTGAACATCAATCTCCAGCAAATCGGAGACGGAACAACGACGGGCATCGGCGCCACGCAGACCGCCGGCGGCGATGAAGCCGCTTACGACCTGACCGGACGCCGTGTGCAGAAGACGACCCAAGGTCTTTACATCGTCGGCGGACGTAAAGTCATCGTCAAGTAGAGCGGACAAAGAGAAAGAAGCCGCGACCGGCGCGGACGCAGATTTCCGGCCGGCGCGGCCTCTTT
Organism: Prevotellaceae bacterium; assembly: GCA_022508615.1. Classification (GTDB taxonomy): domain Bacteria; phylum Bacteroidota; class Bacteroidia; order Bacteroidales; family Bacteroidaceae; genus Alloprevotella. The sequence goes on along the minus strand of JAFLUW010000001.1, from coordinate 5,722 downwards.
CTATTCGTAAAAGACAAAGGGAAAACGGACAACACATTAGAATTTCAGGTAAATGAAAAAGATTTTTGCGCTCCTCTGCCTGCTTCTCCCGCTTTCGACGCAGGCCGAAACTGTCACGATGGGCAGCGACGCTTTTGCCGGAACGGCCAACGGCCAGCTTGTCTTCACGCAGGACGGCGTAACATGGACGCTGTCGGGCGGCATCGGCGTAAGTACCTACCGCGAACGCACCGGCGGCAGCTTTTTAAACCCTGTCTACACCACATACTACCAGCTCGACGCCACGAAAAACGTTGTCTACACGCTGACTTTCGACTGCGAGGACGAAAGAAAGCAAGTCGTGGTCAGCAAGGCCGAAGTGACCGTAAAAGCCGGCTGGGGCACGACCTTCGTCATCACCGACGAGAACGGCAATCAGGGAAAGAAGACAGTTGCGCTCGGCGGCACCGGCACAGCCGAAGCCGAGGTGAACTCGACAGCGGGTTTCACGTTCAGCGGCGACACTGACGACTACAATATCCGCAGCATCACGCTGACATATACGCTCGAAGACATTCCCAACACGTCACTGACCATTTCCGAAAACGACAACTACGCCGCAACGGCCGAAGGCACGTTCGGAACCGTTGTGCTCGACCGCAGATTCGCGAGCGGGTGGAACACCATCTGCCTTCCGTTCAGCGTGAAAGCCTCGGACATTTGCGCAGGCGCCGCAGCCCAGAAGTTTACGGGCTATTCGGCCGAAAACGGCTTGCAGTTCGCGCCCGTCACGAAGATCGTGAAGGGCGGCTTCGGCGGTTTGCAGGACATCGAGGTCGAAGGCGAGATGGAAGCCGGCGTGCCCTATCTCATTTGGTTCCCCGAGGACGTAGAAGCCGGCCGCACGTTCAAAAACGTAGCCGTCACGGCCGGCGGGCCGCAGAGCGTCGAATTCGGCGACGTGACCTTTACGGGCAACTACGAGACCCAATTCTCCATGGCCGGCCTTTACGGCGTGGCCGTTGCGGAAGACGGCATCGGACGCATCATGCGCGGCGGCGAAAACACGACGCTGCGCTCCACGCGCGCCTATTTCCGCATAAGCGAACAACACACCGGCTCGCTGGCCGTACACACGGCCGCTTTCGGCGAAGACAAAGGGCAGACAACGGCCGTGGCGCACACCGAAACCGCCGGAGCGCAAGCCGGAACCGCCTACGACCTGGCCGGACGCCGCGTGAACAAGACGACAAAAGGCCTCTACATCGTCGGCGGACGCAAAATGCTGGCACGCTGACACCGCGAACAAACTGAAAATTCACCCGAAAAACATCATTCATCATGAAAAAATTAACATACAAGACTCCGTGCAGCCGCGCTTTCGGCTTTGCCGCCCAATCCATGCTGGCCGCTTCGCAACTGACGAGCGACGGCTCGCAAAACTCCGACATCACGCCGGGAGAAGGCGAATGGAACGGCGACTTCCAAAGCAACCACCGCGCCTTCGACACGGACAACTTCTGGCGCGACTGACCGCGCAGCGAACCTGCCGCACGCAAGCGTCCCCGCCGCCCGCCAAGGGCTGCGGGGACGCGTCTTTCGGGCCCGGCGGCGCCACCGAAAAACGCAGGGCGCCGGGAGGGGAAAAACTTTGTCTGAGTAAGTTCAAACTAAGTCTGAGTAAGTTTGAAATTAGTCTGAGTAAGTTCAGACTTACTCAGACTTCGTTTCCGCCCGCCCGCCGACGGGGCTCGCACAGCCCGGAAAAAGGGCCCTTTCGGCCGCCGAAGCCTGCCGGCAGACAAAAAAACGGCCGCCGAAGCGCTCAAACAACGGGCAAACGGCTATCTTTGCAGCAAACTGCCCCGCGACGCCGCACGAACGGGCCCGGCTGCGGCCGCGCCGGACGGCAGACGGCAGAAACGACGGCTTTCGACTAAACACTTATTGCAAAATGATACACTACATCGGAGTAGACGACACTGCGATCGACCTTTTCGAAGGACAGTATCGCGTGCCCGAGGGAATTTCCTACAACGCTTATTTCATCGACGACGCGAAGACGTGTGCCGTCGACACGGTCGACGCCCGCTTCACGGACGAATGGGCCGGAAAGCTGCGCGCTGCGCTCGGCGGACGGCCGCTCGACTACCTCGTGACCCATCATCTGGAACCCGACCACAGCGCGGGGCTGACGCTGGCGCTCAGGGAGTGGCCGCAATGCCGGATAGTCTGCACGAAAAAGGCGGCCGAAATGCTGCCGCAGTTCGCCGACGGAGGCGAAGCGCTGCGGGCGCGCACCGAAACGGTGGGCGACGGCTCGCGGATTGCGCTGGGAGCGCACACGCTGCGCTTCGTCACGGCGCCCATGGTGCACTGGCCCGAAGTGGCCATGAGCTACGACGAGGCGACGGGCACGCTCTTTTCGGCCGACGCGTTCGGCAAGTTCGGCGCACGCTGTCACGAGCCGCAAGACTGGGACTGCGAGGCGCGACGCTACTACTTCAACATCGTGGGCAAGCACGGCCACGCCGTGAGCCTGCTGCTGGACAAGGCCGAAAGCCTCGACATCAAACGCATCTGCCCGCTGCACGGCCCTGAGCTGGAAGGCGTGCTGACGCCCTACGTGGAACGCTACCGTACGTGGAGCGCTTACGAACCGGAAAGCCGCGGCGTGTTCATCGCCTGCTGCTCGATGCACGGCCGCACGATGCAGGCGGCGCGCGAGCTGGCAGCGATGCTGGCCGGGCGCGGCGTGGCGACGGCGCTGTCCGACCTGGCGCGCGACGACATGCACGAAGCCGTCGAAGATGCCTTCCGATACGACCGCATGGTGCTCTGCGCGCCGTCGTACGACGGGCGCGTGATGCCGGCAATGGAGGATTTCCTCTGTCATCTCAGGGCAAAGACTTACCGCAAGCGGCGCGTGGCCCTCGTGGAGAACTTTTCGTGGGCGCCGTCGGCCGCACGCACCATGCGGGCCTATCTTGCCGAATTGCAGGACATCGACGTGGTGGAGCCGGCGGTGAGCATCCGCACGCGTCTCGACGACGCGAGCCGCCGGGCGCTGGCCGGGTTGGCCGACGTGCTGGCCGGCACGGGCGAAGGCAAGGACTGAGCCGCGCGACGGGAGGGCACCCTATATAAATAAGGACATGATCGACATCAAAGGCATACGCAAATCGTTCGGCCGGCTCGAAGTGCTGCGCGGCGTGGACTTGAACATAGCCGGGCGCGAGGTGGTGAGCATCGTCGGCCCGTCGGGCGCCGGCAAGACCACACTGCTGCAAGTGATGGGCACGCTCTACCGCCCCGACGCAGGCGAACTGCGCATTGCCGGCACGGACGTGACCCGTCTCGGCGCCGGCGACCTCGCCGAGTTCCGGCGGAGGCACATCGGCTTCGTCTTCCAGTTCCACCAGCTGCTGCCCGAATTCACAGCGCTCGAGAATGTGATGATTCCGGCCCTGATCGACGGCCGCAGCGGGCGCGCCGTGCGCCGGCGGGCAGCCGAACTACTCGACTTGCTCGGACTAAGCGCGCGGCGCGACCACAAGCCGGCGCAACTGTCGGGCGGCGAGGGGCAGCGTGTGGCCGTGGCGCGGGCGCTGATGAACGAACCCGACGTAATTCTGGCCGACGAGCCGAGCGGAAGCCTCGACAGCCGCAACAAGGCCGAGCTGCACCGCCTCTTTTTCGACCTGCGCGACAAACTGAGCCAAACCTTCGTCATCGTGACCCACGACATGGAGCTGGCCCGCGAGACCGACCGCACCATCAGCCTCGTCGACGGGCAAATCGTGCCCCCCGGAGGCGAAACGATACCCGCCGACGAAACGACGGAAACCGGCAGCGAGGCATGATCGGGCTGGGCGACTACAACACGCTGCGCATCACGCGCTTCACCGACCACGGCGCCTGTCTCGACGGCGGCGAAGTGGGCGAAATTCTCATGCCAAAGGCCTACGTGCGCCCCGAAATGCGCCCCGGCGACGAGGTGCGCGTGTTCGTCTATCTGGACCAGAGCGAACGACTCGTGGGCACGACGGAAGTGCCGCTGGCCCGCGTGGGCGAGACGGCCTTTCTCGAAGTGGCATGGGTGAACCGCTGCGGCGCATTCCTGAAATGGGGGCTGATGAAAGACTTATTCTGCCCCTTCGGCGAGCAGAAAATGCCGATGGAACAGGGACGGAGCTACTTGGTGCGCATATATATCGACCCCGAGACCTACCGCATCACGGCATCAGCCAAATTGGAGCGCTTTCTCGAACCGGCGCCGCGAAACTACGGCCGCGGCCGGCGCGTGCAGCTCATCGTGCAGCAGAAAACGGCGCTCGGCTTCAAAGTCGTCGTGGACGGCCGCTACCGCGGGCTGGTCTACGACAGCACGCTGGCCGCTCCGCTGCACACGGGCCAGCAGCTCGAAGGACAAGTCGTCGCCCGGCGCGAAGACGGCCGGCTGGACTGCGCCGCGGGGCGCATCGGACTGGGACGCATACGCGACTTTGCGCCCCGATTGCTCGAAAAGCTCGAAGAAAACGGCGGCAGCCTGCCGCTGGGCGACGCCAGCGCGCCCGAAGAAGTGAGACGCATGCTGGGCGTGTCGAAAAAGACGTTCAAACAGGCGCTGGGCGTGCTCTACAAGGCGCGGCGCGTGGAACTTTCGCCCTGCGAAACGCGGCTTGCCGCCCGCTGCGAGCCGGCAACCGGCGCCCGCGAAAGCGCAAGGCCGTCCAGACGCCGCCGCTGAAGGCGGAAAAAGGCCGCAACCGCCCGACGGGAACGGACAACGCAGCACAAAACGACGAAAATTTCACACCATATTATATATATGAAAGATTTTTACGCAGAGAGAACTACGGGAAACAGCATGACGACGGACATCGTCACGCTCAGCGCACTGATGCGCAAGGTTTATGTGCGGATGGCACTCGCGCTGTCCATTACGGGCGTGACTGCCTGGGGCGTAGCGTCGAGCCCGTCGCTGCTGGCGCTCGTGTTCGGCACGCCGGGCGTGCTGCTGGGGCTGATTGTGGCCGAACTGGTGCTGGTGCTGGGCCTGAGCGCAGCCATCAACCGCCTTTCGGCCGTACAGGCCACGCTTTTGTTCGTGCTCTACGCCGTTGTGAACGGCGCCGTGCTCGCTTCGGTCTTTCTGGCCTACACGGCTACGTCGGTGGCGCAGGTGTTCTTCATCACGGCGGGAACTTTCGCCGGCATGGCTTTCTACGGATACACGACGAAGAGCGACTTGACCTCGTGGGGCAAATATCTGTTCATGGCGCTGTTCGGGCTTATACTGGCCTCGGTGGTCAATTTCTTCATGCACAGCGACGGGCTCAGCAGCATAATCAGCTATGCGGGCGTGCTGATTTTCGTAGGACTCACGGCCTACGACACGCAAAAGATTAAGAGAATGCTCGACCGGCCCGAAAACGACATGGAAACGGCCGAGAAGATTGCGCTGCTGGGCGCGCTGACGCTCTATCTCGACTTTATCAACTTGTTCCTCCACTTGCTCCGCATTCTGGGCCGCAGGCGATAGGCAGCGCCCGGCCGCAGGGGAAAAGACGGCGCGAAAGACGGAACAACGGCCCGAAAAAGCCCCGCAAACCTTATTTTTTTCAAAAAAAACGCATCTTTCTCTGAAAAAATTTTGTAGGGGGGGGAATTTTTCTACTTTTGCTCTGTCAATAGGGAAAACAAGATAGTTTTTTCATCTCTATAAGTTCTGTGTAGCCGG